>JBLFXH010000001.1:0-71730 GCA_047611125.1 Rhodothermales bacterium
CGATGAGTCTGGGGCCACGACATAGCGTCCGAGGTTCCAGGGCCACCGTAGTCGGTGCGGCTCGAAGCGGTCTGGCTGCAGCGCGGCTGCTGAACACCTACGGCTCCCAGGTCTTCGTGACCGAGTCGGGGAGAATCTCGGCCGAGGACGAGAACGAACTCCGGGATCTGGGTGTCTCCTACGAATTTGGCGGCCACACGGCAACTGGACTGGATGCCGACTTCCTGGTCACCAGCCCGGGCGTACCACCAAGTGCAGACCTGCTTGTGCAGGCCCGAAGCGCCTCCATCCCCATCTATTCCGAGATCGAGGTGGCCTCCTGGTTCTGCACGGCCCCGGTGATTGGCATCACGGGCTCGAACGGCAAGACCACGACAACCTCGCTCACTGGACATGTTCTATCGCAGTCCGGTCGCAAGACCTGGGTGGCGGGCAACATCGGTCTTCCGTTTGCCTCCATCGTCGACCGGGTCGCTCCCGAGGATGTGGTGGTTCTGGAGGTCTCAAGCTTCCAGCTGGAGCACACGGCAACATTCCGCCCGCGGGTTTCCATTCTGCTGAACATCACGCCGGACCACCTGGATCGCTACGGCGGGAGCATGGCCCGATACGCAGAAGCAAAGTTTCGTCTCTGTGCCTACCAGGGCCGCGGAGACACACTGATCTACAACCTGGACGATCCGCTCCTGGAGGATCTGGCCTATCGGACGCCAGATCTGGAGCGACTCGGCATTTCCCTGACCGACACATCCGGGGCTGCCTACGTCCGGAACGACACTATTCACCTCTGCCTCGACGGCAAAGACGAACCCCTTATGGAGACGGAGCAACTGGCTCTCCGAGGCAAGCACAACCTCTACAACTCACTGGCAGCTGCCGTGGCCGCAAGGGTCATGGAGGTGCGCAGTGATGTGGTGCGCGAAAGCCTCGCCACGTTCGAAGGCGTGCCACACAGATTGGAGCCCGTTCGCGAGGCCCACGGTGTGCGATATATCAACGACTCAAAGGCTACCAACGTAAACGCCGTCTGGTATGCGCTAGAGAGCATGCGGGACCCGGTAGTTTTGCTCGCTGGGGGGCGGGACAAGGGGAATGACTATGCGCCTCTCCACCCGCTTGTGGCCCAGAAGGTCAAGACGCTCGTCTGTTTCGGCGAAGCGGCAGGATTGATCTCGGAGGCGTTGGGTGACGCTGCCGGACGCACGCTGCGAGCCCGGGACCTGGAGGAGGCTGTGGAATTGGCCACTGAAGAAGCGGCCGACGGCGACATCGTCCTGTTGAGTCCGGCCTGTGCGTCTTTCGACCAGTTCGACAACTACGAACAGCGCGGCAACGCCTTCAAAAGACTGGTGAACAACCTGTAGTGCGCGCGATTCTGAGCACCATACTCGTTCGAGATCCGCTAGACAAATATGTTGTCCTGGTGACCCTTGCCCTCTCGGCGGTGGGCGTCGTGGCTGTGTACAGTGCGATTTCGTACCTAGCCGATACCAAGGCCGGCGGCGACACCAGCGGTCTGTTGGCTGGACACGTCATGCGGGTCGGGCTGGCTCTGGGTGTGATGGCGGTGGTTTCGTTTATCGACTACCGCGTGATCGCGCGATTCGGGAAGGTGTTACTGATTGGGAGTCTGGGGCTACTGGTGGTAGTCAAGATTGCCGGTGTCGCCAGTGGCGGTGCGACCCGATGGCTGGATCTCGGCCCTCTCAGGTTTCAGCCCTCCGACCTGGCGCGGGTTAGCCTGATTCTGTACGCCGCGTGGATGCTGGCCAAGAAACAGACCTACATAGGATCCTTTAGCCGGGCCTTTGCGCCGCTTCTGTTTTGGATGATCGTGACGGGCGCTCTCATTGGTATGGAGGACCTGTCCACCGCTCTGGTGGTCTTGACAGCGGTAGGAACGATGGGTTTTGTGGCCAGGGTCAAAATATGGCAACTACTGGCCGTTGCCGGGATCGTGCTGACGCTGGGTTACGGGCTGCTTCTCACCTCCCCGGAAAGGGCGGCGAGAGTCGAGGCGTTTGTCGGCGTGAAGATGTTTCCCAACACATCCGGGGAGGATGTGAACTCGGATAAGGGGGAAGGCTATCAGGCCAGACAGGCCAAAATCGCCATAGCCATGGGCGGCTTGACCGGAAAGGGCCCGGGGAAGAGCACCCAGCGCAACTTCCTACCCGAGGCCTACAACGACTTCATTTTCGCCATCATCGCCGAGGAATACGGAGCGGCCGGGGCCCTGGGGGTGCTAGCGCTACTGATGGCCTTCCTCTTCCGAGGATTCCTTCGAATCGCCCGACACGCCCCCGACCCATTGGGCCTCTTCCTAGCCGTGGGACTCACTTCGGCCATTGCCATCTACGGTTTTGCGAATGCCGGCGTGGCAAGCGGACTCTTGCCCGTGACGGGACTGCCGCTTCCATTCGTGTCCTACGGCGGTACCTCCATGCTGGTCAGTGGCGCAATGGTCGGCATGCTGCTGAACATATCGAGGCAACTGCGATGAGCCGACCGGCCCGCATATTGATTGCAGCAGGAGGAACCGGGGGGCATGTCTACCCGGCGATTGCGGTGGCCGATGCCGTCAAGCGGCAGGTGCCGGAGTCTTCCGTTGCCTTTGCGGGAACGGTAGATCGCATCGAATGGGAAGCCGTGCCACGGGCCGGGTATCCCATCTATCCGATCACGGCTGTCGCGTTCAACCGCACATCAAAAGCCGCGAACCTGAAGGTCCCTTTCAAGCTGGTCCGAGGCGTGAGTCAGAGCATGCGGTTGGTAAAGGAGTTCGATGCCGATGTGGTGTTTGGCGCCGGCGGCTTTGTCTCCGGACCGGTGGGCCTGGCGGCTTGGCTGCGGGGTCGTCCGCTCATCTTACAGGAGCAGAACGCATTTGCCGGAATAACCAACCGGTTGCTCGGCAAGGTGGCAGGGCAGGTTCACATCGCATTCCCTGAAGCCGTCGAGGCGTTTTCTGAGGGCCGCGCCGTCCTCTCGGGAAATCCTGTGCGGGCAGAAATGATGGATCTAGACCGGAAGGCCGCACGCGAAACACTGGGTCTCCCGCAGGATGCTCGGGTGGTGCTGTCCTTTGGCGGATCTGGCGGAAGCCAGGCCATGAACGAGGCCCTCCTGGAGGGTATCGAGGACTTCCTGGAGAAAACCGACGCCCACCTTATCTGGCAAACCGGGCCTAGGTACTACGAGCGAGTGATGGCTTCGGCCCCCTCTAATCCTCGCGTAAGGATTCTGGAGTACCTGCACGACATGCCATCGGCATACGCCGCTTCGGACCTCGCACTGTGCCGCTCTGGGGCCAGCACCTGCGCGGAGCTGTTGGTCACGGGCACTCCATCCATCCTGATTCCGTCGCCCAACGTGGCGGAGGATCATCAGACTCACAATGCCCGAAGTCTGGTTGAGGCAGGTGCCGCGGTGCTGCTGCCTGAGGCTGAGATGCGGGAAGCTTGGGTATCGCGGACGGGGGCGTTGGTGAGTAACCCCGGCCTGCTGGAAACAATGGGCGCGAAGGCAAGGGCCAACAGCATCAGTGATGCGGCAGAGCGCATTGCGGCGTCAATCATCCAATTTGCGAATCGGAGGGCGGCGGCATGAGTGCACCACGCGGACTACCCGGTTTCACCCGCTATCGTCGGGTCCACATGGTGGGCATCGGAGGCATCGGAATGAGCTCCATTGCCGAAGTGCTCCTTCGTCGCGGGTTCGAGGTCTCAGGCTCTGATCTGACGCTGTCTGACGTCACCGAGCACCTGATCAGCCTAGGGGCCGTCATCCACGAGGGTCACCATGCCGCGAACGTCGGTGACGTTCAGGTGGTGGTGTACTCCTCGGCTGTAGACCCCGACACAAACCCGGAGACCCGGGAAGCTCTTAGCAGGCGCATACCGCTAATCAACCGATCCGTCATGCTGGCGGAGCTCATGCGGACCAAGTTCGGCATTGGGATTGCCGGCACACACGGCAAAACCACGACAACCTCGATGGCCGGCCTGGTGGTTGGTGAGGGTGGCTTTGACCCGACCATCATAGTGGGCGGCAAGGTCTCGGTATTCGGCTCCAACGCTGTTGCCGGGGAAGGCGAGATCATCATTGTTGAGGCCGATGAGTACGACCGGACTTTCCTGCGGCTGACGCCATCGATGGCGGTAATTACGAATATTGAGGAGGACCACCTCGACATCTACGAGGACCTGGACGATCTCCTGAACTGCTTCGTCCAGTACGCGAACTCGGTGCCCTTCTTCGGCGCCACCATCGTGTGCCTGGACGACGACAATGTTCAGCGAATCATCAGCCGCATAGACCGCCGTGTCGTGACCTACGGCACTCGTCGGCAGGCCGATGTGCGGGCGGCAAGGATCGAGCAAGAAGGACTCACCATGAGCTTTGACGTGGTGCACCACGGCAAGACCCTGGGCCGCGCCGTACTCCCCATCCCAGGACACCACAACGTGCTGAACGCTCTGGCCGCCATCACGGTCGGACTGGAGCTGGAGATGCCCTTCGAGGAGATCGCAGCAGGCCTCGTGCGATTCTCAGGAGTTCAGCGACGCCTACATGTCCTCGGGGAGGCCGGTGATGTCCTGGTGGTGGATGACTATGCGCACCACCCGACCGAGATACTGGCCACCCTGGAGGCGGCTGTCTCGTCTTGGCCGGACCGGCGCATCGTGGCCGTCTTTCAGCCGCATCTCTACTCACGCACCGCGGACTTCAAGGAGGGCTTTGCGCGGGCATTCTTCGATGCGGATGTCCTGGTCCTTACGGAGATCTACGGCGCGCGCGAAGTTTCGCAGGATCAAATTTCGGGCGCGACCCTTGCCCAACTGGCCGAGTCCTACGGACACCGCGTGGTGCACTACGTACCGGAACGGGCCGACCTGGCCGCCTACGTGACAGACCTTCTCAAGCCAGGCGATGTTGTAGTTGCCATGGGCGCCGGAGACATCTGGCGATCCTCGCGAGAACTGATGGAGCGGGTTGAAGCCGCTGCCGCGGAGGGTGCCCTATGAAACGATTGCTAGCTTCGGCTTTGGGCATCGCGGCGGTCGCGTTTCTGGCCTTTCTGGGATGGCGATGGCTTGACGGCGTGCCCATTGATGACATTGCCATTCGGGGTGCCGTGCAAGCGGACTCCGCCGCGATTCTCGAACTCTCGGGCGTTCACCTTGGGGCCTCCTTGATGGACATCTCACCCGCCATCGTAGCTGACCGAGTTCGGCGACACCCTTGGGTCGGCGCGGCATCCGCGTCCAGGCAGCCGACCGGGACACTGGTGATCTCTGTTGTAGAGCGGGATCCGGTAGCGCTCGCCCTGGACAGAGGCGGCAGACCGGCCTACTACATCGATGCGGCCGGCTACCGGATGCCGGTGGATCGCGGCCTTGTGGTTGACGTGCCCATCGTCCGAAACGTGGCCGAGCCCTACCACCCTGTAGTGCCTGTCAGTAGCCCGGCACTCCGCGCGTTCGTCGCCCTTCTCCCAGGTTTGGAAGAGTTCGGGAACGCCCTGCTTTCCGAGATCCACGAGACGAACGCAGGCGAGATAGACATTTTCACAGCCGTCTCACCCTCGGGTCAGTCGATTCGAGTGCGGCTAGGAAGAGATCACTTTGAAGAGAAGCTAGACCGGCTGCAGTCCTTTTGGATGCAGGCCGTGCTGGCGAGACCAGAAACACAATACGACTGGGTAGACCTCCGCTTTGACGGACAGGTCGTGACCCGGGTACGTGCATGAAACCCGCTGAGGACCCCATGGAGGAGTTGAACGATCATATTGTAGTCGGCCTGGACATCGGAACGACCAAGGTCTGTGCCGTTGTCGCCACGACGGATGAGTTGGACCGCATTAACGTGCTCGGCGTGGGCATGGCGGAGTCCGACGGGCTGAACCGCGGCGTCGTGGTCAACATTGACAAGACGGTTGCAGCCGTCCGGGTTGCGGTCGGCGAAGCCGAGCGCATGGCCGGCGTAAAGGTCAACAGTGTGATTGCCGGCATTGCCGGCGATCACGTCCAGAGTTTCCAGAGCCGAGGTGTGGTCACCATCTCGAACCGCGACGGTGAAATAACCGAGGGCGATGTCCAGCGCCTCCTGGAGGACACCACGCACGTGGCGATGCCTGCTGACCGGGAAATACTGCACGTCATCCCGCAGGAGTTCATTGTCGATGGCCAAGATGGGGTCGCGGACCCCGTTGGCATGTCGGGCGTGCGCCTCGAAGCAAACGTCCACATTATCACAGGACTGGTCTCGGCCGCGAAGAACATCTACCGCTGCATCGAGAAGGCCGGCTATGAAGTGGCCGACATTGTCCTCGAACCGCTGGGCTCCTCGTTTGCCGTGCTTCATCCCGATGAGAAGGAAGTCGGGGTGGCACTGATAGACATCGGCGGTGGCACCACGGACATCGCCGTGTTCGAGGACAACACCATCCGCCACACGGCCGTGATTGCCGTGGCTGGCAACAAGGTCACCGACGACGTCCGGAAGGGCCTGGGCCTCATGCGCGATCAGGCGGAACGGCTAAAGTGTACCTATGGCACGGCCATGGTGGATCTGGTTGCCGAAGACGAGCAGATTGCCATCACCGGCATCGGAGGTCGCGGCGAGAAGCTGGTCGGCCGATCCACGCTCGCCCAGATCATTCAGCCCAGGATGGAAGAAATCCTGGAGATTGCCGCCATCGAAATCAAACGCTCCGGATACGGTCGCCACCTGTCAGCAGGTGTCGTCCTGACCGGAGGCGGATCGCTGGTGGCCGGCACCGCAGCTCTAGCATCCGAAATCCTCGGATTCGAGGCCAGACTCGGCAAGCCCATGGGCCTCGCCGGAGGCATGGTCAAAGAAGTCAGCGATCCGAAGTTTGCCACGGCCGTCGGCCTGGTCCTCTACGGATTGCGTCCTGAGATGATTGGCGGGACGCCCTTCCGATCAGACATGGTATCACGTGATTCCAAGCAGCCCGAACTTGAAGGCGAACGCCTGGTGGGCCGCATTGCGAATCGAATGAAGACCTGGTTCGACGAACTCTAATCACCCCTTTCTAACCATAACCCCTAAGAATCCGGTTGCTCGCCGGGTTCTGTGAGCGTGCGTTCCGGCCGCTCAATCGATACAGCCCAAACCCCCATTGGAGGATACCATGGACCACAGTTTCAGCTCACACTTTGCGTTCGATGATGCGCAAAATGACGAGGCCAAAATCGCCGTCGTCGGCGTCGGAGGCGGCGGTGGAAACGCCGTCAACAACATGATCGCAAAGGGCATCCACGGGGTGGAGTTCTTCGCAATCAACACAGACTCGCAGGCGCTTTCAGTGAACCTCGCGCCCACCAAACTTCAGGCCGGCAGAGACCTGACCAAGGGCCTCGGCGCGGGAGCTCGCCCTGCGGTGGGCGCACACGCCGTTGAGGAAACTCGGGAAGACCTGACCGAGATGCTCAAGGGCTTCGACATGATCTTTATCACCGCTGGAATGGGCGGTGGTACCGGGACGGGAGGCGCGCCGATTGTCGCTGCCATCGCCAAGGAACTGGGGGTCCTGTCAGTTGCCATCGTCACCAAGCCGTTTGACTGCGAGGGCAGGCGGCGGCACCAAGCCGCTGAGACTGGCATCCAGCTGCTAAAGGAAAACGTCGATACCCTCATCATTATCCCAAATGAGCGGCTCCTCGACATGTCCGACGTGAACACCACCTTGATGGACGCCTTTGCCAAGGCCGATGAGGTGCTCTACAACGCCACGCGCGGCATCAGTGACTTGATCACGGTCCATGGTCTCATCAATCTGGACTTTGCGGACGTTCGCACCACGATGAAAGAAGGCGGCACCGCGCTGATGGGCGCCGCCATGGCAGCCGGCGACAGCCGGGCCGAAAAGGCGGCCTCCGAGGCCCTTTCGAGTCCGCTCCTGGACGGCCTTTCCATTCACGGAGCACGAAATGTGCTGGTCAACATCACGGCCGGAAAGTCACTTGGCATCCGGGAAGCGACCGCAGCCACGAGCATCATTCAGCGCGAGGCTGGCGAGGATGTCGAGGTGATCTTCGGTACCGTCATCGACGAGGAGATGGGGGACGAGCTGCGCATCACGGTTATTGCGACGGGATTCGACACCACCGGAAAGTCGATTTCTCAGGTTGGCGATCGGAGTCGCACCGTGCCAATTGATGAGGTCGGCCCGGTTATCCAGTACAAGGGCGAGGAAGCCCTGCAGAAACTGGACATGCCGGCCTATCAGCGCCGAACGGCATCCCTGTCTGTGGAGCCGCCGGGAAAGACAGCGGGTGACGGAGCACCCTCTTCGCGGGTCCGTCGCCTGAACGTGGAAGACATGGACAAGCGAAGCCATCCCGTCTCTACAGAGAAGGAAGAAATGCCCGCGTTTCTTCGCAAAATGCTGGATTAGCCTATCCGCATTGTGTCCCGGCGTGCGCCATCGTACGCGGGGACACTTTACCTGCCTGAACCTGCATCCGGATCCTGAGCAAATCCGGGACAATGCCGCGGGCTGTCGGCTAGCAGGTTTTATAAGGTTCGGTCAACGTGAGCCGCGTCCCCAAAAAGGGGCGTGGCTCGCGTTGTTTGGATCCGCAAGCGTAGAGCCGGAGAACGAAAGAACTGCGGAGCGTTCCAGCATAGTCCCGACCAACTCCCTGTCACTCGGAAGTCGCTTCTCTCACGAGACACATGAATAGAATCCTCGGGCTACTACTGGTCGCCACTGCGCTTGTCGCCTGCTCGGAGCCTAGCCGGCGCGCGGTGCACGGACAGGTCGCGGACGATGCGCCTCTTCTTCGAGAAGGCGCTGAACAGGGTATCCCGATCTGATTAGTACCTTCTCGTCCATGTGTGGAACTCGCATAATACCGCTGCTGATATGCCTCTGGGCTGCTGCCATCGGCCCTGTCGCGGGCCAGCCTGTACCAGCGGAATTCGGTCGGGCTACACGGCTATCCGGACAGGGGCGAGCGTTGGAGCTGTCTTCCGTGGCCCCGCGGGGTCCGGGTCTGGGAATGGTCTGGGAGAAACCTGTGGATCCCATCCGGGCAGCCGCCGACCTCCGCGCCATGGCCGATCTAGGCGTGCGGGCAATCCGGACCAACATATGGGAGGACGGTCCGCTCTTTGATCTTGCCGATACGCTGGGCATTCTGGTATTCCAGGAGCTGCCTGTGAGATACGCTACGGCGCCATCCTTGGCCGACTCACTGGCCTACATACTTCGACACGTGGATCGAATTCGGGAGGGTGGCAGAGTTTACGCGCTCGGGCTCGCCTACGCGCCGGACACCTTCAATCCCGAGACATGCAGGCTGCTAGGCGAGATGTCCGCGGCCGCCGCCGATTCACTCCACACCTACATCGTATCCGAGTTTGAGGCGGACGAATCCTGTCCCGGTAGCGTCGATCTGATTTTCCTCCGCGAGGATCGCAGCCGTACCATCCCAGGAACTCAGTCAGGCGAGATAAGCTTCGCCGTGAACTCGGGACGGACCATGCTGGAAACAGAGGGCGCAGAACAGACGGAGTACTTCGCGAACCGCCTACCAGACCGCCTCTCGAGCGGAGTCTGGACCTTTATCTATCGATGGGCAGACGCGCCGGACCCGACTGCCTTCGCCGCGCGGCCAGGTAGAGGCAACTGGGGACTTCACCGCGACGACGGGTCTTCCCGCCCCGCTCTGGCCGTGGTGGAGGGTGCCGCCCGCCGGTCACAGCGGGCTTTCCCTCGCCCGGTCCCATTGCCCCCCGCCAGCCCTGCTAACGGCTATGTTCTTGCCGGTTGGACCATGGTGCTGGCGCTGCTGCTAGTCTACGCCCAGTCCCCGAGGTTCAGGTCAATGTCGGGACGCTACTTTGCCGCTCACGGCATCTACCGTAGGACGGTCGCAGACAATCGAGATGACCTCACAGTCTCCAATGTCACCGTCCTCTTGTGCGTGAGTCTGCTCTTCGGGATGGTGGGTGAGCGGGCGCTTCGCAGCTACGCCGATCACCGCGCCTACGCCGCGCTATGGAGTTGGTCCGGTGAAGGGACGCGCGCAGTCCTTAATTCCCTCATGGAAAGCCCCGTCATGCTCAGCCTACTGATCGCGCTGTTGGCGCTCCTAGTCGTCCTTCTTTGGATGATTGTCTGGTACTTGTTGGCGGCGCGAACCAGCGGAGGCACCTTCTCGCAGGTCATGACGCTGTCGATCTGGCCTCGATGGCCGGTCCTTGCAACGCTCCCTGTGGTCATGCTGGTGGCGGCAGGGTCATGGGGCGACGCGGCGGCGCGACTTTCTGTCGTTTGGGTACTGGCAACCGGAGTCTGGAGTACTGTTCGAACCAATCTGGACGCCTCACGCGTGCTTCGATTGCGTCCCCTTGGAGTTACGCTACTCTGGCTGTCCGCGCCAATCGTTCCCCTCCTCTTGGCTGCCCTCCTCCTGGCCGGTCGGTACGCGGACAAGTTGCACTATCTAGGGCAACTGGCCCGGTGACAACTAGTCTCCGTCGGCCCGCCTTAGGGTCTCCGGCTGACCTGAAGGTCGTCAAAGTCCACGACGGCTACTCCATCGACTGAATCCGAATCACTCCATAGGAAAACGGCCGTCGGCTTGTCGGGAGGCTGCCTTCCAAAGAGGCGCTCGAAATCCTCCCTGACATTGCGTTGATGCTGAATCCAATGCCCGAGGCCGTCTTCTCCCCACGAGGAGACCACGAGCAGCTTGAGCGCGCCATACGAATCTGTGTAGCCCGCTGGCATCGTCGAACTGTACGAATACTTGATACCGCGAGGACGCCCTAGCCAGTCCTGGTCAAAGAGGACATACACGGCCGCGCCAGTGTCGTTGAGCTTCGATCGATCTTCCCTGGCGCCGACCGGGAGTTCGTGTGCGCGCCATCGCCAACTAAGAACGGGCTGCTCCGAAACGTCCCAGTCCATGCCGTCGCCGCCCCGGAGGATGATCCTGTGCGCATTGTCGCGGACGGTCGCCCGGACAAACTTGTTGCCCCCTTCCTGCATGACCGTGAAGCGCTCCAAGTCCGTCTGCAGCAAGCCGGTGACGGGCTGCACATCTTTGCGATCCTGGTAGGTGTACCAGCCGGTCGGCAAGCCGCCGTCCGTAAAACGTTCGAAGTCCTCGAGGATCGAGCACGCCCGACCGTCCAGACACGTAGACGATGCCTGTCCTGAGGCAAGGCCGGGGAGTTGAACACAAATAACCCCGGCAAGCAGGAAGGCGTAGGTTGTCAGACGCATGAACCGGAAAATATCCTCGTGAGGAAGTGTTCCGCCGTCGGGAAAAGTAACGAGGCGGGATACGCGTCTTGAACTCGCAATGACCGTTCCGTAAAAGACGCGGGAGCGGCCGGTGGCCAGTCGACACCAGGGAAGCCCAGCCCTCAGTCGTCCTTGGCTTTCAGGCTGCGCTCGGCATGGGCAAGCATCTCGGGCGTGTCGACATCCTGCCAGAACCCGTCGCCGATATCCAGTGTCCTCATCCGGCCGCTGGCGGCCAGTGTCTGGACTCCGTCTGAGAGGGAGACGTCCCCATGCGCCGCGAAATGCACCTCAAGTGCGGAGAGGAGACCCCTCGTACAGACGAAAACTCCCGTATCGATGCAGTTGTACTGCTCGATGGTCTTCCCGATCGAGGTGATTCGGTTGTCGGATTCCAGCACCTTAGTGGCGTCGTCCAGATCGAAGACCGAGTCAATATTGTAGTCGACCAGTAGGGTGGCCCCCCCGTCCACAGGCGCATGGGCTCCAGCCAGCTTCATCACATCGTCTCCAACCACGTGATCGGCCATCACCAACAGGAACGTGTCCCGGATGTGAGGGGTTGCCGCGAGAACGGAAACGCCGTTTTGGAGATCAAAACGCTCGTTCAATACGAAGCGGAGGGGAACGGACCCTGTGTACTCGCTCTCCAGCGCAGACTGGATTCCCTCAGACTCAAAACCGAGCACGATGACCACTTCCCGGCATCCTGAGAGGGTCAATCCTCTGACGGCTCGGAGAATCAGCGGCATTCCACCGACTCTAATCAGCGGCTTAGGCTGATTGCCCGAATCATCCGAGGCGAGTCGCGACCCGAATCCGGCAGCGAGAATCACGCCTACCTTTCCCGGCATCTCACTCACGGGGCGTCGTGATGGGGCTCGTAGTTCTCGGAGAGGTGGGTCACTGGCTCGTGGCCGGCAATCACACGAAGCGTGTTCTTCAGGCGGAAGTGCTGGATGAAAAGGTCATGCTCCTGCACGTGTCCTTCGCCCACATGCGGCCCCTTGAAGTAGAAGGACAGCCATTCCTGAATACCGGATCGACCTGAACGGCCCGCCAGGTCAAGGAAGAGAGCCAGGTCGAGCACAATGGGTGCAGCAAGGATCGAGTCGCGACACAGGAAATCAACCTTGATCTGCATGGGATAGCCCATCCAGCCAAAGATGTCAATGTTGTCCCAGCCTTCCTTCTCGTCGCCGCGCGGCGGGTAATAGTTGATCCGCACCTTGTGGTACAGATTGCCATAAAGCTCCGGATAGATTTCCGGCTGCAGAAGGGTGTCCAGGACCGCGGCCTTGGTCACCTCCTTGGCTCGAAAGCTGGACTCGTCGTCCAGAATCTCACCATCTCGGTTTCCAAGAATGTTGGTAGAGAACCAGCCGGCAATTCCGAGCATCCGGGCCTTCATGCCAGGAGCCAGGATGGTCTTCATCAGTGTCTGGCCGGTCTTGAAGTCCTTTCCGGCGATCGGGACACCATTCTCAAGAGCCAGCTGCTCTAGGGCAGGAACGTCAGCCGAGAGGTTTGGCGCGCCGTTGGCGTAGGGCACCCCCTCCATAATGGCCGCGTAGGCATATAGCTGGGACGGGGAGATGGCCTCGTCATCCTCCTTCAGTCCCTTGCGGAAGGCGTCAATGTTGTCGTGGCAGGGGGCGGGCTTGAGATAGATTTCGGTAGAGCCACACCAGACCATGACCGCACGATTCGCTCCGACTTCCGCCATCCGATGCCGGATGTCTGCCCTGAGCATCTCTGCGAGCTCAAACTTGTTGGCCGCCTTCTTAACGTTGGGACCGTCGAGTCGCTTGACGTACTTCTGGTCGAAGGCCGCCGACATCGGCTTGATGGTCGACAGGTAATCCTTTACGCCGTCCAGATGCTCCGATCGAAGCACCTTAGCCCTGACCGCAGCCTCGTAGGCGTTGTCCGGAAACACGTCCCAGGCACCAAATTCGATGCTCTCCAGGGGCGCCAGGTCCAGCAGATCCCGGATGAAGGGGTTCCGGCCCTCAGAGCGTGGCCCGATGCGGATGGTCTGCATTTGGCTCAGCGAGCCGATAGGAGATGCAAGACCCCTGCGCACGGCCTCAACACCGGCCATAAACGTGGTCGAAACGGCCCCGAGTCCTGGCGTCAGGACTAGAAGTTTTCCTGAGTCTGCCGGAGTGGTGGCGAAAGCGGACATATAGACGAAGAGACTGAATTTCAGGACGGAGGAGAGAGTGCTTCGCTCCTCACAATGCGCAATCTACGGATCCCCCGCTCAAGGCTGCGAACCACAGAGGAAGTCACAGCCAACAGACCGGTCAGGCCTCCTGCAGGACCGGCCCAACCTCGGTAGCAAGGGATACGTGTTGCTTGTCGCCAGCCAGTCGTTGCATGGCTTCCCAGATCCGATCCCGGTTGTGCCCATCGGCACCGAGCATATGCCGATCCAGGAACTCACGAGCGACCACACCGCAACAATCCGGGTCAACCAGAGCCTTGTCGATCTGATCCAGTAGGTCGTCGAAATTGCGGGCAAGAAGGCCTCCGTGTTCCTCAGGGGGCAACTTCCAGATATACCGGGCCTTCTCCAGGTGTTTTTCGCGGACGCCCGTCCACCTGAGCTGGCGCCAGATAAAAGCCTCATCCGCCGAGCGAACCGGGTACACGTGTATGGTTGGCCTGCCCGTCGCGTAGAACAGGTTCGCAATGCTACTGAAGTTGGTTATAAGAACATCGGAGACCTGCAGGTCTAGATAATTATCCGGAGAGGTGTCCTTGAACTTCAGGCAGACATTCGGAAAACGTGCCGTGAGACGATCCAGAAACTCCCGGTAGGCGGCATCAAACCGGTAGGAGTCGTGGAGCCGAATGATGGCGTTGGCACCATGACTGTCGACTCTCTCCAGGAGGCGCCCGAAAAGGTCCGAATCCTTGCCCCAGTGCGCGAATACTTCGCCGTAGTGCCAGGTTGGGGCGATGAGAACCGTCTTCCGGTTGACCACATCGAACGGGTAATAGGGCTGCGCCAGATTCCTGTCCAGCGGCTCGACCAGATCGTCATGGCTCGCGGAGCCGAGCTGAATACAGTTGTCTGGATGAACCGCGCTCACCTCGGTTCGGTGCTTGAAGTCCCAAGGCCCGAAGGCCTGCCAGATCAGATTCCGTGACGGCTTCCGGATATCGTCCCAGGTGCGCTTCAGCGTGAGATGGAGCAGCCAGAATTCCTTTTCATCGTTGGGCCCCTTCCAGCCGAAGCCGTGCCACAGAATCAGGGCCCTCTTTGAAGTCCTGAAAAAGGGAATCCGATTGTCGATAATCGTAAGATCCCACTTTCTGGAGGGTAGGTGGTGGTACCACCGCCGCTTCACGATCTCCGCCTTCAGTGGGAAGAGCTTGGCGACTCCCTGTCTGAGGAAAGTATTCGGGTCGTCCATGACCACCCGGAGGGTTACCCCAGGCAACTGATCCAGATACCTAGTGAGACT
The DNA here is from genome assembly GCA_047611125.1 of Rhodothermales bacterium. Lineage (GTDB taxonomy): Bacteria > Bacteroidota > Rhodothermia > Rhodothermales > UBA10348 > JABDJZ01. The sequence goes on from JBLFXH010000001.1 coordinate 14,764, forward strand.
CCAGAGATCAGCTCCAAATGTTGTTGCCCAGACGAGGACCCTCATCGAGACTGCCGCGGCAGCCGCAACTTCAGGCTCGGCCGCATGGCCCGGCTCCTGGTCCGCGGCGTCAAACACGGACCCGGCGGGCTTGAAATCCGGCTCGTCGCTGAAGTGCGTAGCGAGATAGAGGCCGAAATTCGTGGTTCGAACCAGTACGCTGCTCACCAGCAGCATGCCCGCGATGGCCGTGGTAGCCTGGCCCAGCGAATCGGACAGTCCCATCCCCAGACTCAGGAAGAACAAGTCCTTGCTGGGCAGAAAGGGGACGCGGTTGAGGACGATGAGCAGGCAGAGATAAGTCAGCCAGACCGCGAGCCCGATGTCGGGCACTCCCACGCTCCATTGGACCACGAACAGGCCGTTGACCACAATGAGTCGGCTGTAGTGGATCCCCAGAATCCGATAGGCGGTGGGCTTTGGAAGGGCAAAGAGGTAGGTGCGGAACTGGTAGAGGACCACCCCCAATGCAATCGTCAGTCCGAGGCCGATCAGGATCTGCGCCTGGGAGACATCGCCGAATATTTTGTTCAGCTCGAGAATCCCACTCCCGCCTAGGATGGCCAGAAGAGCGGCTGCCGTGGTCATTGAGGCCACAGAAGACAGGATATTGACGTCCCGGACGGCCCGAAATGCCTCATCCCTCGCGACGCCGAGCTTCTTGTAAAGCCACCAGAAGAAGTACACTTCTCCCGAATAGCCCGCCATCTCCTCGTTGAAAACCCGCTTTCGGATCAGGGCTCGAAGCCCGGTCCATGAGGGCACTGGCCAGATCTGACGATAGGTGATCAGTTCTGCCAGCGGCTGGGTCAGGTAGATCACCAGAAACAGCGCATAGAACCAAGGCGACGTTGGCAGCGCCGCCAGTAGATCATTCCATCCCAGTTGCCCCAGTCGGTAGACCAGGTAAACCACGACGGCCAGTGTCATGAGCCGACCAGCCCACGGCAGAACCCGTTTGACCTGATCGCTCTGAAGGAGCGATGTGAGTCGGGTCAAGGTCTAATCGGTTGCCATAAGGTCTAATCGGTTGCCATGTCGTCGCGACGCTTTTCCAGGCGCTCCATGAGGGTGTCGAATCCGCGCTTGCGGATCATGGTACGAAATGACCTGGAGTACCCCTCAACCGTGCTCACCTCGTCCAGAATGATGTCAGTGGCCACCCATGTGTCGGCCTTCTGGACCAGTTTGTAGGCAACCACCATCGGAACGTCCTTGATGACCGTGGAGGTCACCACGTCAGCGGCGGCATCGTTGACAGTGATCGACGTGTAGGTGACCGCAGCCCGATAGGGATCAAGGTTGGCAAGGGACTGGCTCCGCACTATATCTGAGAAGACGTCCACAAAGTGGGTCTGCTGCGCGGCGCTCAGCTCGGCCCAGTGGGGACCGAGTGCACCCTTGGCCATTTCGCCGAAGTCCAGGAAGCCGTTGACCACAGTGCGCAACTCAGCCTTCTTGGCAGCGGCCACTTCGGAGCCCTTAGGGCCCAGGAGTGCCTTGATTGAGGCATCGCGCTGCTCAAGAAGCGCTCTGATCTGGGTATCGGGCGCCTGTGCCTGGGAGATGCCCGGGCTGATCCCATTCCCGGCCATGAGTAGCAGGAAAACGGCAGCGGTGTTCAGAATTCGGGACAGTAGCATGCGTGACATGGTGTGCGATTGCTCAGTTTGCGTTCGCCATGAACCAGTTCAACTAGTGTGCCAGTAGCGGTTCCAGCAGCCCAGTGGCTGCGTGAAGTTCCAAAATGGCCATGTTGAGTTGGAAAACCGCCTCATGACGCGAGGCCTGCAACTGCAGCTTTGCCTGCACTGCCTTGATGAGGTCGTCCGTGTCACCAAGATCCAAATCGAAGTTGACGTACTCGGTCTGGAGCCATACCCGGGCAATCCGGAAGGACTCCTCGGCAGCGGCCAGCGAAGCCTGTCGGATGCGCACCCGGCGGTAGGCTTGCTCTACCTCGAGCAGGATCAACTGCTGCGCGGCGGTTTCCTGATACCGTACCTCCTGGAGGTTCGCTCTGGCCTGCTCGACCTTGGCGCGCGTCTGGGAAAAGTTCAGTTCAAGCCGCATCCCTAGTCCGGTCTCCAGCGACCGCGAGAGAAAGGAGTCCCCGACGTACGGATTGCGTTGGCGAAAACGATCCACCGTCCCCGAATAGTGGGCATGGACTCCCCAGACCAGCTTGGGGTAGTAGTCCGAGCGGGCGACGTCAACCAGAGCGGTCCGGGCGACAATGCCAGCAGCGGCCTGCGCAAACTCTGGACGATTCTGGAGAGCGAGTCCCTGATAAATGTCCAGTGAGTCGAGCGCCAAAATCAACGGCTCCAGGAAGCGGTCTTCTGCCGTTACCACGGTGTGGTCCGGCAGCATCAATTGCCGGCGGAGCCCCGAGTGGGCAGTCTGCGATTCTTCTCTGACCTCGATGGTGCGCCGCCGCAACTCCTGCTCGGTGATCTGGACCTGGAAAAGGTCGGCGTCCCCGACGTCCGGTGACCCCTCATTGAGCAGCCGCTCTACTTCACGCTTGGCCCTGCCAACCGCTTCCTCGGCCTCATCAGTCAAACTGTCCATGGCGCTGAGCAGAACCACCGAGTAGTAAAGCCGCGCAGTCCGAAGGGCCACCTCTAACTCCTTGACCTCCACACCCCCAGTCTCCACACCAATTCCGGCCTCGGCTGCATCGATGGTTCGGCCCAGCTGTCCCCAGGTCCATAGCGGCTGAATCAGATCCACGTCGACCCGGCTGAATGGCGCCAAATTCCCCCAGTCGTTCCGGACATCCGGATCCAGATAAAGACGGTCCGTAGGCGTGTCGTTAGGGTTGTTGAGCCCCGGTGCCACGGCGTGGGCGGACGTGGCCTTGAGGTCCGTTAGAAAACGGGATCGCACCGCCTGGTCGCGGCGAGCCTCGGCGAACCGGACCCGGGCTCGCTGGATATCGATGTCCGGGCTGATCCGGACAGCCCGCGAGATGGCCTCCGAGAGACTCACGTGCACGGTATCCTGGGCCTCGGCGGTGGGGGCCAGGAGCAGGATCAGAAGAGAGAGGAGCCAGCACAATCGAAACATGGCGCGAAACACGACTGTTGGATCTGAACGTTCCCGGCAGGCTCGACGCGTGTTCGGGCCGCCAGTGAACGTTCCCCCAAAACGATTTCCTCGGCGGCGAGTCAATTGGTGCCGGATGCAGACGCCTCTACCTTCGAACCTAGACGATGCGTATAGACCGATGTATTTGCGTGGGTGTCCCGTTCAGGGTGCTGAAAGAGCAGGCCGACCAGGCTGGTTGTTCGACCCTCGAGGACCTGCAAGTTGTGGCCGATTTCGGGACCGGGTGCGGTCTATGCAAACCGTATGTTCGCGAGATGCTGCGAACAGGCGAAACGGAGTTTGACCAGGTCATCACTGAGTCTGGCGATGCTTGAGCTTTCTCGTGAAGCCATGGAAAGCCTTGGCAATCTGGTGGTCGACCACCTGGTCACGCACCGCGCCGATATTCGCGACCAGCCGGCGAGCAGAGTGCTCTCCCGCTCGGCGGCGGATGAACTGCTGGACGAAGCGCTCCCCCTGAACGGGACTGACCCCGAAGCACTGGTCAACCGGCTGAAGAAAGATGTCTTCGCCAACATCTCCCACGTCGATCACCCGAGGTTCTTTGCTTTCGTGCCGGGCCCGGGCAATTTCGTGGCTGCGATGGGGGCCGCTCTGGCGGCCGGGTATAACGTCTTCGCCGGGACCTGGCTGGGTGGATCCGGTGCCGCGCGCCTCGAGCAGACGGTAATCGATTGGCTTAAAGAGGCCGTCGGCTACCCGCCGGATGGCGGCGGTCTATTCGTGAGCGGCGGGTCAATGGCCAACCTCACCGCGCTTGGCGCGGCCCGACACGCGAAACTAGGCAGCCACGACGCCCGCGGAGTGGTGTACTTCAGCGATCAGACGCATTCTGCCGTGGAGCGCGCGCTGCGGGTGCTGGGCCTACCGGAATCGCAGATGCGCAGGATACCGGCCGATCCGTCCCGGGGATTGGATCCGGAACAGCTCTCCAACCAGGTGCGCGCCGATCGCGCCGCCGGATTGACGCCGTTCTGTGTCGTGGCCAACGCCGGCACGACAAACACGGGCGCGGTCGATCCACTGCGCGCAATCGCCGATATCTGCGATCGAGAAGACCTCTGGTTCCACGTGGACGGGGCATACGGTGCAGCCGCGGTTTTTGGGAATCGTGCAACGGCCGCGCTCCGGGGCCTTTCCCGGGCGGATTCCATTGCTCTGGATCCGCACAAGTGGCTGTTCCAGCCTTTTGAATGCGGGTGCCTGCTGGTGCGCGATTCGATCGCCCTGCGTTCGGCCTATGCCATCCACCCCGATTACATGGTGGATACCCGCCTCGAAGACGAGGAAATCAATTTCTGCGAGTACGGCGTGCAGTTGTCCCGTTCCTTTCGGGCGCTGAGTCTCTGGATGACCCTCAAGACCTTTGGCGCAAACGCTGTGGGAAAGGCCATCGACCACGCATTCGACATGGCCGATCATGCCGAGACCGTCCTATCGGGGATGCCGGGGTGGGTGCTAGTCACGCCCCCTTCGATGGCCATACTGACCTTTCGATTCGAGGACGGTCCCGCTGATAGCCTGGACGCGTGGAATGCGGCGATGGTGCGCCAACTCAGGGAAAGCGGCGTGGCCATGGTCAGCTCCACCCTGCTCCGAGGCAACTACGTTATCCGACTCTGTCCGACGAATCCTCGGACCACCAGAGAAGACATTGAGGTCACGCTCGGCGCGCTCGCCCAATCGGCGCGTGACGCGGGTTACTGCCGGTAGGAAGCCGCAATCGCCGCGAGTCGTTCCTGAATGTCCGCCTCGGGGTACCACGTGCCCCGCACCATCACACCCGCCCGCTTGGCCACGTTGCTGATGGACTCTAAGGGATTGGCTGTCAGGAGAATGAGATCCGCGCGGTTTCCTTCGGCAACCTGCCCAAACGTGTCCCAAGCCGAGAAGTAGGTGCCAACGTTAACTGTGCCGGTCCGGATGACATCGTACGGGCTCATGCCCGCGTCCACCATGCGCTCCATTTCTCGATGGAGGGAGAAGCCCGGCACGGAGTACTGTTGCGGGGCATCGGTGCCCATCAGGATTCCGGCCCCGGCCTTGTGAAGGGCAGACAGCACCTGCATGCGCGCGTCAATCACTCGCCGGTTCTGGGCCAAGTCAAACTGGGGGGCCATGGTACGCTGACGAAATTGCTGCTCCCAGGACGCCCGCGATGCCGGCGAGGCGTACACGAGTTCGGGAAACGCATTGAGGTGGTCGAGGTCGACCACCGAGTAGAGCGTCTCCCAAAGCACCATGGTTGGGACGACCCAGGCTCCCGCTTCCATGGTCTGGCCAACGATTTCGTTCAGTGCCACCTCATCTACCCCAGTCGGGTCCGCCTGGAAGAGGTACTCCACGTAACCATCCAAATGGTCGAAGGTCAGCTGACCCATGCGGATGGCATGCTCCAGGCCCACATCAGCCGGGACGTGGCCGCCAAAGTCGATCCCCTTTGTCCTGGCCGTGACGGCCATTGAGTCGAACTCGGCCCGCGTCATCCCCGGGTGGATTTTGAGGAGATCCCACCCCTCGGCGACTTGGTCACGCACTTTGCCCGCCGCCTGTGACGGCGAGGATACCGAGCTTCCATTGAAGCTCGGTCCAGCCAGATACAGCGTGGGCGAGTCCATCAACCCCTGCTTGGCCTTGTCTCTGAGGGCCAACTGACCATCGTACCCCAGCATGCCCCGGACGGTTGTGATTCCGTTGGCCAGATACAGATAGAGTGTCTTCTCGATCTCCGCTGCTGATTGGTTCGGCGGGGGAATGTGGCCGTGCATTTCGGCTAGTCCCGGCATCAGAAACAGGCCGGCGCCATCGATGCGGAGGACATTCGGAGGAATGAACTCATTCTCCGCCGTCGGGCCGACCCAGACTATGCGGTCCCCGTCGATCAAGACCGTTTGGTTTTCCAGCACCCGCTCGGAGTCCATCGGAATGATCGACACCCCGACGAAAGCGACGGGATCAGCATGGGCGCCGGCGCACAGGACCAGGCAAAAGATGGTCGAAAAGAGAAATGTTTTCATGCCGGGAAGATAACTGTGAGCGGCGGAACGATGGATTCCTGGCAGCGTGGTAAGGCCCCCAAACACCGCGGAGTATGAGTCTGACAACTGCTTTTCCTCACACGTCCGTCCGCACGCTTGGAGCGCTTCGCGAGTCAGGCTACCAGATTTGTTCGGTAAAGGACGAGATCAGATCCAATCTGGTCAAGGCACTCAAGAGCGGTCGAGATCCGTTCCCCGGCGTCCTAGGGTTTGAGCAGACCGTCATTCCCCAGATCCAGAATGCGGTCCTGGGGCGACACGATTTCATCCTGCTCGGCCTTCGCGGACAGGCAAAGAGCCGGATTCTCCGCCTGCTTCCTGGACTGCTGGACGAGTATATCCCGATGGTTGCCGGCAGCGATCTGCATGACGACCCATTCCGGCCCATTACCAAGTATGCCCGGGACCTGATTGAGGAGCATGGAGATGAGACACCTATCGAGTGGCTACACCGCGATCTGAGGTACGGGGAGAAACTGGCCACGCCAGACACCTCCATCGCAGACCTAATCGGGGACATCGACCCCATCAAGGCGGCACATCGCAAGCTGACCTACGCGGACGAGGAAGTCATTCACTTCGGCATCATTCCGCGCACGAACCGCGGGATCTTCGCCATCAACGAGCTGCCAGACCTGCAGCCCCGGATTCAGGTGGGCCTCCTCAACATCATGGAGGAGAAGGACATACAGATAAGAGGATTCAACATCCGCTTCCCGCTGGATGTGCTCATGGTGTTCTCGGCAAATCCCGAGGATTACACCAATCGGGGAAGCATTATCACCCCGCTGAAGGATCGGATCGACAGCCAGATTATCACGCACTATCCCACGTCGGTGGATACCGGAATTGCCATTACGCAGCAAGAGGCGTGGCAGCAGAGGGAGGGCGATGTCACGGTGGATGTCCCGCACTTCTTCCGGGAGATCATTGAGCAGGTGGCGTTCGAGGCCCGGGGCAGCGAGTACGTGGACCAGAACTCGGGCGTATCGGCCCGCATGACGAGAGCCGCCCTCGAGAACCTGATATCCGCTGCGGAGCGGCGCAGCCTCCTCTGTGGAGAGTCAGAAACCACCGCGCGACCGTCAGACCTGTGGTTTGTTGAAGCCGCGATCACGGGCAAGCTTGAGTTGGTATATGAAGGTGAACAGGAAGGTGCCCAAACCGTGGCGCAGGTGCTTACCGGCCGCGCGCTAAAGACCATATTTGCGAAGCACTTCCCGGCGCCCGAGCGCGACCGGACCACCTACCAGAAGGTGCTCGGCTGGTTTGTGGCCGGCGGTGCACTCGAGCTGCACCACGATATGTCGTTCATCGACTATGCGAAGGCACTCGATCAGGTAGACGGCCTGCGCGAATTGGTGGATCGTGTGGCCAAGCCCGACAGTCCGGCTGTCCGTGCATCGACCATGGAGTTGGTAATCGAGGCTCTACACCAGCATTCACTGCTTGGGAAGGAGGCCGGTCCCGGCTCCAGAATCTTCGTGGACATGATGGGGTCCATGCTGTCAGGCATTGCGCCAGACGACGCTGACGAACTCGGGGATTACGAAGACCAGTGACCGGACCGGCCTCCAGCCTCGTCTCTGGGTTGCGGCTGATCGCGGCCGTGCTTCTGCTCTTCAGCAGTGGGAGCGTCGCGGGTCAGGCGGGCCCGGGCGGAACGCCGGGTCTGCGGGTGGCGCCAACCGGTAACCACGTTGTGGCTTGGCCCGGGAGCGACCACGCTCATCGACTCTCGATGCGGGGTGGATCCTCGGTGGCATCGGCAGACTTCGACGCCACGTACTACGGGTTGCAGCTACGCATTGAGCTGAATCCCAACAATCTGGTGGGCACCGTCCGCGTGAAAGGCGTGGCTCGAGTCGCGATGACCCAGTTAGTCCTGGATTTCGATGATGCCATGCACGTGGAAGGCGTGCTCGCGCCGAGCGGATCAGCCTTGGCATCAACGCATAGCGACAATGCACTCACCATCGCCCTTCCCGGAGCGGTGTCGCCGGGGGAAGAGGTGGATGTCACCATCAACTACCAAGGACTGCCCCCGTCTACCGGCCTGGGCGGCTTCGTTTTCGATACGCTGGCCAGCGGAAAGCCCGCCATCTGGAGCCTGAGCGAACCGTATGCAGCCCGGACCTGGTGGCCATCGCGGGATCATCCGTCCGACAAGGCGGACTCGGTGGATGTCTCGATTGAGGTCCCCCAGCCATTGATGGCGGCCTCGAATGGACTTCTGACCCAGACGGAGACCCTAACCGGTGGATATCGGCGTTTCTCGTGGTCGCACCGCTATCCCATCGCCACGTATCTCGTCTCGGTGGCCGTTGCGGAATACGACTTCGACCAGCAGATCTACACGCGGCCAGCCGCGCTGGCACGTGATCTGGGCAGCCTGGACCTCCCCCTTGTTCACTACAGCTTTGCAGGGAACGGGGCGTTTCTGGGCAATCACCCTCAGTTCGGATTCCAATACATCACGGATATTTTCCCCGTACTCGAACGCTGGTTCGGGCCCTATCCGTTCGATCGGGAGAAATACGGGCACGCCCAGTTCACGTTTGGGGGCGCGATGGAGCACCAGACTCTGTCCTCGATGACCACGAATTATCAGGGGACCATGGCGCATGAGCTGGCCCACCAATGGTTTGGCGACTCGATCAGTCCGGATTCTTGGCCTCACCTCTGGCTGAACGAAGGGTTTGCCACCTTTGGGGAATTGGCCTATTGGAATGAGGCAGAGTTTCCGGGGGTCTACGACCAGATTTTTGACATCTATTACAACCGCGCCCTGACCGCCGAAGGCACCGTGGTAGTTCAGGACACCACCGATGTCCTGGACATGTTCGCTCACAGCCGGGTGTACGCGAAGGGGTGGATGGTGCTGCGCATGCTCCGCGGCATGCTGGGCGAGGTCACCTTCCGCGAGGTCATGAGGGCCTACGCAGCAGACCCCCGCTATCAATACGGCACGGCAACGACCGATGAGTTCCAGTCTCTCGCCGAGGCCGTCTCGGGACAGGACCTAGGCTACTTCTTTGACCAATGGGTTTCGGTCGGCGATGGGTACCCCACCTACACGGCAACATGGGGGAAACGTCCCAACGGCGCGGATTGGGACGTTGAGGTCACGGTGGGACAGACCACATCGGGCTCGACCAGCCTGTTTCGGATGCCCCTGCGCATTCGGGTCGAGACCTCGGGGGCCGACCAGGACTTCGTGGTCTTCAACCAGCAGCCTCGTGAGGCGTATTTCTTGACCGTAGCCGACGAGCCGACCGGCATTGCGATAGATCCCAATCGATGGATTCTAAGGGCTCGGGATGTCCGGGTGACCTCGACTGAGGGAGGCCCGGACTTACCGGAAGCACCTGCGTTGGCGTTGTACCCTAATCCGACCACATCCTGGCTAAGTATCGATTCGACTTTTCCGGACCGACGGCGCGCAGAACTGGTGGACGGGCTCGGCCGAGTCGTTTCGGTTCACGGCCTGATTCCCGGTTTCAACAGACTCTCTGTCTCCAGTCTCCCAGCCGGTTTCTATGGCCTGAGGATGGGAGACGGACGAACGCACACCTTTCTCCATACGCCAGAATGAGCACGCTGACCCTTCGCCGAGCCGATCCGAAAGACGCGGGCCTGCTCGTTGAAATGATTCGAGAACTGGCCGCCTACGAAAAACTGTCCGACGAGGTCGAGGCAGATGAGGGGGCATTGGCCTCACACTTGGCAAGGGATGCCTCACCGAGATGCGAGGCGGTCATTGCAGAAGGAGAAAACGGGGAGCCGCTAGGATTTGCCTTGTACTACTGGTCGTACTCCACCTTCTTGACAAGCTGGGGAATTTATCTGGAGGACCTGTTTGTCAGAGAGGCGCATCGCGGAAACGGAATCGGACTGCAGCTGCTCGGCTGGCTGGCACACGAAACCGTGGACAGAGGCGGGAGTCGCCTCACCTGGCAGGTTCTTGACTGGAATGCACCCGCCCTCGGCTTCTACGAAAAACTTGGAGCCCAAGCGCTCAGGGAATGGCAGCCCATGCGTTTGGACGGCCAGGCGCTTGAAGACCTGGCAGCCGGCTACTCGGGGACTATTTGACCTTGACAGTCCACCTTCTGGCCCGGTCCAGGCCGCGCGGTCGGAGACCCCGAAACGGGCAACGCGGGCTCACAGTCCTTGGGGACGTAGTGCGTGTGATTCCCGTGTGGGACCTCGAAGTACGGACGGTTATCGAAAATCCCCAGGGAGTCGAGTATGACGAATGCCAGAAATAGGCCCAAGACAGCGATAAGGACTTTGCGGGTTCGGATCTTCATGGGCCGAGGATAACAACATTGTTCAGGATCTTCCGCCAACCTGTGATTGAATTACAAGTTCGCCCCACCCTCGCTCGATGATATCCCGCTCCTTCTCGCCGTTGGCCCTGGTGATGTTGTTGGCCCTGGTGGCCCTTACCCCCAGGGTCACCCTTGGACAATTGGCTAGCATTCGCGGCACGGTAACTGAAACGCGGACAGTGGCCGCGCTGCCAGGCGCATCGGTGGTCCTCCAAGAAGTCGGGGGTGCGAGACGCGGGACCTTGACCGGAGCAGAGGGCGATTTTCTGCTGACCAGACTCCGCCCGGGCCAATACTACCTGACGGTCTCCTTCGTCGGTTTCAGCCCCCGAACAGACACGCTGGAATTGGGATTTGACGAGGTCGTGGTTTTTGACGTGGCACTGGCAGAAGTGGCGGAAGAACTGGCAGAGGTTGTAATCGAAGAGACGCGCGGTGTCGAAGGCCGGTCCACGGCCGGCCTGGAAGTAGTAAGGCCATCTTCGCTCTCGCGGGTCCCGATGCCCGATGTCTCCTATGATCTGGCGGGCTACCTGCTCACGCTGCCGGGCTTCGTTTCCACCGGGGATCGCGGCGGGCAGTTGTATGTGCGCGGAGGCACGTCCACGCAGAACCTGGTGCTGGTCGATGGCATTCCGATCTTTCAGCCGTTCCACATTATCGGATTCTATTCGGCATTTCCGGCGGATATCATCTCCTATGCCGATGTATATGCCGGCGGCTTTGGGGCGCGGTATGGGGGGCGCATTTCGTCTGTGGTGGACGTGACCACGACCAACGGAAGCAAGGAGCGAGCACAAGGAGCGGTATCCTTTGCACCGTTCGTGAGTGGCCTGCGATTCTCCATTCCGCTGGAGGTCGGCAAGGTTTCGCTGACAGGATCGATTAGAGAGTCTGTGATCGAACACATTGCACCGGCCCTGCTGGGCCAGGAACTCCCATACCGGTTTGGAGACCGGTTCCTGAAGCTGCACGCTTTCCTGAACCAGACGTCCAGCATGTCCCTGACCGGCTTGCAGACGTTCGACCAGGGAAACCTCGGCACCACCGAGGACGAGCGCCCATCCTCGTGGAAGAATGACGCCTTCGGTTTTCGCTACACCTTCCTTCCCGACACCGACGCCGTCCTCTCTCAGTTCGCGATGCACTACTCGAGCATGGAGAGTTCCTATCAGCCGTCCCCGACGGTCCAACAGGAAGCCGATGTCGATGCCTTCACTATGGAGATCCTGATTGCCTACCTGATGGGCAAATCCAGGGTCCATGTGGGGCTTTTCGGCACCCTGAATCGCTTTCACTACAACCTCGGGGAGGGCTCTCGTCCTGTCAGCGCCGGCATCACGAGTGGAGGCGCCTATGTGGATACCCAGTTCGAGATCTCGCCCTCTTTTCGCCTCGAGCCGGGTGTCCGTTATGAGGTGTTTTCGCGCGGCGTGAAAGGCAGCCTGGCACCCCGGGTTCGTGCGCTCGTGCTCCCTTTTGGTCCCGGCTCGCGGCAGCAGTGGTCGGTGGCCTGGGGCCGCTATCACCAACAGATTGTTGGATTGAACAATGAGCAGGACGTCTCCGACGTGTTCACGGTCTGGGCCCCGGCTCCGCGAAATTCGCCGGTACCCAAGGCCACTCATGTTATCCTCGGAGTCCAGCAGCGGCTCTGGCGCTGGATGGAGTTGTCCCTGGAGGGCTACTGGAAGGACCTCGAGAATTTGGCTTTCCCGGTCTTTGACGACATACCAAACCGCGTGCTCGGTTTCTCCCGCGTCGACGGAATCGCTCGGGGTTTCGACGTCCGTCTGGAGGTGAATCGTCAACGGTTCTATGGACAGATTGGCTATACCCTCTCCGAGGTCGAGTACCGATGGGTGGACCCCGGTCGGAGCAGCATCCAGGGCGTAGAGACGATCGGAGCCGGCGACCGCCCGGCCTTCAATCCGCCCCACGACCGTCCCCATCAGTTGAACACCACCGTTCAGTACTCGCTCGGGCAGACAAGCCTGACGGCCAGATGGCAGTACGGGTCAGGGCTTCCGTTCACCCAGATCAGGGGGTTCCATCAGGCGCTGTCGGTCGATCCTCAGAATCCCGAGGGCTTGCTCGGCGACCCAGGCATCACCACCGTCGCTCGGGGGCCCGCCTACGGAGCCCGGCTCCCGGCGTATCACCGCTTGGATATTTCTGTGGATCACAAGTTTGTGCGGCGCCGTTCGGTGACCACCCTGCAGGCCGGTTTGATCAACGCCTATGACCGCGCGAATATCTTCCAATACAATTTTTTCTCGGGCGAGCGTGTGAATCAACTCCCTCTGGTGCCGTCCGTCGGCCTGTCTGTGGAAATCCGATGATGAAAGTGGCGGCCCTATCGGCGGTATTGCTTCTGGCCCTCGCCGCTTGCGACAACAGCATCCAGCCGATGGTGGAAGGAAGCGAAGGGACCCTGTTCATCTATGGGTTCCTAGACAGCGCGGCCGACAGTCAGTTCGTGCGGCTCGACGGTGTTCGGATCGCGGCGCTCGGAGACCGCCCTGATCTGAGTACAGTTCGCCTGTCGTCCACAGACGATTCAGGCGAGACGGTCGATTGGATTTACCAGGGCGCGACCTTCGAAGACGGGAGTACCGGGCACAATTTTCTCGGTCTCTTTCGGCCTGTCGAGGGCGGGCGCTACGCCCTGCAGGCCAGGTCAACCGATGGCCGGGTAACCGAGGCCTCAACCACCATACCGGTCCGTCCCCCGATTAGTCCCGACCCCCCAAGAGGGGACACCCTCCAGATTGTCCAGAAAATCCGGCTCTCAGGCCTTGAGCGGAGCCCCTTGCGGGTGATAGTGCAGTATGAGGTCCAGGCTCCTGAGAGCCCTGAGGCGGTGAGCGTATCGGTAGACTACGGGGATAGGGGTTCGCTCTCGGCGGACGGCTGGGACTTTGACGTCTTCCTGAAGCGCGATCATCCAACGGTGATGGCCGGCATCGCTCGCAATGTCCGGGATCGAGACGTAGCACTCCTCTCCATCGGAGTTCGTGCGGAATTGCTGAGTGCGGAATGGGACGAGCCGCATACAGCGCGTAACATCACGGGCGGTCGCGGTTTCTTCGGCGCCGTCGGTCGCTACGACCTGGGGTGGACGCTGGAGCCGGCGGTTGTAGCCACCATCGGCTTCGTCGATGGGCAATAATTTGATCCGTCCATCGCCTTCCTTAGTCGGCTCGGCCCTCATGCCTTTCTCCCCGATCGTCCCAGTCGTAACATCGTCGCTCCCTGAACTGAAACAGAACCTTGTATTGATGGTGCGAATTGCAGCGTTGTTGTTTCTGAGCCTCCTCCTGTCCTCTCAAGCCGTGGCTCAGAACGCCACCATCCGAGGATTTGTGACGTCAGAGGCAGACGGACAACCACTACCAGGTGTCAACGTTATTCTGCTGGGCGTAGATGGGTCACTCGTGACCGGGACGGCTACAGATGCAGACGGCTTTTACGCACTCTCTAGAGTAACGCCGGCCACCTACACCCTGAAGGCCACGTTCATCGGATTCGAGATGCTCGAGGAGATCGTCACGCTGGCGGAGGGCATCGTAACGAGAAATATTGCGTTGGCGGAATCAGCTGCGCTGCTTGAGGGCTTATTGGTCGAGTCGGAGCGAGAAACCTCTGGTGCTGCCAACATTACCGCTGGTTTGCAGACCGTTCGCCCCGCTGATATCGACTTGGTGCCCGCTCCGGACATCTCTGCTGATCTCGTCAATTATCTGACCGCGCTTCCCGGTATCGTCTCGCAGGGAGATCGAGGTGGCCAGCTCTTTGTTCGAGGCGGAGAGCCCACCCAGAACCTGGTGCTATTGGACGGCATGATGATCTATCAGCCGTTCCACATAGTTGGCTTCTTTTCGGCCTTCCCGTCCGAGATCATCAACACGGTCGATGTGTACGCGGGCGGCTTCGGAGGCCGGTACGGCGGGCGGCTGTCCTCGGTCATCGACGTCGCGGCCCGCACCGGTAACAAGCAGCGGTTTGCGAGCTCGGTTTCTCTGGCGCCATTCGTCAGCACGATCCGCCTCGAGGGTCCCATCGTTCCAGGGAAAGCGTCGCTGCTAATTTCAGTCCGTGAGTCGGTCATCGAGCAGGGTGCCGCCAAGATCGTGGATCAGGATCTGCCGTTCAGTTTCGGCGATCAGTTCGCGAAACTGCACGTCAATCTAGGACAGAGCGCCCAGGCCTCCGTGACAGCCATGCACACGTCAGACCGAGGACGACTTGGTCTGGACCCCTTGGCATCGGGCGTCGAGCCGGCCCAGGAAGAGGTACACTGGGAGAATCTCGCGGTCGGCACTCGCTTCATCTTTCTGCCGGCCACCCTACCGATTTTTGCAGAGGTGCTAGTCTCGGGTTCTCAGCTGAAGAATGACTTCGGCCTCCCGGATGAGCCGGTCCGTTCAACGTTGGCGAAGCGCTTCAACTTCGCGACTAACGTGACCCACTATCTGGGCAACACAGACTTTGCCTGGGGTCTGTTTCTGTCGTCGATCTCTCTGGAGAGTGATCTCGGAGGCCAGTTTCAGAATCTCGACCTCAAGAAGGAATTTGTGACCGAGGTCGGAGCCTATATGGAGCCGGAGTTCCGGCTCGGGAACGGGCTTCGGATCCAGCCGGCAGTTCGGCTGCAGTCATTCCCGAGCAAGGGCCTGACGTTCTTCGAACCCCGAATTCGTGCGGTCTGGAACATGGGCGCGCACCGGATCAGCGCTGCAGGTGGCGTCTACCATCAGGAAATCGTGGGATTGAATGACCGTCGCGACGCTGGCGACGTGTTTACGGCTTGGGTGGCTTCGCCCGACGGTGTGGTCCCTCAAGCCGTTCATGCGATAGCGGGGTACTCGGTTCGCCCGACCGAGTTTTTGACACTCTCGGCGGAGGTGTTCTACAAGAAACTCACCGATTTGGTAGTCCCGGAATGGACGTCCTTCCCCCGCTTTACCACCGGTATTCAGGAAGCCGACGGCGAGGCCTACGGGACTGACCTCCGCCTGGAGATCACCGCCGGCAATTCGTTCTACGGCGTGATCAGCTACGGCCTCTCCGATGTCCAGTACAACGCGGAAATTCGCGCCTTGCAGCTCCTGACCGGAGAGGACGAGATTTCCTACGCGCCGCCTCATGACAGACGGCACCAGTTGAACGCAATGACCAGCATCAGCGCGAAGGGCTTCAACCTGAACATCAGGATGCAGTTTGGCTCAGGGCTTCCGTTCAATCAGTCGCTGGGCTTTGATCGATACATCTTGTTGGACAGCCTGGTAAACGTGCTCGACAATCCGGGAGAGGAGCGGGTCCTCTACGGCCGTCCGTACAGTGGTCGCCTCCCAACCTATCACCGATTGGATATATCGCTGGATCGCGAGTTCGAGTTTGGAAAGCGAACCGCAGCTACAATTCAACTGGGACTCATCAATGCGTATGACAGGCCCAACCTCTTCTACCTGGACCTGTTCACCCTACGCCGAGTGGATCAGTTACCGTTGATCCCTACGATTGGAATCAAAGTGGACATCAAGTGATGATGCGACGATTCGCCCTCCTGCCCGCGGTAGCCTTCGTGCTGGCCGCCATGGCCCTGTCTGCTTGCGAGACTACGGTTGACCCCTTCATTGAGGATGACCGGTTCTTTACGGTTTTCGGATACCTCGACACAGCGACCGATCTCCAGGCGGTTCGCGTGATCGCCCTCGGGCGAGTGATCGGGACCACCACCGGTGAAATAGACGCGGCGGTATCTTCCACAGAGATCGAGACGGGGGTGGTCACCGAGTGGTATCCCGAACTGATTACGTTTGCGGACTCTAGCGTCGGCAGTGTCTACCGAGGCCCCTTCCGTCCCATTCCCGGATTCTCGTACCGATTCGATGTTGTCCGAAGTGATGGAGCCGCAGCCACGGTCACGACCACAATCCCGGTGGCAACCGACGTCCAGGTTGATGAGCCGCTGGTGTCCATCTCTGATGCCTTTCAGCGCGTGTTCTGGTCGGACATCTCGTTCAAGCCATCCCGTCTCGAGGTTTGGTACCGGTTTATGGGTGTTCGTCCGTCGGATCCGTTCCTGAACGCGGTCATTGTCTACGACAACACCCTGTACGGAGATGCGAAGGATGGTGGATGGGAGACGCTGGTTCGACTGACCGGTGACCGTCTCAGGGTTAGTCAGCAGCTGAGCGTCGCGGGCGACGCCGGTCTGACGCTGCTAGGCGTCGGCGCCAGGCTAACCATGTCCGATGAACAATGGCGGCCTCCCGGAGGGATTTTCGATAAGGAAGTCCTGGTTCAGCCCGGCACGTTCTCGAACGTAGATGGAGGATTCGGATTTCTTGGTTCGGTGAATCAGTTCACGGTAGAGTGGACGCTCTCGCCAGAGATCACGACGCGAATCGGGTACACGGTTCCGGGCGCGCCCGCAGACTGACGTGCCGACTGGCGCTATTGTGGTGATTCCTGCCTTCAATGAGGAGGCGGCGCTAGGCAACGTTCTTGCTGCCATCCCCAAGGGCCTTGCGAGGGCCGTGGTCGTAGCAAACAACGGTTCGACCGATCAGACCCGGCAGGTGGCACTCGACAATGGGGCTGTCGTGGTTGATGAGTCCAGACGCGGCTACGGGAACGCATGCCTGGCGGGAATTAAAAAGGCGCGTGAGTGGGACCCGGAAATCATTGTCTTTCTGGACGGCGACTTCTCCGACTACCCTGAGCAGATGGCTCGCCTGGTTGACCCCATAGCCTCGGGCCAGACCGATTTTGTGGTGGGATCCAGGATGCGCGGGAGGAGCTCGCGCGGCGCACTGCTCCCGCAGGCCCGGATGGGAAATTGGCTGGCGGGCTCCATCATGCGAGTAGTCTGGGGGGCCGGTTTCACCGACTTGGGTCCGTTTCGGGCAATCCGTCTGGATGCGTTGGACCGGCTGAACATGCAGGATCGCACCTATGGATGGACGGTAGAGATGCAGTTGAAGGCGGTCGAGGCTGGCCTGCGCTGGATGGAGGTCCCTGTAGACTATCGGCGGCGGATTGGCACCTCCAAGGTGACGGGCACGGTCCGGGGGACCGTGGGGGCATCACTGAAGATTCTCAGCATCCTGTTTGGGTATGCCGCCACGCGAGGACGCCGAACGTATCCGGGGCCTCCGGGCGAGTAAGGCACCGCGCAGGCGGGCCCAGCCTTCACGACTGACGCAAGGTTCAAGTCCGGACCCAAACGCGCCCGAGACCGTTTGTCTGAGACGTCCCACAGGGGTCGAATTTGGCCTCTCAATCGGAGCCAGAAGACCGCCTGAAATAGCACACTCCATTTCCTGACTGAGTCCATGCAGAAGCACGACATCTGGTTCAACGGCGAATTTGTCCCCTTCGACGAGGCCAATGTGCACGTCCTCAGTCACGTGCTGCACTACGGGTCGTCCGTGTTTGAGGGTGTTCGGTGTTACAACACCAAGGAAAAGGGCCCGGCGGTCTTTCGCCTGCGGGACCATACGCAGCGCCTGATCGACTCGGCAAGGATTTACCGAATGGAGATCCCGTTTGACCTGGAGACTCTGGAGGCTGCCCAGTTGGAGACCATAGCCCGAAGCGGATTGCAAGGCTGCTACATCCGCCCGCTTGTGTTTCGAGGAGTTGGTCCCATGGGTGTGAACCCGCTCAACAACCCGGTGGAGTCAATTATCGCCGTCTGGGAGTGGGGAGCCTACCTGGGGAAGGAAGCACTTGAGGAAGGAGTGGATGTTGAGGTGGCCTCATGGCAGCGCATGGCCCCCAACACCTTTCCAGCCATGGCAAAGGCCGGCGGTAATTACCTGAACGCCTCGCTGGTGAAGATGAATGCCGTGCTGAACGGCTATTCCGAAGGCATCATGCTCTCGAAGGACGGGCACGTTGCCGAAGGGTCCGGAGAGAATCTCTTCATGGTCAAGAACGGTCGACTCTACACTGCTCCGAGTTCGCTGTCGATTCTGCCGGGCATTACTCGGGCATCAGTGATGCGACTCGCTGACCAACTTGGCTACACGGTCGAGACTGCGAACATTCCGCGGGAAGCCCTCTACATCGCGGACGAACTGTTCTTCACCGGAACGGCTGCAGAGGTGACTCCCATCAAGAGTGTCGACAACTACGTGATCGGTAAGGGCAACCGAGGGCCCATCACGAAGGCCATTCAGGATGCCTACTTCGACGTGGTTCATGGTGGGGTTGACCCGTATGGCTGGCTGACGCCGGTTAACGCCGAGGCAGCGCCTGCTAGCTGAAGCGCCGATCGACTATCGCCGAACCGCCCCGGCCGGGACGAATTCGGGGAAGGTCTGGTTCATCAGGAAATTGGCGAACGGTCGGCCCTCATCGTTGAAGCCGATGATCAGGAAATCATCGTCCCCATCCCCGTTATAGTCGCCCACGGTCAGGTCTCCTTGGGTCAGTCCGGCTAGCACGAACTCGCGCCGAAACTGGCCGGCCTCATTGATCATAACCCGTCCGGCCCTGCGTCCGAGTACGCTCTCGGCACCGGTTAGGATAATGTCCAGATTGCCGTCCACATCGTAGTCGCTCCAGGCTACGCCTCCCCCGAGCAGGTTTGGTAGGTCTGTCTCTACCCGAACCATTCCGGCTGGCGTTGACTTGAAGAGGACGGTCAGTCCTCGAAGCAGCTGCGGATCAAGAACACCGCCGCTTATGACCAGATCGGATCGGCCGTCGTTGTCGTAGTCTCCCCAGTCCAGGTCGGCCAGGTAAAGTCCGGGCATTCCCAGATCAACCTGTTGGAAAACCTCGGGTTCTATCTGTTTGTACACCACGCTCAACGAGCCGAGGGCGGACTCGCCCGTCAGGGCAAGGTCCAAGTCTCCGTCAGCGTCCATGTCCCCCCAGTCGAGCGTGCAGAGCATGGTGCCGGGCAAGCCTGAGGATATTGGCTCGAACCGGCCGCCGGTGTTGCGGTAGATGATGGTCTTCTGATCATATGGAGGCTCCGGGTTTGCCGCTCCGCAGGCGGCGAAGTCCTGATCGCCGTCGGCATCGTAATCACCCCAAGCCACGTCTCCTGCAAACAATCCCTGGAACGACTGGGCCTGAACCAGATTCAGGCCATCATTGATGAACAACTCGCCGACCGTCTCGACGCGGGGCTCTCCTATGACCCGCTCCACGATGGTCTTGCCAAAGAGCAAAAGGTCTCCGTCCCCATCGCCGTCTGCATCTCCCCAACTGGCACTGCCGTTCCATACCTGATTCAGGATGGCGGGCACTGTTCGGTAGACCTTGAAGGAAAGGACCACCTGGAAGCCCCCGAAAGACGCCACGAACATCGAGTCCTCGAGGACCAGTACCCGCGACAGGGCACTGCCATTGCTGAGTAGCCCTGTCAGTACTAGATCCAGATCGCCGTCCCCGTCCATGTCGCCAAAGTCAACCGACCCTTCGGTGATGTCGGGAATTGGGTAGTCAATCAACAGCGGCGCCGCGGCCGAAATTTGGGCTCTAGCCGGATTGGTCACAGAAACGAGCAAAATCGCACAGAATAGGATGGGCTTCATCACAGCTCGAAAAGGATCATGACAAGGCTGCCTTCCTGTATTCCGGCTGTCAGAATGTCCAGGCGTCCGTCGCCGTTGTAGTCAAACCAGATGGTAGGGCCGAAGAGAACGCCCCGAAATCGGTGTCGCAGCACGAATCCCGAGTCGATCTGCTCGTAAACGACTATCTGCCGGTTATCTGGAATCTCCAGCTTCTCGATGCCAGCCACGAGCAGGTCTAAGTCGCCATCGCCCTCGAGATCACCGCATGATACATCCCCAGAGAAGACACCAGACAGGTTCGCACCGGAGTCTACAAACCCCGTCCCATCTGACTGCAGCAGGGTGGCATGCCCCGACATCAAGTCAGGGCTCAGCACTCCGCCCGTGACGAAAAGGTCGTCGTCTCCGTCCGCGTCATAATCGGCGGCGTCAATGGCCCCGAACGAACTAAAGGGCACGCCGCGCACAACGACCTGGGCAGCAGCAGATCCCCAGGAAAACGCTAGAAACGCTAACAGCAGCGGCGCGGGTCGGGCAAACTTGGAATGCACTGGCACAGCCAAACTCAGCGAACCAGCGTGAGGGTCTTGACGTCTCGGTACGAGCCTGCCCTCATTTCGAGCAGATAGATACCGCCCGCCAGATGAGCCGGAGCATCCCAGCCGATGGAGTACGCACCCGGAGCCTGAACCGTGTTCAGGAGGAGACCGACCTGACGTCCCAGCATGTCGAAGACCCGTATCTGGATCGTTGATACGGCAGGGACATCGTAGTCAATGCGTGCCTGCTGGGAGAATGGATTCGGGTAGGGTGGCCTCAGGCGGAACGATGTCGGAACCTGCTCATCGTCGGTGCCGGTGGCCGTTGCCGAGACGTCGAAGGATCCTTCGCTGGAGAACGCGGAAGCGCTGAAGGTGGCACCCACAGACTGGACACTCCAGAAATACCGGCCCGGGGCCAGATTTTGGAGGTAGGTGGATGTAGTCGACAGGAATCCAGGGCGAGCAACCCGGCGAAGGCCGGATACCGGATCAGAAGGCGCCGAGCGAACATCGGCTAGGCCGGGTGCAGTGCCAATCCGGAGGTCGTAGGTAACCACGCCGGCGCGCGTGTCAGTCCACTCCAGTGCCACCACGCCGTCCGCCTGAATGGAGCGCAATGCGCTTGGCGCAGAGAGCGTCTCCGGGCGAACCTGACGCTCGTTCGCATACAGATTCAGGATGTTGGAGCCCCCTGAAGTCGCACCGGCAGACAGGAGATCTAAGTCTCCGTCGCCGTCAAAATCGCCCCAGTCCGCCGCAGCAAAAATGGCGCCCACCAGATAGGTAGATTGCTCAAAATTGCCCTGCCCCGAGTTACGGTACACCCGCGCTGTCCGTCGACCCAACGCCGACTCGGCGCCGAGCGACAAGAGATCGAGATCACCATCGTTGTCATAATCACCCCAAGTGATTGCACCGGCCAAGGAACCCTGGATGCCGGTTTCCACAGCCTGGAAGCTCCCATTGGTGTTCCTATAGACCACCGCCTGCCCCTCGAAAATGCGCGGGGTCACTTGGCCGCCACTAACCACAATATCTAGATCGCCATCGGCATCGTAGTCTCCCCAGTCCACGCTGGAGAAGGCAAGCGGCGCAAAGCTTGCGACGAGATCGGTCAGGACGCCGCCACTTGTCCGGTACAGTGAAGTGCGGAATCCCTCCGGAGTAGCTCCCGAAATCAGCAGGTCCGGATCTCCGTCATTGTCGTAATCGCCCCACTTGGCCTGGCCATAGGCAAAGCCGGGAATGCCCGCCGGCGTAGCTGTGAAGCTTCCTCCCGCATTGACAGCAATGGAGGACTGGTAGGCGCCGGCCGCATCGACTCCCGTGACAAGCAGATCCAAATCGCCGTCATTGTCAGTATCAGCCCAGCCCAGCGCGCCCGAATGATAGGCGGGCAGATCCGCACCGATGTCGACAAAGGAGTCTCCGTTGTTGCGGTAGACGGCGGTCAACGGAGCGTAGGGCGGGTTTGCCGAGGTACTGCCCGAGACCGCAAGGTCAAGATCCCCGTCGCCATCTATGTCCGCCCAGGACGATCGGCTGTACGCCACTGCACGCACTCCACCGGCGAGGGGCGTGAAGGTGGTCCCATTTTCTCCGCTGCCGTCATTGCGATAGACGGCTGCGGTCAAACCCGCGTCCGAACGGCCCGAGACGAAGGCATCCAGGTCTCCGTCATTGTCAATATCGCCCCAAGCCACGGCCGCATTCCGTACCGCAGGCATGGAGTGCGACTGCAGGTTGAACGTGAAGGGCTGGGAAACCGGCTGCGCGAGCGAAGCCGGTGCCAGCAAAGCAGAGAGAGCGAACAGGGAAAGGAGTCGCGTCACGGGGTACGTCCCGGTTGATTCAAGCTGAGAAAGGTACACACAGGAACACCCACCCACCCTCCTTCGGGCGACAAGTATACGCGAATGGTCGAACGTAGGCTGTAGGCGGATTTCTGCGACGTCTCACAGCCCCGGGGGCAGCCTCAGGATGGGACGGCGGACTCGATCAGGCCTTCCGCCACGTCCTCGCCCAGGTACCTGTCTATGAGCCAGTGGGCCAGGTAGATCAACGGCGTAATCACGATGGCCACCAAGAACTTGTACCCGTAGTTGAACAGTGTGATGGCAATGATGACCTGCAGGGTCATTTCGCCATAGAAGGCCACAAACAGGACGACAAAAGTGTCGATGAACTGTGATCCGAACGTGGATCCTGTGGCCCGAAGCCAGAGGTGCTTCCCCTGGGTCTTCTTCCTCAACCAGTGAAACAGGGAAATATCGGCAAGCTGGCCAAGCAGGTAGGCTACAAGGCTACCCAGAATGATGCGGCCGGAAGCCCCAAAGACGGTATCAAAAGCCTCGCCTGGCACCGGAGAGATCGATGCGGTAGGCACCGCCATGGCAGCCTTGATGATGGCAAACTCGAAGATGATCATGACCACGCCCAGGTAGGTCACAAACTTGATCCCCTCTTTCCCGAAGTACTCGTTGAGAAGGTCAGTGATTATGAAGGTCACCGGAAACGCGATCACGCCGGCCGTCATTACGACCTCGGTAAAGTCCTGCCCCAGGATGGAAAGGGTAAAGGGGAGTTGAACCACCGTGAAAAACTTGGAGGCGGTGGCCTCCGCTACTACCAACGCGGTAATGAAGATTGCCGCGCAAATCACATAGAGCTTCTGAGGACGGGAGAGTCGGAAGGTCGTCGCTGACATGCCTTAGCCCACCTGATCGGCGCGAAGCCGCTCTAGCAGTGAACTGAGCGCCAGAAGCTCCTCACCGTCTAGGTGACGGGCCACCCGAGTCTGCATCTGAGAGACCTCAGGGTCCATTTGCTCCAAGAGTGTCTTGCCGGTGTCCGTGATCCCAACTTCCACGACGCGGCGGTCACTCAGGGATCGCGCCCGTTCAATGTGCCCGGCTGCCTCGAGTCTGTTAAGCAGTCTGGTTACATCTGGAGTCCGGTCAAGAAGGCGACCGCCGATGTCACTGCACGTCATGCGGGCCGGATCGGCTCCCCGTAGGATCCGGAGTACGTTGTACTGGGCCGGCGTCAGGCCGTAGGCGCCCATTGTGCCTGCCAGAATCGAGGTGATCCAGGAATTGGTCACCATGATATCGAACATCGCCCGCTGGCTAACATCGACGATACGTTCCTGCTTGATCAGTTCCTCAAGTCGCATGTTCTGACGGATGTTGTTAGAACAACCTTAACCGACGTTCGGCCCGCGCGTTCCGGGCACTCCCGTGCTCAGCGGCAGCATGAAGGAGAAGGTGGAGCCGATGCCTTCCCGACTCTCGACTAGTAGCGTTCGGTCGTGGGCAGCAAGAATATGCTTGACAATGGCGAGGCCCAGGCCGGTGCCCCCTTGCGATCGTGACCGGCTCTTGTCCACTCGGAAGAAACGCTCCGTGATCCGTGGGATCAGGTCTTTAGGAATACCTATGCCATCGTCCGTGACGGAAATTTTCGCCTCAGCACCGGCTTTCTGGGCCTCAAGCGTGACGACTCCCTCCTCATTGTTGTACTTGATGGCATTCTCCATCAGGTTCACGATGACCTGTCTGAGGTGCTCTCGATCCCCCACCACATATGGGAGATCTGCGGGGATCTTGGCAGCAAGCCTCACGAGCTCTCGCGAGGCAATGGGCTCGAGTGATTCAACGATTTCCTGCACCAAGTCCCCCATGGAGAACTGTACGGGACACATGCGGAGTTCGCCTTGCTCAATGCGGGCAATCTCGCCCAGATCCCGAGCCAGGTGATCCAGTCGATCGGCGTTCCGGAGAATTCTATCGACGAACTTTCGATTCACCTCCGGGTCCTCCAAGGCGCCTCCTTCCAGCGTTTCAGCAAATCCCCGGATGGCGAAGATGGGCGTCTTGAGTTCGTGGGAGACGTTGCCTATGAAGTCTCGTCGGTAGTCCTCCATTCGGCGGAGCTCCGTCATTTCACGTTCGAGCACCTGGCCCGTCCGGAAAACCTGCCGCACCATGTCGTTCAATTCGTCGCCACGCGGCAGATGGGCGTCCTTTAGGTTCTCGAACCGGCTGTGCCGGATTTGTCGCAGTAGCGTACGGCCCAGGGCGAGCCGCCGTGTCACGAGTCGGCCGGACACCCAGTACGTCAGGGCAAAGACCAGCAGAGGCGTCAGGATCAACAAGGGGAGCAGCCAGGGCCCCGGTCCCGACAGCACACGGGCCAGGCCGACGAGCGCCGCCGACAGCACCGCAGGAGGCCAGGCCAGCTTGAGGGAAATTCTGCTGAGTCTGCCCAGAGGGCGCTTGTCAGGCTCGGAACCGATAACCCACCCCCTTGACCGTTTCTATCATGTCTTCGCCCACCTTCTCTCGAATCTTACGGATGTGCACGTCCACCGTTCGGTCCACCACAAAGACATCCAGGCCCCAGACCTCGTCCAGGAGTTGCTGTCGGGAATAGACGCGACCCGGGTTGCCGGCAAGGAATCGGAGAAGCTCGAATTCCTTTCTTGGCAGGTGGAGAGGATCCTCTTGGCCTTCCACGTCCACAACATATCGCGATCGATCGATCGTGAGTCCGTAGATGCGGACGAGGTGGGGAGTGCCTGAGGCATGCTCGGCACTACGATCTGAACTACCGTCCGCACTACGCAGTGAGGCCTTGACCTGGCTCATCAGAACCGGTATCGAGATGGGCTTCGTCAGATAGATATCCGCACCGCCATCCAGCCCCTGGACGTGGTTGTTCTCTTCGCTTCGCGCCGTCAACATCACGATGGGCGTGTTCTTGAGAGCCGGGTGCTCGCGCATCCGCCGACAGGCCTCAAGACCATCCATGCGAGGCATCATGACATCGAGAATGATCAGGTCAGGAACGTGCTGGGAGGCCGAAAGAACGGCCTCTACACCATCACACGCCTGCGTCACCTCGAAACCTTCCTTCTCGAGGTTATACCGGAGCAGGTCAATAATGTCGTCTTCATCGTCGACGACGAGAATGCGTTGCGGCATAGAATCACCCTAACGTGAACCCCAAAGCTAAGTGAAGCCCGTTACCTCAGTATTACCATTGCAAGCCCAATCCTTGGGCGGTCTTGAAGAATGACCTTGACTACCTTTCCGCTTCACCAATCCTGGAATCATGGCTGAAGGTCGAAAACTCAGATACGGAATGGTTGGGGGAGGCCCCGGCGCATTCATTGGTGCGGTTCACAGGATGGCCGCTGCGCTGGACGGCTCGATGGATCTTGTCGCGGGCGCCTTCTCGTCGAGCGCAGAAAAGTCCCACCAACAGGGCCGGGAATTGCGCCTGGACCCCGATCGGGTCTACGACAATTACCAAGCCATGGCAGAAGCCGAGGCGGCTCGAGAGGATGGGATCGACTTTGTGTCCATCGTGACGCCGAACCATGTTCATTTTGGTGCGGCCAAGGCGTTCATCGAACGCGGGATCCATGTGATCTGCGACAAGCCGATGACGAACACGCTGGAGGATGCCGAAGAGCTATGCCGGTTGGTGGCCGAGCACAATGTGATCTTCGCCCTGACACACAACTACACCGGCTATCCGATGGTCAAGGAGGCCCGGGATTTGGTGGCTTCAGGCCGACTGGGCCAGATTCGGAAGATCGTGGTGGAGTATCCACAGGGATGGCTCGCGGAGCTCATTGAGGAGACCGGTCAGAAACAGGCAGCCTGGCGCACCGATCCCGCGCGTGCAGGCGTCTCATCGGCCATGGGGGACATCGGTTCGCATGCCGAGAATTTGGCCCGCTACATCACTGGACTCGAGATGGAGGAGATGCACGCAGATCTCTCCACACTGGTGCCGGGGCGCCAGTTGGAGGATGACGGAAACATCCTCGTCCACTACCGGGGCGGTGCCCGCGGCATTCTCTACGCCTCCCAGATTTCAGTGGGCGAGGAAAACAACCTTCGGATCCGTGTCTACGGCACAAAGGCTTCCCTGGACTGGAAGCAGGAGCACCCGAACTGGCTGCATGTCCGGTATCCGGACCAGCCAGAGCAGATCCTGAAGCGCGGCAACCCTTACCTCGGAGCGGCGGCCGCCCATGCCACGCGGATTCCTGCGGGTCACCCGGAAGCGTTTCTGGAAGCGTTCGCCAACATCTATCTCATGGCAGGCCGAGCGATATCTGCTCGTATCCGGGGTGTTGACCCGGACCCATTGGACCTGGACTTTCCAACTGCCCAGGATGGAGCCATCGGCGTGCACTTCATTCACACCGCCGTCCGAAGCAGCCGGGAGCGCGCGTGGGTGAATGCCGCCTATACACCGCCGGCCTGATTTCAACCGACCTCACTCTTCAATCGTTCTAGCCATGTCTCGTCCTGTCACTCTGTTTACCGGCCAGTGGGCCGACCTCCCACTCGAAACACTGGCCGAAATGGCGGCGGAGTTCGGGTATGACGGACTCGAACTAGCGTGTTGGGGCGATCATTTCGACGTCCAGCGGGCGCTGTCGGAAGACGGGTACTGCCAGGGCAGGCTTGACCTGCTGGCGCGTCACGGCCTGACCGTACACTCGATTTCCAACCATCTGGTCGGCCAAGCGGTCTGCGACAACATCGACGAACGGCACAAGTCGATTCTGCCCGCTCATGTCTGGGGGGACGGCGAGCCCGAGGGCGTCAGAGCCCGGGCAGCAGAAGAGATGAAGGACACCGCCCGAGCCGCCGCACGACTCGGCGTCAAAGTGGTAAACGGGTTCACTGGCTCCAGTATCTGGCACCTCGTCTACTCCTTCCCGCCAGTCACGCCGGGTATGATTGACGATGGCTTTTCAGACTTCGCCGATCGCTGGAACCCCATCCTGGACGTCTTTGACCACGAAGGCGTGCGATTCGCGCTGGAGGTACACCCGACGGAGATTGCCTTCGACATCGGCTCAGCGGAGCGGGCGCTTGCAGCCATCGACAATCGGCCTGCGTTCGGGTTCAACTACGACCCGAGTCATTTCGGATATCAGGGAGTCGACTATGTGGGCTTCATCGACCGATTCGGCGATAGGATCTACCACGTTCACATGAAGGATGTCTGGTGGTCGTCCAATCATTCCGAAGTCGGTGTCTTTGGCGGACATACGGAATTTGGCGATCGTCGTCGCTTCTGGGATTTCCGATCCCTGGGCCGCGGGTCCATCGACTTCGAAGAGATCATTCGAGCACTGAACCGAGTCGGTTATCAGGGACCCCTCTCCGTGGAGTGGGAGGATTCGGGTATGGATCGTGAGCATGGCGCTGCCGAGGCCTGTGACTTCGTACGCGCCATGGACTTCGCGCCGTCAACCGTGGCGTTTGACGCTGCGTTCGATAAAGACTGAAGGTTGGGTCACGCCCTATGCGCTGGCGGCCCTTCCGTCCATCCCACGAGGCGGCGCTAGTCATTGCGTCCCTGGCCGGTGAGCCGTATCTGGTTGGACCCTGAACCCAATCTCCTCTGTGGCCCATGGAAGTCTCCCGTCGCACCCGCGTTGCCCGACTGAGCGAACTCGCTGACCGTGAACCAACCTATGCCCTTGCCGAGGGCGTGGACCTGGTTGTGGTCCTCACAGACGGAGAGGTATCTGTTCTGTACGGCCGATGCCTTCATCGCGGAGCGCTCCTGTCCGACGGTCACGTGGTCGGAGACGACCTGATTTGTGGGCTGCATAACTGGGATTACCGCATCGCTACGGGGGTTTCGGCCTACAACAATGACGAAAAACTGGAGCGGTTCACCAGCTTCATCGTCGGCGATGATGTCTTGGTTGATGCCGATGAAGTTGCCCGCTGGAAGAAGGAGCATCCGCAGCCCTATGAAAGGGACGCCTACCTCGGTCTCTTCCAGGACGTCCATGGCGCGCCGGAAGAGCCGAATAATGCGCACATCCAGTCTCTGGCCCGGGATGGACTAAGCAAGGTCGGCCACCACGGTCCGGTCTCGGCGATGGGGATTGCGCTAACCGAGTTGCCCCGGTGGCGAGATATCCAGATTCTGACCGGCCAGTTGGCCACGCGTCCCTTGCTTGACGGTGCTGAGGTCGGGACCGAGACGGTCATTGGGCCCGGTGCGAAGCGCCCGTTGCACCTCGATATTCCCATCTTCGTCTCAGACATGAGCTTCGGGGCTCTCAGCGAAGAGTCCAAGATTGCGCTCTCGAAGGGAGCTGAGCTTGCAGGCACCGGTATATGCTCCGGCGAGGGCGGCATGTTGCCAGAAGAGCAGGAGGCCAACAGTCGATATTTCTATGAGCTAGCCTCCGCAAAATTCGGATGGGACCTCCAAAAGGTGGCCAAGTGCCAGGCCTTTCACTTCAAAGGAGGCCAGGGCGCAAAGACCGGCACCGGCGGGCATCTTCCGGGCGAAAAGGTAGTCGGGAAGATCGCGGAGGTACGGGGCCTGGAGCCCGGTCAACCAGCCATTAGTCCAGCCGTATTTCCCGACCTGGCAACTGTCGAGGACTTCCGGGAGGTGGCAGCGGAGGTTCGTGAGGTGACCGGCGGCGTACCCATCGGGTTCAAACTGTCCGCGCAACACATCGAAGACGATATCGACTTCGCCCTGGAGATCGGGGTGGACTACATCATTCTGGACGGCCGAGGCGGTGGTACCGGGGCGGCACCCGAGGTCTTCAAGCAGAATATCTCAGTTCCAACCATCCCGGCCTTGGCGCGCGCACGGCGGCATCTTGATGCGCGATCCGCCAAAGACGTCACGCTGGTGATCACGGGAGGCCTGCGGACGGAGGCGGACTTCGTAAAGGCCCTGGCCTTGGGAGCCGATGCGGTGGCCATCTCCAATTCGGCCCTTCAGGCCATTGGTTGCCTGGGCATGCGGGCCTGTCACACCAACAACTGCCCGGTCGGAATCGCCACCCAGAAGGAGCATCTCCGCGCCCGGCTTGAGATCATCAAGTCGGCGCACCGGCTGAAGAACTGGTTTGCTGCCACGGTCGAGTTGATGGAGGTTCTGGCCCGCGCGTGCGGTCATGACCACATGTCCGGGTTCTCCGCGCGGGACCTCACAACCTGGAGTACAGAGATGGCAGCGCTGTCCGGAGTCAAGTTTTCCGGAGTGGGCAAGGCCTGACCTCGGTTCCAGAGCTGTCCCAACTCAGGGCTACTTCAGTTCCGCCACTCCCCGAGGTGTCCGAATCCGGGCCACAAGATGGGGCTGTTCGGACAGCTGCACGGTGACGGACAGACCCAGTGAGTCGAGGATTCGGCCGATTCGTTTGGGCTCTGGGTGATGGATGGTGAGTCCTTCCAGTGACCCCGCGGCAGGTGCCGATTGGGCCGGATGGGGAGACCGGCCCCAATCGATCAGGAAAGGGATTGCGCCTCCTAGTCTGCCGACGAACGGATCCGAAAGAGTCCATGCCAAGACGCTACCGTCGGGCCTCTTTCGGCTACAGGGTTGAACGGGGCCGAGTGGGGAGATGGCGTTGTCGAGGGTGCGCTGAATGTCCGGTGCCTTCGCCACCCATGTGAACAGACCCTTTGCGCGTGCGCCCCAAACGTCGGTGAGGCGTCCCCGCGCTGGCGGATCCAGCGATGGATCTGGCGCGAGTACCTCCAAGTAGGTTTCTGGCCCCAGAGAGAGCAGGGCGTTGTGCGTACCAAAGTCGGGATGACGGCCTCCCGGTACCGGCTTCACACCCAGAAGCCGCTCAATGTGAGCGATTCCGGCAGCTAAATCGTTAGTCACGTAGACCAAATGGTCAATTTCAGGGATTTCCATGGGTGAATTTCGGGGTTCGGACACCGACTTTTCCATCGAATACCGCGCATCCGCGCAAAAACAGCTATACTTGTACCTTCACACCGTTCGCCCAACGAGAAACGAGAATGACCAAAACAGAAATGTCCGAGAAGCTGGCCAAGAAGACCGGCTTGTCCAAGGCAAAAGCGGCGGAAGCTGTCAACTGCATCTTTGACACAGACCCAGGGAGCGGCATCATCGCCGTAGAGCTGGACGCCGGCCGCAGTGTCACCATCCCCGGATTCGGGACGTTTGACACCGCCAACCGCAAGGCTCGCGAAGGACGCAACCCGCAGACGGGTGCGACCATTCAGATTGAGGCACGCACGGTGCCGACGTTCAAGGCTGGTAAGGGCCTGAAGGAGCGCGTGCGGGTCTAGTCCCAATCGACCGAAACAGAAAAGGCGGCGCGTCCAATTGGACACGCCGCCTTTTTCTGTTTCGAGCCTTTGGACCGAGATTTACATCTCGGCGGCTAGCCTCGAGATGGCCTGGGCAAGCATCGTTGCCTTTCCGCTGTCTGCCGCACGAACGGCATCTGCGGAGACCTCGGTAGCCAAGGTCAGCAGCATGCGCTTCTGAGCGGCCGAAGAAGCAGACTTAGCCTGTCCGAGACTCGATCGAATTGCCATGATCCGGGAGCCGGAGAGGCCATTGCTGCGCTCCAGCTGATCCAGATAGGAACCCGCGAGTGCGAAGGAAGCCGGCCACGCGTACTGAGGCTGACCCTGAGCGTTCAGGTAGTCCAGCTTAACAGTCTTGGAGGCGGCGATCTCGTTGGCCGAGATCGCCGCACTCGGCGTGAGCTCGAAGATGTCCAGTCCGCGACCGATTTCGGAGCTGACCATCACTCCGTTGTACCAGTAGACGGACCAGCTGCCGCCGTTACCCATCTGATTCGCGTCAATGGGCCCGCGATCGTGAAAGGCAATCTCGATGGCATTCGAGGGATCCGTCCAATCGAAGATGGAAATACCGCCCTGATACCAAGACTGGACCATGACTTCGCGCCCCGGAATGGGAATCATGGAGCCGTTATGGGCAACGCAGTTCTCCACGGACGTCTGAGGTGCGGGGAGCTTGTAGTAGCTCTTGAAGTCCATCACGCCATCGTCAATTGTAAAGATGGCGTTGGCGCCCCACTCCTTTGGATCCATTGCGCGGCACTTGGGCTGACCGCCTCCGCCCCACTCGTCCGTGAAGAGGACCTTGGCGCCGTCGTTGCTGAACGTGGCCGAGTGCCAGTAGGAGAAGTTGGAGTCGGCCACGGCATCCATCCGCTTTGGATTTTCAGGATCCCGGATGTCTAGGAGAAGACCGTAGCCCTCGCAGGCTCCGCCGGCAATCCCAAGCGCGGGGTAGAGCGTGATGTCGTGACACTGGGTCGGGCCTGGCGCAGGTCCCGCGTCTTCACCTTCTGCAGGGGGGGCACCGAACCGCTCACGGATAATCGCCGGAAGCGCCTCGCGGAAGGCCGCAGAGTCGGCAGCCGTGGCTTCTCCAACGCCTCGCTCGGTCATGAAGCCGGCAAGCATCGGACCTACGAACCGATCTGGAACGACGGTTTCCGAACCTCCGAAATCAACAATGAAGGCACCGCGTGCGCGTGCTTCTTCCAGTGCTGCTGCATCGGCCGGAGAGGCCCCGTGCTGGGGCGGTGCCACCAGGTTGTCAAAGATCCGAGGTGAACTCACGATGGCCGCGGCTGCAGGGTTGGCCAATGGCACTTTGATCACTTCGATCCTGAACAGGGCCGAGTTCGGATCCTCGTCCGGTGCTGCGTCTGAGCAGCCGGGCAGTTCTTCTTCAGGCCTCACGGGTGCCGAACCGGAGACATACACATAGACATTATCGTCGTCGTTCGGGTCTTTCAAGACCGAATGTGTATGCGAACCGCGGCACGTCTGGACATTGCTCACGTACTCGGGATTCCGGATGTCGGCAATGTTGAAAATGCGGATACCGCGGAGGCGCTCAGCGCTCGCACGCTCCTCCACACCCTGAGCACCACAATCAAGCCGGCCTCCCGTACCCTCGCCGGATACGAACATCAAGTCCCCGTAGACAGAGACATCGCTTTGAGACGCCGGGCACACGTACTCGGTCACGAGCTCAGGCGAGCTCGGGTTGGAGATGTCCCAGATGATGACGCCGTTGTAGTTGCCCTGAAGAGCGTACTGCCCCTTGAAGGCTAGGTCAGAGTTGGTGATGCCCACAAAAGCTTCGGGCGGGGGCGTGCTGGAGAGCAAGCTCATGTTCCAGATGGCTTCCTCGGCATCGAAGAGGCCGGCGCCCAGGCCAACGCGTGGATCTGGACTTGGTGGCGTAATCCGCATGGTTGCGGTGTTGTCCATGACGGACTTGGGTGCACAGGCGGAAAGGCCAAGTAGGCCTACCAGTGCCAGAACGAATGTATATCGCAAGGGAGTGGTTGGTGGGGACGCCAAAAAGGTCTAGCGGTCCTGGGTGGTGGGGAATAACGAGTCGAGCATGCGCCTCATGCGGGCAATCTCGGTGATCTGGTCGACGTGAATGTCTGAGGAAAGTTTAAAGGCTGCCTCATCCTGTCCGGCCTCATCTTGGCCGAAGAGGTCGTCGACCATGGATACGGCACCCTGATGATGCTGGATCATATAAGTGAGGAACAGGCGATCGAAGTCGGGTCCGGAGCTGGACGCCAATTCTTCCAATTGCTCAGACGAGAGCATACCGGGCATCATCGTATGCTCGCCGCCGCCGTGAATCATGAGCTGCGTTCCATCAATGTGGACTTCCGGCACAGTTTGATCCCGGTCACCCAGCCAGCGCTGCATGCTGGCAATTTCATCATTCTGCGCGTTGATAATTCGGGCCGCGAGCGTTCGTACCTGAGAGCTTGAAGCCTGCTCAGGGGCCATCCGGGCCATTATCAGGGCTTGCGCATGGTGGCCGATCATGCCAGTCATGAAGGCGACCTCGGCTTCCGTGAAGGACTGCCTTGCGCTGTCGAGGCGGGCCCAGTAGAGGGCCTCCAGGGCTTGGGTGTCAGCCTGAGAGGAGGAGGCCTGGTTGCTGCCGGCGCAGCCTGCCAAAAAGCAGGCCGCTAAACCGATGCTTAGGAGTCGATGCATGCAAAGGAAAAGAGAGAGTGGCTGCCAACCCGAATGCTAGCGCTAGGTTCGGTTAGTGAAAGGCCACTGCTGCGGCGTTTCCCTTTCCGTTTCACTTGGGCAATCCGGGAGCTAACGATACCGTTGAAACCCGTACGGCTGACATCATTATTGGATGCGGTCATTTCGGGGTGTAGCGCAGCCCGGTAGCGCGCCTCGTTCGGGACGAGGAGGTTGTGGGTTCAAATCCCGCCATCCCGACGCAAGGCGGTCCGTCTGAATTCAGGCGGGCGGTCTTTTTGCATACCTCTGGTGCCAACTGTCCAGCGCCGCGGTCGGCTACTGGAGGGGCTCCGCAAAGGCTGCAGCGAGCCTTTCGAAAAACCGCCCCACGTGCAATCCGTCCATCAGAGCGTGATGGACGGTCACCGAGACGGGCATCATTAGCCGTCCCTCGCGCTCTTCGAACCGGCCGAAGACCAGCTTTGGGACCGAGTCTTCGCGTCCCCATTTTCGGGGGTGGCTGACACTGGTAAAGGAAACCCAGGGCACCCAGGAAAAATGGATCATGTCCGTTCGATCCCAACGCGGGTCCATCTCCTGCGGGGGGGCGTCAAGCGCTTTTCTGCCGGCATCCATGCTGGCGAGGAATAGCTGCAGGTCCTCACTGTACTCGAAGTAGAGGAACGCGAAGCTGTCATCGTCCAGGAGTGTTGTTGTCGAGCCGTGAATGATCTTGTTCACCACAACGCGGCCCTTCTCGAGTCGATACCGAAACGGCTCGCAGGCATTTACCACACCCATCGTCTTGAAAAGCACGGCTCGAGAGAACGGGATGCCAGCGGACTTGGCCCCCCTTCTCAGGTCCGTGACATCCACGGGGGCCGTGATATCAAAGAAAGGATTGTCGAAGTCCCGGAAGTATTCGAATGCCGCCTTCCGCGACCAGCTCTCTATGTCCAGATACTCAGGCATGTTGACCTGACAATACACACTTTTTGACCATCACCCAGACAGTCGGGGCAAAAGTATTTACGCACACATGCGTTGACACACATATAGTACACATATTATAGTAGGGGTCCCACCTGTCCGTAGCTATTGCTGCGGGCAATCACTCCACCCCACCAGGCGTGTCCGTTGACTGGTTGTTTTACGATTAAGCAGTACCCTGCATGGGCATTGTCTCTGGTCAAGCGATGTGACCCTCGACGTCCTCTAGTCGTGCAGGAAGATGCGCACATCATTGCGCTCAACCGTCACGCTACGGCCGCCGGACTGGAGGTAGGAATGACCGCGACACGCGCCCGATCTCTGTGTCCGTCAGCCATTCTGCTTCTACGAGACGCGGTATCAGAGTACTGTGCGTGGGAGCATGTGATAGAGCAGATCCATAGGATCACACCGTTTCTGGAGAGCACGCAGCCGGTGGCGTGGTTCGATGCCCTCGCGCCTGAGATTCGCGAGACAGCTTCGCGGCTGCGGGCCTGTGTGGGGTTTGCTCCGGACCGGACGACGGCGCATCTCGCGGCAGTCTGGTCCGCTTCCGGAAGAACCACCGCTATTCCCAAGCAGAAGGTTGACGCCTTTCTGGATGCCTTCCCGAGCCGGCTGCTCGTGGAGGCCGGGTTCAGTGAAGCGCTCGCCGACGGGCTGGAGCTACTGGGATGCACAAGACTGGGCCCGGCCCGCCGACTCAACAAACGGCAGATCGTGCTGGCATTCGGCAAGGAGGGGGAACGACTTCACACCGCATTGCACCCGTCTGCGTCCAAGCGCGTCTCGACATTCCATCCGGCCCCCACCGTACGTAGGCACTTCGAACTGGAAGCACCCTGTAGTCAGGCAGGTGACCTGCTCCCGATCGTGAGCCAGCTGACGGAGAAGGTGGCTCGCGCCATGAAGGAGCA
Source organism: Rhodothermales bacterium (assembly GCA_047611125.1). GTDB lineage: Bacteria > Bacteroidota > Rhodothermia > Rhodothermales > UBA10348 > JABDJZ01. Next base: position 50,110 of record JBLFXH010000001.1, read on the forward strand.
GTTTGCCGGACAGATCCGGATTGTCCTTCATCTGGAGGGCAACCGTCCCTGCCATGGGTCGCGTGTGCTGCCGCATCCCACTTCACGGGCCGATACCCTCGAACGATTCGCCCTCCGCCTTGGCGCGGAGATGCTGGGCCGCCTGCATCAAGAGTCCCGGACCAATGAATCACGGCCCATCGACATTGACCGCATTGACCTAATCCTGGCAAGCCTGATGACCGGTGACCTGGTGCAGGCATCTCTGTTTGGCGAGAAGCTCAGGCAGGTGACCAGTGCCGTGGGTGATGTCCACCGGAAGTACCCCAATGCCATCAAGCGTAGCGTGGTGAGAGCGGGCGCCCACTTCCACGAGGACCGCTTCGGGATGAACACCTGGGGGACATGAAGAAACGCACTATAAAGGCGGAAGTGTGGTTTGACGGAAGTCACCCGATGATCCTGCAACGAGAGGGGTGGGCTGAGCCCATCCAGGCGGTTATTGAGCGTTGGGATGTACGGGGGAGGTGGTGGGCATCCGACACGCAGCGCCATTACATGACGGTGCGAACGGAGCGGGGCACCTTTGAACTCTGTGGTGACCGAAGCACACGTAACTGGATCATCACAGTGGTGTACGACTGATGTTTGCCCACCTCCACACCCGAAGCTGGTTTTCCTTCCAGGCAGGAGGGTCTCCGCCAGAAGCGCTACCGGAAGCCGCTGTCAAACAGGGAGTCCAGGCCGTTGCTCTGACCGAGCGCCACGGCACGTACGGGGTAGTCCGGTTTCAGCGTGCCTGCCAGCAACTGGGTGTTCAGCACATCTTCGGAGCGGAGGTCCCGGTTGATGGCCACGATCTTGTACTCATTGCCAGTAACAGGGAGGGGTATGCGAATATCTGTTGGCTGCTCACACAAGCGCACCTCCGGTCCAGGGAAGAGCCAACGGCTACTCTGGCAGAGCTCGCCTCGGCCCACGAAAACATCTTCTGCCTCACCGGGACAGAGGCTGGCCCCATCTATCCGCTCCTTCAACACTTCAAGCATCAGGAGGCTGCCCGTTGGGTGCACACCCTCTACGACATATTCGGAGAACGCCTGTCACTCGAGGTAACCCATCAGCGTCGGAAAGGCGATGATCGACGGCTCGCCCACCTGCTCCAGTTGGCCAGGCAGACGGGGGTCCCCCCGGTAGCTACGGGCGATGTGCGGTTTGCCGTACCGGGTGACTACTGGCGGTACGATCTCCTGACCTGCGTCCGCCACGGGATCACAGTCTTCGATGACCATCCGGAGCGTCCATCCAATTCGATGGCTTACCTCCAGGCCGAAGCCGAGCTGCTGCGCAGGGGACTTCCAAAGGAAGCCATCCACCGTTCGGGCGAGATCGCCCAGATGTGCAAGGTGGATTTGATACCCGGCCACATCATACCGCCGGGAACGAAACTGCCGGAAGGCGTCACCTCCGTAGACCTCCTCAAGAAGAAGGCGAATCTGGCCTTCGAAGAGAAGTACTCGCCCGGCTCGCCTAATCGGGTGGCAGCGCGCCAGCGGCTGGACAAGGAGCTCCATGTGATTGTTGACCTGGATGTTCAGGAGTTCTTCCTGGTGGTAAAGGAAGTGGTTGATGAGGCACGCCGCCGCGGCATCCGCTGCCTGGGAAGGGGCTCGGCAGCCAACTCTATCGTGACTTACCTGCTTGGGATTACGGTGGTCTGTCCCATCGACCACAACCTTCTCTTTGAGCGCTTCCTCCATCGCGGCCGACAGGGGACGCCCGATATCGACCTGGACTTTGATTCGAGTCGCCGGATGGAAATCATCGAGTGGATGGAGGAGCGCTTTGGGATGGACCATACGGCGATGGCGGCCACGATTGATCGATACCTGACAAAGTCGGCGGTCCAGGACACGGCCAAGGCGCTTGGCTGGCCCGCCGAGATGGCCGTTCAGATGTCGAAGGGCTGTGGCCACGCGCTCCCAAGCGACGAGGAAAACGCGGCGCACATCAGGTCAGTGGCCGGAGGTGACTCTCCCCTGCTCGAGATCCTGATCAAGGCCGCCACCAACCTGGTGGGATGCCCTCGCCATCTGGGCCAGCACTCTGGAGGCATGGTGCTCACGCGTCAGCCCATCCGGTACTTTACGCCCCTGCAGGTTTCGGCGAATGGAGTCCGCGTGGTCCAGTTTGACAAGGACGACCTCGAGTGGTTGGGTCTGGTTAAGCTGGACGTGCTGGCTCTTCGAATGCTGGGGACGGTGTCTGAGGCCACCATGATTGCCAATGACCTTGCGCCCGACGACGAGCCCATCGTACTGGATGAACTCCCCCTGGATGACCCAGACGTGTATGACATGATCTGCGAAGGCGACGTACTGGGGCTCTTCCAGATCGAATCCCCCGCGCAGCAGAGTGCGGGATCCAGAATCCAGTCGCGCAACATGCAGGATCTGATCAAACAGATCTCTCTAGTTCGTCCGGGCCCCATTCAGGGAGGGCTGATGCACCCGTTCATCCGGCGTCACCGGGGATTGGAGAAGGTCCGGTATGACCACCCCATCCTTGAGCGCATTCTGGAGGACACCTACGGGGTGATCATTTTTCAGGAGCAGGTCCTGGAGGTAGCGCACCAGTTTGCCGGCTGGTCACTGGACCGGGCGGACTCGTTCCGCCGATTGATGTCCAAGTTCAGAGACCCCGGTGAGATGGAGTCGATGCGCGAAGGATTTGTCCAGTCTTCGATGGAGACGAATGATGTCCCCGAAGAGGCGGCAAACAGGGTCTTCGATCAGGTATCTAAGTTTGTGGGCTACGGGTTCTGTCGGTCTCACGCGGCGTCGTTTGCCTTGACCGTCTATCACAGCGCGTATCTGAAGCGGCATCATCCGGAGGCCTTCTTTGCGGGACTGATGCAGCACAGGCCGGGCATGTATGCGCAGATGACGCTTGAGCAGGACGCGCGGAGGCATGGTGTACTGGTCCTGGTGCCGGACATCAACAAGTCAGGCCTTCGCTATCAGTTGGAGGAGGTCGAAGGCAAGTTGGCCATTCGGAAGCCACTGACGTCGGTGAAAGGCGTACAGGGGTCCTTGGCCGAGGTATCGGTACTGGAACGGGAGCTGCAGTCCTTCGCGTCCCTAGAGGAGTTCTTTCACCGTATTCCGGTGGATGAAAAGCAACTCAAGGCGCTGGTTCAGTCGGGCGCCTTTGACTCCCTGGAGGGATCCAACCGCACGGCGCTGTACAAGATGAAGGTGCTAGTGCAGCAGTTCCAGAAGGGCGGGGCCAACGCACAGGGAACGTTGCTTGATACAACGAGCATGCGTGCGGCTGATCTGCCGGCGCTTCCGGGGATTACCCTTCATAAGAGGCTGGAGTGGGATCTGGCGACGCACTCTGGTCCTCGCGTCCATCCTATGGTGGTACTGAGAAGAAGCCTGGTATATCACGAAGTGCGACCCATCTCTTTTGTGCAGCAGTTCGGGAAGACGCTCCCCTATGATGAGCGCCGGCCGCCCATGACCACCGTGTCCGGCCTAGTTATGTTCAGGCAGCGACCAGGGACTGCCAACGGGACCATGTTCATCTTTTTGGAGGATGAATCAGGGTTCATTCAGTGCATCTGCCGCCCGAAATGTCGTCAGCGATTTCGTGAGGAGCTCAAGCAAAGCGCGCTGATCATTCGGGGAAGAGTCCAGGTAACGGGCCCCTGGCGAGGCATCATGGTGGATCATGTTTCGACGTTGAAGGGGGTCATTGGCGGATATCAAGGTCGCCACGGAGGGCCGACATACGGACGAGAGAACAGGGTCACAGTATTCGGGGAAGCGGTAGGAGAGCCCGGGTTGCAGTCCTGATAGACACTTGATATATTAGTGATATACATTACCAATCGCGCCACGCCATGTCCGTCACCTGGGAAGGAGTATTCCCCGCCGTCACCACCAAGTTCAACGATGCACTCGAAATCGATGCCCATTGGACCGAAGTAAACCTGGAGGCGCAAATCGCCGCAGGTGCTGCAGGCATCGTGGTAAGCGGATCGCTTGGAGAGGCATCGACTCTGAGCATGGAGGAGAAAGCCGAGCTGGTAGAACTCACCGTCAGACTGGTGAAAGGCCGAGTGCCGACGATCTGCGGAATCGCACAGCGCACCACCGCTGACGCCTGCACGATGTGCAAGATGGCGGAAGCCGCGGGAGCACAGGGCCTGATGCTCCTCCCACCGATGTTGTACACGAGCGATCGCCGGGAGACCATCACATTTCTAAGAACGGTAGCGGCGGCTACCGATCTCCCCATCATGCTCTACAACAATCCGGTCGCGTACAACGTGGACCTAACGCCGGAGATGCTGCAGGAGTTGGCCGACGAGCCCAAGTTCGAGGCCGTCAAGGAATCCTCGGACGACGTGCGCCGGATCACCGACATCGTAAACCTAGTGGGTGATCGCTACGCAATATTTACGGGCGTAGACAACGTGGCCCTGGAGGCGCTGATGCTTGGGGCCGTGGGATGGATTGCAGGCCTGGTGGACGCATTCCCTCGCGAGACGGTGGCCATATACAACCTGGCCAGACAGGGACGCTACGCGGAGGCCCTCAAGATCTACCGCTGGTTCATGCCACTGCTACACCTGGATGTGAACATAAAACTGGTGCAGAACATCAAACTCGCTGAGTCTATGGTAGGACTGGGTACGGAAACAGTCCGCCCACCGCGCCTACCGCTCGCCGGGGAGGAGCGCACTAGGGTTATCGCGACCATCAACGAGGCACTCGCCAATCGGCCGGAGGAACTGGTCAGCCAGGCCCTCGGCCAACCATGCTAGCATGCTAGCCACCGAGGCAGCGCCGACGTTAGCAGAGGGGGCCTATGAGCGCGTAGAGTCCCTCATAGTAACTCTGCAGTTGGAGCCCGGGGCAGTCTTCTCAGAAGGCACCCTGGCGGAGTCACTCGACATCGGACGGACGCCGCTGAGAGAAGCCCTCCAGCGCTTGGCCGCCGAGGGTCTAATGACAGCGATACCCCGCCGGGGGATGATGGTCAGCCCGATTGACCTTCGCGAAATGCTGTCCGTCATCCAGACCAGAAAAGCGCTGGATGCCATCATCCACTCCGGAGCGGCCCGGAAGGCTACCGACCGAGAACGGAACGACATAAGGGAGGCGAGGCAAGAACTGATCGGTACAGCCGGCGGCGCGCTGCACTTCATGGAAGCGGACTACAATCTGGACAAGGCAATCTGGGACGCAGCACCGAACCAATACGCCGTCCAAGCCACCCGGCCGCTGCACGCACACTGTCGCCGTTTCTGGTTCAAACACCAAGAAGATGACGACCTCCGCCGCTCCGCGGACCTGCACGACGCCGTAGTCGAAGCGGTAATACGCGGTGACGCGGTTGCCGCGCGGGAACGGAGCGACAAGCTCATGGATTACCTGACCCTGTTTACCAAGCACATACTCATCGCAGCCTGACACATGAACGCCACAACAACTCTGACAGGAGCGAATCTGATCGCAGGAAACGAGAGTGCCGAAGGTCGCGGGCAGATAGCCGGCGTCAATCCGGTAGACGGTAGCACACTCGCACCCTTCTTCCACGAAGCCACCGAGGCTGAGATCAGTCAGGCGGTAAAGCAGGCAACAGCTGCCTTCGTGGCCAACAAGAGCCGAAGTGCCGAAGACTGGGCCATGCTCCTGGAGACCATCGCCGATGAGATCGAAGCGCTAGGCGATACTCTCATAAACCGCGTGATGGCGGAAACTGGCTTGCCGGAAGGAAGAGTTCGGGGTGAGAGAGGGCGCACCATGGGACAGCTCAGGCTGTTCGCGAGCGTCACCCGGGAGGGTTCATGGGTAGACGCCAGGATTGAAACGGCGCTCCCAGACAGGGCACCCATTCCGAGACCGGACATACGGAGCATGCTGCGTTCGATAGGTCCAGTCGCCGTGTTCGGCGCCTCAAACTTCCCGTTGGCGTTCTCAGTCGCCGGCGGGGACACGGCATCTGCGCTGGCAGCCGGATGCCCCGTGGTCTGCAAGGCACACCCTGCTCACCCCGGGACTTCAGAACTCGTCGGTCGAGCCATCGGTGCCGCCGTCGCCGGTCAGGGCTTTCATCCCGGGACCTTCTCACTTGTGCATGGTGCAGGAGCACCCGTCGGCCTGAAGCTCGTGCAAGAGCCGGGAATAGCCGCGGTTGGATTTACTGGATCGCTAACCGCAGGGCGAGCCATCTTTGATGCAGCGGCGGCCAGAGCCACCCCCGTGCCGGTGTTCGCCGAGATGGGCAGTACCAACCCGGTCTTCCTCATGCCTGCTGCCATCGCCAAAAGAGGCGAAGCCATCGCGGCCGGGCTTGCCGGCTCGGTCACGCTGGGATCAGGTCAGTTCTGCACCAATCCCGGCCTCGTATTCGCAGTCGAAAGCCCCGCAACAGAATCGTTCGCGGTCTCGCTAGCCGCCCGCATCGACGCGCTTGGATCGCAAACCATGTTGCACAAGGGGATCGCAGATGGATTCAGTGCAGGCCTTGGTCGAGCCGCCCAAACAGCCGGAGTGTCCACATTGGCCTGCGGGGCAGAGGCAGCGACTGGTGACGGCGTAGCCGACGCCGCCGCACAGGCTCAGCCTTGCATACTTAAGACGAGCGGCGTCACATTTGCCGCCAATCCGCACCTGCATGAGGAAGTCTTTGGGCCGGCCTCGATTCTGGTTGTCTGTGCGGATGCAGATGAGATGACCGCCTTGGCTGCGAACCTAGACGGTAGCCTAACAGGTACCGTCCACATGGAGGAAGGCGAAATCGGGGACGCGAGCGACCTCGTGGGATGCCTGGAGGGCGTAGTCGGCCGCGTGGTGGTCAACGGATTTCCGACGGGCGTCGAAGTCTCGCACGCTATGCACCACGGTGGGCCGTACCCGTCTACCACTGCACCCTCGACAACATCGGTGGGGACCAGAGCAATTCTCCGTTTCGCGCGGCCGGTTTGCTATCAGGACTACCCGGAGCAGCTTCTTCCGGCGGCCCTGACAAACGGCAACCCGCAGGGCATCGTGCGCATGATCAATGGTGAGCGCACACGCGAGACGATTTCCAGCGAACCCGCCGTCTGACCGGCTAAGCGGCCATGGCGCGACACACGTTTGATTGCATTGACGCTCACACGTGCGGCAACCCGGTCCGGGTTGTCCGCGGCGGTGGACCAGAGCTTGTCGGCGCCAGTATGCGGGTGCGCCGCAAGCATTTCATGGACGAGTTCGATTGGATTCGAACCGGCCTGATGTTCGAGCCGCGCGGCCACGACGTCATGTCAGGATCCATTCTCTACCCATCCACCCGACAGGACTGTGATATCGCAATTCTCTTTATCGAGACTAGCGGCTGTCTGCCCATGTGTGGCCATGGGACGATTGGAACGGTCACAGCGATGCTGGAATACGACCTCGTCCAGCCTGCAGAGCCCGGGTTGGTGCGACTCGATACGCCCGCGGGACGAGTGGACGCCTATTACACCATGGACGGCTCGAGGGTGTCAAGCGTGCGTCTAATCAACATACCCTCATTCCTGGCCGCTGAGGGTTTGACTGTTGAATGCCCGGACTTGGGGGTGCTGAAGATGGATGTAGGCTACGGAGGAAACTTCTATGCCATCGTAGACCCCCAGGAGAACTACCGCGACTTGGCCGATCACCCGGTCAGTGATCTTCTCCGGTGGAGCCCCATCTTGCGAAAGAGACTGAACGAATCCTACACCTTCGAGCATCCAGAAGACCCGACCATCCGCGGCCTGAGTCACATCGAATGGACTGGCGCTCCCGTCAGGCCTACATCTACCAGTCGCAACGCCGTCTTCTACGGAGACAAGGCCATTGACCGGTCACCCTGCGGTACTGGTACCAGCGCCCGGATGGCCCAGTGGGCTGCCCGGGGACAGCTCAAAGAAGGCGACGAATTCGTGCACGAGAGCATCATAGGAAGCCAGTTCATTGGCCGCATAGAAGGCCGCACGAAGGTCGGCGCCATTGATGCGATCATTCCGAGCATAGAGGGCTGGGCCCGTGTGACGGGTGAAAACACCATATTTCTAGATGACGACGACCCGTTCAGGGACGGCTTTACGGTCCAATGAGCGTGCCTGAGCAATGCGCCGATGTTGTCGTGATCGGAGGCGGAGTGATCGGTCTGACGACGGCCCTGTATCTCCAGCGCGCGGGCCGATCAGTGACTCTCGTGGCAGCGAGCTTGGCCGGCGAAGGCGCTTCTGCCGGGAACGCAGGCATGATCGTACCGAGTCATGTCATTCCGCTGTCTGCCCCCGGGGTCATCTCGCAGGGGTTGCGCTGGCTGACTCGCAGGGATGCGCCTTTTCACCTCAAGCCGCAACTGAACCTGGCGTTTCTCCGCTGGCTGTGGCAGTTCAGGGCTCACTGCACGGCGGCGCACGTAGAGCGCTGCATTCCGATCCTCCGCGACCTCGGTCTTGCCAGCGTAGAGGGGTTCGATGAGCTGGCCGCGGAAAGCGATGACTTCGGCCTGGCGCACACCGGCCTGCTCATTGCCTACCATACTCCGGCGATGGAGGACGCGATGGCCCACGAAGCCGAGAAGGCCCGGTGCGCTGGTCTGGAAGCGCGAGTTCTCGATACCGCCGGCCTTCGGGCCAAGCAACCGCACCTCCGCTCCAATGCAACCGGCGCCATTCTGTATGAGCAGGATGCCCGGGTAGACCCAAACCTGCTTCTGGCATCTCTCTGTCGCCGGTTCGAGGAAGCTGGCGGCGAAATGAGGCACGGCGTCACGGTGTCCAGCATCGAGTCAGGCCGAGTGACACTACTGGGCGGGGAGCTGACCGCTGAAGATATTGTGGTCTGCGCAGGAGCCTGGACGCCGCGCCTGGTGCCACGAATCAGCATTCAGCCGGCCAGAGGCTACAGCGTAACCATCAAGGCGCCCCGCGACTCTCCTCCAATCCCGATGATCCTCATAGAGGACCGCGTCACGATGACACTCATGCCGGGCAAGCTGCGGTTTGCCGGCACGCTGTCACTGTCCGGATTCGAGTCGAAGGTGGATCAGCTTCGGATCCGGCCCATCCTGGACGAAGCCAGGCGCTACCAACCCGACCTGAACACGGACGAACTGCCAGTGTGGTCAGGGTACCGCCCCGCATCTCCGGACGGTCTTCCCTTCATTGGCCGGGTTGCTGACGGAGTCTGGGTCAACGCCGGCCACGGCATGATGGGCGTGTCCCTGGCCCCGGCCTCCGGCAAGCTCATGTGCGCATTGGTAACGGGTACAGAGCCACCCGTATCTCCAGGACCGTTCGCCCCCGACAGACTCTAGAGCCGAACTAGGACCCCAAAGGCCCTAGACGATGCCCGCGTACATCTCGTCAATCAACTCGGCAAAGTTTTTTTCGATAATCTTACGACGGAGTTTCAGCGTCGGCGTCATCATGCCGTTCTCGACTGAGAACGCCTCGGCCACCATGCGGAAATTCCTGATCTTCTCGGGGCCCGCAGCGGTCTTGGAGTAGGCGCGAAAGACCTGCTTAAAGGCCTCAGCCAGCTGATCTTCGCCGCCGGCCATCCTGACCGCATCCTCGTTGGCGACAACCAGCGCGGTAAGGAATTCGCGACCCTCGCCGACTACCATCATTTGATCAATGAGTGGCTCGGTCTTGAAAAGCTCCTCGATGGGCCCTGGGTAGATGTTCTTTCCACCCTTGGACACAATCATGTGTTTGATGCGATCCGTGATCCGGAGATATCCGCCCTCGAACCGACCGACGTCGCCCGTATGGTACCAGCCGCTTTCATCGATAGACTCACGCGTGGCCTGGTCATTCATCCAGTATCCGAGCATGATGTTTGGTCCCTTGGCCACAATCTCGCCTGCCTCCGAGTCCAGCGTGGTCGGGTAGTCCTTGCCCGAAATCTGCGCCTTGATCTCGCCTGACTCTAGGTCCATGATCCCGACCGTAACCTTATCGATCACATGACCGACGCTCCCGTAGCGCGGTGCCTTGAGTGGATTGATGGTCAGGACAGGGGAAGTCTCGGTCAGTCCGTAGCCCTCGACGATGGTAACGCCAGCCGCTTGGAAGAACTCACCGACTGCCGCGGGCAACGCCGCGCCGCCTGACACGGCAAAGCGGAGTCGGCCGCCCAGCTTCTCATGGAGCTTGGCAAAGACCAGCTTGTCGGCCATCCCTTTCTTCCAACGGATGTATGGATTTGCTCCGCCGTTGACCTCCGCCCGCGCATACTGCTTTCCCGAAGCCACCGACCAGTCGAATATCCGACGCTTGAGCGACGAGCCTTCATTAACCGACTTGGCGATCACGTTGTAGACGCGTTCAAAGAGCCGCGGCACCGAGATCATGACCGTCGGATGAACCGACATCAGGTCCCGGTTGACCGTGTCGACGCTTTGTGCATACGTGATCCGTGCACCACAGGCCAGGACACAGAGGAAGCCGGCCATCCGCTCGAAGGAATGGCAAAGCGGCAGGAAGGAGAGGTGATGGTCCGTTTCATGAAACGGAACCCGGTCCAGGGCGCCCGAGACGTTGGAGCAGAAGTTGGCGTGCGTAAGTCGCACACCCTTCGGATTCCCGGTCGTGCCGCTGGTGTAGATGAGGGCCGACATATCGTCCGGCTTGGTATTGCCGGCCAAGGGCGTTATCTCGGCCTCCCGCGCCTTGTAGGCCTTTGCTCCTGAAGAGAGTGCTTCATCCCATCCGGTCACGAAATCAGGATGCGACTTCCGCATATCGGACATGGTCACGATGGTCTCCAACTCGGGGCAGTCCTCAAAGATTGCCTCGGCCTTCTTGAGTTGAATTCCGGTCGAGACAATGAAGACCTTCGCAGCCGAGTCCTTGACTATGTATCCGGCCTGCGTGGCTGGCAGGGACGTGTAGAGCGAGACGTTTACCGCACCCAGCATCTGGGTGGCAATATCCGTGACGGCCCACTCTGGCCGGTTCTCCGAAAGGATGGCCACCCGGTCACCAGGCCGCACACCGATCTCGTAGAGATACCCCATCATGTCCCGGACCGACGCGTGGAGCGTGTCCCAATCGATGTCAAACCAGGACTTGGACGGGCGATCCCAATGGCTCAGGACAGGCCTCCCCGATCCCGCATAGCGGTCAAAGAGACCGGCGAACAATTCGGGGACCGTGTTGAAAGAAACGACAGCCGGCATGGTGTTCTCTGGCAGTGGTTGGGCAGTTGGAAAATGTACGCCTGCTCTCAGTGCCCTGCAATGAGGGCTAACCCCGGGAGAAAACCAGCCTGCGCGATGCCTTCGCCCGGACCGGGGATCAGTTCGCCGGGCCCACACCCACGGCATCGGAGACCGAGGCGAACCCGTCTCGCTCCAGGAGTTCGTCCAACTCCATCTTGATCAGTCGGAAGACCGCAGGCCCCTCATAGACCAGGGCGGTATACAACTGGACGAGGGACGCCCCGGCCCGAATCTTGTCGTAGGCATCCTGCCCCGTAGACACCCCGCCCACACCGATGATTGGGAGTTTGCCGCCGGTCTTCTCGTAGAGGTATCTAACCAGTTCGGTGGATCGGGATCGTAGCGGAGGTCCGGAGAGTCCACCAGGGCCGATGGCGGCCAGGCGTTCCTCGGAGACGTCAATAAGGTCCCGTCCCGACTCCGTGTTGGAAGCCACGAAGCCGTCTATGCCGTGCGCCCTGGAAACTGCGACGATCTCGTCCACCTGGCTGTCCAGCACTACCCGGTCCGTCACCGGCGGAGACAATTTCAGCAGGATGGGTGGCGGGCTCTCCATCACCAAGCGGAGTGGCATGATGTACCCCAGCAGCTCATCAAGCGCGTTTGGGTCCTCAAAAGTCCGACCCTCTGCCGTATTCGGGCACGACAGGTTTAGCACCACCAGGGAGGAGAACGGGGCACAGGCGGAAAAACTGGTGGTGAAGTCCTTGATGGCATCCTGGCCCTGTATGGCTGGGTCGTGGGTCTTCGTCAGGCTTACCGCGAGTGGGATGGCCGGCGGATGACCGGCCGCGATCCGCCGGGCGATTCGGGCGGCGCCCTGATTGTTGAGTCCCATCCGATTGATGACGGCCCGTTCCTCTTCCAGCCTGAACATCCGAGGCTTCGGGTTTCCGCGACTCTTCTTGGCGGTCACTGAGCCGATCTCCGCAAAACCACAGCCGAGGGCCTCCCAAAACCGAATCAGGCGGGCGTTCTTGTCGAATCCGGCCGCGATTCCAAGGGGATTGGCAAACGAGAGTCCCCAAACCTCAGTGCGCAGCCGCTCAGACTCATAACGGAAGCGCTTCTCCAGCATTCCGTGGGCCAGTCGCTGACCAGCGCGCGCGGCCATGCTTCCCATGTTGTGGGCACGTTCCGGGTCAAGGCGGAACAGGAACCTGCGGAGTCTTTCGTACATGTGAAGCGTCTACGTGTGGGCGCCGAAAAAGTACGCGACAGCAGCATGGGCCGTGCAGGCCCGGAACGTCTTAGACCACAATTATACGAGCATGGCCCTAGCGTTTACTCAGGTGGATGCCTTCGCAGATAGCCCATTCACTGGAAACCCTGCAGCCGTATTTGTGCTGAACGAGTTCCCCGGGGATGATTTCCTCCTCAACGTGGCCAGGGAAATGAACCTGTCTGAGACCGCGTTCTTGGTCAGGACAGGGGCCAACGAGTTTGACCTGCGCTGGTTTACGCCGGGGGGAGAGGTGGATTTGTGCGGCCACGCCACGCTGGGCTCGGCACATGTCCTATTTGATAGTTCTGCGGTTTCGGGCAAAGGTGTCAAGTTCAACACGCGGAGCGGTGTCCTCACGGTGGGCCGCAATCAAGACGGCTCCATGACGATGGATTTTCCAGCTGAGCCCGCCGTCGGCAGGCCTAGGCCTGCCAATCTCGAGACCATTCTCGGGGCACCAGTCTCCTGGTACGGAGAAAACAGAATGGATGCCTTGGTGCAGTTGGCTGAGCCGGGTTGGGTGCGAGCACTGGACCCCGACCTGAGCGAGATAGCCCGCATGCCGGTACGCGGGCTGATCGTCACAGCCACGGGAGACTCGCCCGAATACGACTTCATATCTCGGTTCTTCGCGCCCCAGTTGGGTGTCCCGGAGGACCCAGTGACCGGATCCGCCCATTGTGCCCTAGCGCCCTTCTGGCATCAACGGCTCGGCAGAGCCAATCTGGTTGCCTTCCAGGCCTCGGCCCGGGGCGGTCGGGTGCGAATGCTCCATAAGGACGACCGCGTCCTCCTGTCGGGAAAGGCCCTAACGGTGCTTCGCGGCGAACTGCTGGTTGATCCCTAAGGCGTGAGTCGGGGGGTGCCGACTCACGGCCCGACCCGCAGTTTACCAGCCCGGAACGATCTGGAACCCGAAGTGAGCGCCCTTGCCCGGCCGCTGGTAGGGCTTCGCATAGAAGATCTCCAGCACGGTGTAGCCGAACAGGTTGAACCGGGAAGTCACCCCCGTTGAGAACACGGGAACGCGCTCTGCAGAGGCTCGCTCGAACTTCAGGACCGGGCCATCTTCGGCCGTCCATGCCATGCCAGCATCCGCAAAGAACGTGATCTCAGTGGGTAGATACGGGAAGTTGATCAGGCCAAACTGCTTCGTTCCGAAGACCGGGACGCGGAGCTCGGCACTGGCAAGCGCAATTCGACTTCCGCGCAGGCGGTCGAATTCCGCACAGGTTCCGCTGGCGGATGGAGTACACTCTTCGACGCTGCTAAAGGAGGTGAACGAGTAGCCACGAAGGAAACCGCGGCTATTCGCATACCCCAGGTACTCTTCAGTGAAAAGCCGGTCTGCACCGTCCCCGCCCGACTTGGCCCCGTAGTTACCTACGTGGAGCCCACGGACGGCCAACGTGACCTGCGACACCTGCATGTACCGGCGAAAGTCGACGGTCGCGCGAACGAAGCTGGCCGACCCTAGGAACGGCGATATTTCGAAACGCGAACGCCCACCACGGACGGGCGAAGTGAACCCGAATGACGAGTAGTCGCTAATGAGGGAGACCCCACCGGTAGCAAAAAAGACAGGGTCTGGCTCCAGGTCATTCTGCTGAACACGCTCGCGCCGGACTCCAAACTGGCTGAAGTAGAAGGTCTCGGTTTCGTAGTCGAAACCGTATCGGGTGAATCCTCCCGAGAATTCCACCCTTCGGGTCTGGGTAAACGGATAGCTGGCGATGCCCTGCAGCTGGTCGATATAGATGCGCTGCTTCTGTTGCGAGACTACCTGGCTCAGGACCCCCGTTTCCGGGTCAATACCGGTGCCAACGCCGGTTCCGATGAGCAGAATGGGTATGTGCCCCAGGCTGCCGCCGTAGTTGAGCCGGTTTGCGCGGTTCATGTAATACGCCTGGCCGCCGATATCCTTGAACGTGCCGTTGGCCTGGGCCACCACGGTCAGATTGTGATTGCCTAGCATGTCCGAGAAGAACAGGCCAACACCGCCAGAGAGGCCTGATCCGTAAGGCCCGCCGGCGGTCACGCCGATGCTGGGAGGCGCCACATAATCCAGAGTCAGTTTGGAGCTGTACTCACTGATCTCGTAGTCCTCGTCCGGCGGAAGTCCGGTGAGGGGATCATCCAGGTAATTGGCTACCAAGCCCTGACTCTCTTCCCGGTAAGGGGGCAGAACTCCGGCAATCTGTCGGGTATTGACGTCCGGCAGAACGTAGGGCTCACCGATGGTCTCGTCAGCCTCCAGCGCGTGCACGTTGTAGCGGTTGTCGGAAAACACCGAGAACACCATGCGGCCGCTCTGTGCCGCCACGGTCATGGCCGGCGAGAGTGCGGTAATCCCGCTCACTCCGGTTTGAACATGGGTCAGTCGGGAGATAGACTGGTCCGTGAGCCCGTACCGGTAGACATCCTTGAATCCGTCGTGATCCGATATGAAAAACAGGCTTCGGCCGTCCGGAGAGTACTGTGGATTTGCGTGGATGCCGTTGAAGACCTTGACGACTTCAATCTCGCCGGTGGCGATGTCGTACAGTCCGAGACGCTCTTTCGCGAAAGAGAGCGTCTGAAAGTCCGTCCCTCCCTCGCCACGATCGGTGACGAAGGCGATTGTAGCGCCATCGGGCGACCATGCCGGCTGCATATCTGCGTAGCGATCATCGGTCAGCTTGGAGACCTCGTCGGATTCCAGATCCAGGAGGTACAGGTCGCTGATGCCGCCATCGATTCCCGAGAATGCGATCGACTGCCCATCGGGCGACCAGACCGGATTCGTGATGGCGGCCACCCCGCTCACTGAGATCCGGCGCTCGATGGAACCAGAGCGCCAGTCCAGAATGGAAATCTCGTTGTCGCCCTGAACGAAGGTCACAAAGGCGAACATGCGCCCGTCTGGGGACCACGAACCAGCCGAATTGATGAAGCGGATGGAGTCGAAATGCGAGTTGCCGTTGGCGGCCTTGAGTTTCTTGATCACCTGCCCCGTCTCGGCGTCGGCGATAAACAGGTTGATATTGAAGACATCGCGCTCTGACAGGAATGCCACGTACTTCCCGTCCGGACTGATGACGGGCGAGATGTTCATGTCGCCGGCGTCCAGATCCTTTGAGAGTACCGTCCTCCCCACGCTATCGGCAGGAGTACGACCCTCGGTTAATGGCAGATAGGCCTCCTTGACGGCCGCAATCCACTCGTTAGAAAGGGAGTCAGGCTTGATGCCGAGTGTGTAGACGACGGCCGAATCGACACCGACGCGTCCGCCCAGCTTGAAAAGGTTGGCCACGGCCGCATCGCCGTACTTGCCGCCCACGTAGGCCAACAAGGCCTGCCCATAGCGGTAGGGGAAATACTCATAGCCACGGGACAGTTTTTCGATGGTGGGAATGTCATCGCGGAGCGCGGCATCCCTAATCCACATGGCTGTGTGCGGGTCGTCGCGCCCCACCGAGAAGTACTCCGCCATTCCCTCGACCAGCCAGAGCGGCATCAGCCCCAGCGCGAATCGAGAACTGTCCGTCCGATTCAGAGCGATGTCGTACTGGAACGAGTGAACCAACTCGTGCCCGAGCACATGGTCCGTGTCCCGGTAACTCCCAGTGAGCGGCATGATGACCCGTTCCTTCAGTGCCTCAGTGACACCGCCCGTTCCCTGACCGAGAGAACCGCTGATGGCGTTGGTCTGCTGGAAATCCGCATCGTTGGCGTAGAAGATTACCGGCTTCCGCTCGGCGAACTCCCGCAGAAAGGTCCGCGAGTGTCGCTGGTACCAACGCTCGGCCATTCTTGCCGCGTCCTTGACCGCCGCTTCTTCCTCGGGGTAGAAGTAAAACTCGAAGTGATCTGTCTGGAATTTCTGAAAGTCGAACTTGTCGTATTGGACCTTATTTCGACCGAAGTACTGGGCGTTGGCAGGCCCGACAGAAAGGAACAACGCAGCGAAAACTGCGGTAAGGACTCCACGGACTGAGAGGAGCCTCAGCCCCGTGGAGGGCGGGTCGAAACGCATAGCGGTAAAGGATGGGATTTGCGGTGCGTTCGGCTGCACACCACTATAATCCAAAATGTAAGGCTGGAGCCGGTAGACGGTTTTCCGACCTCAATAAACGATGCCTGACGGGAATCCCAGCAACAAACAGTCCGAAGACTGTACACCCCAAGGCGATCGGCCACCCCAATGGGCCCAGTGGCGAATGGTTGTTGACGAATGGCCGGCGTCGGGGCGCGGCGCAGCGGCGGCCCCCCTTGAGGTGAACAGGTTGTCAGACGCAAACGGGAAGGAGTGTCGATGATTGGCGACAGTGGACTCGACTCACAATCCGACCGCGCCCGGATATTCTCGATTGCCATTGTTCTGGTGCTCGGACTGCTAATGGTCAGGCTGGTTCAGCTGCAGGTGATCAACACATCCGAGTACACGGGCGAGTCCCGCGATAACTCCATGCGGGAGTTGCGAGTTCTCCCTGCACGCGGCACGGTAAAGGACCGAAACGGCGTGGTTCTGGTGGACAATCAGCCGGCGTTCTCCGTACGGGTCACGCCGCGCTATTTCGATCCCAACAGTCTTCCCCTCCTTGCTCAACTCCTGGATGCGGACGAGGCGGTACTCGCAGAGCGGTTGGAGCAGGCTGCGAAATACAGCAGCTATCTGCCCTCCATCGTCCTGAATGGAGTGCCGTTTGATCGGCTATCGCGGATGCTGGAGCGCAGTGACGATCTCAAGGGAGTAGACTACGAGGCCACCCAAAAGCGCCGGTATCCGTCTCCGGTACGGGCGTCCCATGCGTTGGGATATGTCCGGGAGGTCGGGGGCGATGACTTGACCCAGAGGCAAGACTTAGGATATCGGCCGGGAGACATGATTGGGCAGCGGGGGGTCGAGCGGATCTACGAACAGGACCTGCGCGGCCAGATGGGCAGCAACTTTCGACTGGTCAACGTGCATGGACAGGATGTCAGTTCGTTCCGAAAGGGGGTGGAGGACGTAGATCCAATTCCCGGCCGCGACCTCCATCTGACGCTGGATGCCGAGCTGCAGGCGCTTGCGGAGAGGCTGCTTGTCAACAAGCGAGGGGCCGCGGTGGCCATCGATCCCAACACCGGTGAAATTCTCTCCTTGGTTTCCAAGCCGGACTTTGACCTGGATCTGTTCACGCGTCAGATCACCTCTCAGCAATGGGCCGGCCTGAACGCGTCTCTCACAAAACCGCTCTTCAACCGCGCCACCCAGTCCATCCAGATGCCAGGATCTACCTGGAAGCCCTTAATCGCGATGATTGCCCTACAGGAGGGGGTTATCACGCCGGAGGAAACGTTCTACTGTCCCGGGTATCACCCACTGGGCAGGGGCAGGGTCTATAAATGCCTGCACGTTCACGGCAACATCTCCGTGGTCAGGGCCGTCCAGGAGTCCTGCAATACGTTCTTTTTTGAGATGATGCGTCGATTGGACGTGAACGCTTTTGCGCGCCACGCCAGGCAGATGGGCTTTGGGCAGATCACCGATACGGATCTGACCGAACAGGTCCCCGGAGTGATTCCGGACTCCGCGTATTACAACAAACAGTATGGAAGATGGACCGTCGGCTACCAGATGAACCTCGGGGTTGGCCAGGGCGAGTTGGGCGTAACTCCCTTTCAGTTGGCCCGCTACGTGGCGGCCGTCGCGAATGGAGGCATGGTGGTAACCCCCCATCTCATCAAGGGGAGCGTAGACCCTGAGACTGGGGCTCTTGAGGCGCCAAACGTGCCCCTGCCAACCTCTCTGGAAATCCGCAGCGAGTTCGTGGGACTGGCCAAGGAGGCCATGCGGCGGGTTATGGTGAATGGTACTGGCCGAGGAGTTCAGATCCCGGGAATCGGCAGTGGTGGCAAGACGGGAACGGCCCAGAATTCGCGAGGCCGCGACGACTCGTTTTTTATCATGTTTGCTCCTTTTGAAAATCCAACGATTGCCCTGGCGGTCATGGTCGAGAACGCGGGCTACGCAACCGCCGCTGCCGCACCCATCGCCAGCCTGATGGCCGAACAGTTCTTGACGGGCGCCGTCAGCCGGGAGTGGCTGGTATCGCGCATGCTGGAGACCCAGTCGGATCCGCTGCCGGAGCCGAAGACGAGCACCGCCGTGGAGATCCAGCTTCCAACCGGAGATTGACGCTTGCGCCGTTGGTATCAGACGCTGGACTACGTCACCATTCTGCTCTGGCTGACGCTTGTTGCGTTCGGTCTGGTGGCCATCTATTCAACCACGCAAGGGCCGGCTGCTGAATTCCTGCCGCTCTCGGTCCGGCAGAATTTTTACCGCCAGTCCGCTTGGCTGGGGATCTCGTTCTTCGGGATTCTGATCGCCCTTCTGCTGCCGGTCCGCTTCTATCAAAAGACGGCTTATCTGGCCTACGCAGCCTCGATCCTGCTTCTGCTGGCCGCGCTGATCTTTGGCCGTGAAATCAATGGCGCCAAGTCCTGGATCAGCCTCGGGCCGATGAACTTTCAGGTATCGGAGCTAGCGAAAGTAGGTACGATCCTGGGCGTGTCGCAGCTGGTCGCGAGCCGGCGGGGCACCCAGAGCGACTTGAGGTTTGCCGTCACTATGATTGCGATGGTGTTGCTGCCGGCTGCGCTGGTGGTGCTGCAGAATGACACCGGTACAGCGTTGGTGTTTGTTGGCCTCATTCCAGTGCTGCTTTTCTGGTCAGGTGTGCCCTACGTCGTCCTGCTGCTTCTGTTGGCTCCCGCCGTGGCCGGCTACTTGAGCATCGTGTCGGTGCCCTGGGGAATCGCCTTCTCGATAGCCTTCGGCCTAGTGATCTGGTGGCAGGCGCAGGACCGGAAACTTGGTTTGATCGGAGCGGCGGTTTCAGGCGGGACCGTGGCGACCTTCGCGCTCGCCTTGTTCAAGGTGTTGCAGCCGCATCAGGTTGCCAGAATCATGTCCTTCACGGACCCGTCAGCACAGGAGTATCGGTACGGAGTCGGGTTTCACCTTGTACAATCCCTTGCGGCCATCGGGTCGGGCGGCCTCACTGGCAAAGGGTTCATGCAGGGGACCCAGACCCAGGGGAGGTATGTGCCCGAGCAGTCCACTGATTTCGTGTTCTCGGTAATCGGCGAGGAGTTCGGGTTCATTGGCTCCGCACTTGTGCTCATTGTCTTCGCTGTTTTCCTGATTCGGCTGATCAGGCTGGGTCGACTAATGAAGCACCCATTCGGAATGATGGTGGCCGCCGGTGCTGCCGGAGTGTATCTGATCCACATCGTGGTAAACGTGGGGATGGCGACTGCCGTCCTGCCCGTGATCGGCATTCCGCTTCCATTCATCTCATACGGCGGCTCTGCATTGTTGGCCAATACAGCCCTTTTCGCGGTGGTGCTGGCGCTGCACATGCGGCGGGACGACCTGTCCATCTACGGGTTCTACAGCTAAGTCCTGCCGGTAAGAACAGGCTGCTAGGCCTCCAGCGCCTCGGCCAAACGGCGGTAGGCCTTGATTAGGCGAGCTCGAATCGGCCGCGCCCGTTCGTAGAAGGCCGATTGCAGGGAGCGGTATTCGGCACGACCGTCTTCGGTTTCGATGCAAATCGGGGGATAGCCTAGATCCGCTAGGTCGTACGGACTCGCCTGCATGTCCACCGCACGAATATCCATGGCGAGTAGGAAGGCATCCCGGGTGAGGTCGCTGCTGATCCAGGGGTAGCGCTTCATCGCCCACCGGTACACATCCATATTCACGTGTAGGCACCCCGGCTGTTCAAAATCCGGCGCGGTTTGGGCCTCCGGAGTAACGCGGTTCAGCGGGCGTGCGTCCGGGGTAAAGAACCGAAAGGCGTCGAAGTGTGTGCAGACCACGGGACCGGTTTCCACCACAGTCGCGATCTCCGCGGGAGTGAGTCGCAGCGGCGTATAAGCATGACGGACGCCGGACTCTCGGTACACCATCGCCCACTCGTGAAGGCCGTGGCATCCAAACATTGGGGCGCGAGCCTGTGTGCGCTCGAGCAGTGAGAGGATCCACCGGGTGGACGACCGGAGGCGAGGACTCATCTTCCCAAGGGACACCCACGCGTCGGCGCCGTCTGTTTCAAAATGCGGTGTGCCGGCGAATGCCGATGCCCCGCCAACCAAACGCGGGCCAAGGCCTGGTGACCAACGCAAAAGCGCGGACGGTCGAAAGCGGTAGTACTCGAACAGAAAATCTATGACAGGATGCTTCTGGCCCCAGCTTCTTCGGTCAAGGTGTGGGTTAATCACTGGCGCCAGCTCGGACAGATGCACGGCCTGTCGCTCCTGCCAGAGGGATTCCTTCACGGAATCGGTCTCGATATGTGGTCCTGTCAGGTTGATCGGAGGGTCCATCCGCCTTAAAGTGAACGGTCCCTTCTGGGGCACTTCGAAAACATCAGTTTGCTTGGCAGGGGAGACACGTGGAAAAATTGATCAGAGCCCTGGTGGTTTCGACGGCGGCGACAATCGGCGCCGCCATCGTTCTTCAGCGGCTGGACCAACGCATCCCAGCAGAGATTGACCAAGGCGAAGAGTCGCAGCAATCTGGCCCCGAGGTAGACGCGGACCAAATTGATCCTGCTCAGCGAAAGGCCATGCTTGCCGAACTGGAGGCGCAGTTGTGAACGGCTTCAGACGCACCCTTCTTGCCGCCGGTTTCCTGATGCTGACAGTCGCTCTTGCCGCATGCGGGAACCGGGCGCCCGTGGATCAGCCGTCGCACTCGGCGGCCCGTCCCTCCACTCCAGAGCGGCCAGAAGGCGCGCGCGTTCGAACGGCCGGATTCCTGATCACGCCGGAGGTCTTCAACTCGGAGCTGATGGCCCCCTACGACGTGTTTCAGCACTCCATATTCAGGGACAGATCGGACTACATCGAGACGTTCATTGTGTCCGAGGACGGCCTGCCGGTCGAGACGTTTGAAGGCATTCTGGTTACCCCGCACTACAGCTTCGAGACCGCTCCGGACATAGACATTCTGGTGATTCCTAGCACCGGGGGCAGCATGACCGTGGACCTGGATAACGAGGCGCTCATGGCATGGCTCGGGGCGGCGGTCAAGGGAGCAGAGTGGATTGTGACGGTCTGCGACGGGGCCTTTCCCCTTGCCGCTACTGGAGTACTGGACGGACGAACGGCCACCACTT
>JBLFXH010000002.1:0-59060 GCA_047611125.1 Rhodothermales bacterium
AGCCCCCAGGCTGAACCTCAATGCTTGCGCGCGTGCCCGCGCCTTCGGCGATGGCTTCCCAGGGGAGGTTGGCGTTGTTAAGATGGTTGCCGTCCTCGAAGGTGTCCACACCGCCGCTGACCAACGGCATCGAGCGGGGCTGACCGGAGCAGGCGGCGACGAGCGGAAGCAGGAAGGCCGTCAGGACTCGGGTCAGATTCATCAGGGGAACGGAAAGCGGAGTGTGTGGAAATGCGGGTACGGAAGAATGCCCTTCAGGATTCAAGCCGGATCAGAGCATACCCAGTGTTCTCTGAGGAATCGGAATCAGGTACTCGGGCTTAAACATGTCCTCATGAACGCCAAACTGACCGGTGCCGCGGAAGTCCACGGCAATGAATCCGTCCAGGATGTGCTTGACCTCGCCAATCCCGTAATACGCCGGACTCGGCCCGTAGTAGACCAACTGACCCTCGCCCAATTCTTTTTCACGGCGAGCTGTTCGGTGGAACGCGGGGATCACCGGGAGCAGTTCGAGACGGTATGGAAGGGAGATATTGAACATCGGCGCGTGGAACGTTACCCCGAATAGCAAGGTTCACGCCAACCTCGGTGACCTTTTTGAGTCGCCCGTGACTTACACCCCCGGCCCCGCATCGCAGCTACATGGAATACAAGGATAAGATCGTAGACAAACAGGTTGGTCGGAATTCGGATCTGTACGCCCGGTCAATTGCTGCGCTTGCGACCCCGGAAGAGCGCTACCCCCATCTGCGGATACTCGTCAGCATCATCGAGCAGGCGCATCCGGAATGGAATCAGGCTCCGCATAAGGACCGTCAGGTAGCCAACATCGTCTTCAAGATGTCCCGGGCTGCAATTGGTGTCGAGGAGGTGGCTGAAATCGTGCGACTGCGCGATGCGGAGCGTGGCTACGGGCCGATCCAGGAAGATGACCGACCCGGCAAGAGTCGGAACACCGAATCATCGGAGGGTGACGATAGGGTTTCGAACAGCAAATCTGACGCCGCCAACGCCGCCAAGGTTGAGGCCCTGGCTGAGGCTGAGGCTGAGGCTGAGGCAGGCAAGGCAAAGGACGATCCGTCCGGCGAGGAGAAAGAGGCACCTCGCAGTAGCGCGCGCAAGCGTCCAGCTGCCAAGAAGGCCGAGGCAACCAGCGATGATGCCGCCAAGGCCGAGGACAAACCTGCAGAGGCGGCCGGTGATGCCTCAGGCGAAAAGCCTGAAGCGGAAACGAAGAAAGCGGCCAAGTCTGTCAAAGCAGCGAAGCCTGTCAAAGCAGCCAAGCCTGAAAAGGCCTCCAAGGCACCTGCCAAGCCTAGGAAGGCCGCCAAGTCTTCAAAGTCCGACAAGGTGGCCCCGTCTGACAAGTCAGGCGACGCCTAGATAGACTGGCGCCGGACTTTACTGGGACTGGTTTAGGACCCGACGCGTCCAGGGTTTTGCTTGATGAACTGCGCCCAACCGGAGTACTTCGCTCCTGTTGACTTCGCCCCGCGGTGCGCGTGACAGAGGCTGACGGCCAACGCGTCTGAGGCGTCCAGACCCATTTTGGGGTCCTTCTCGGTGACCGATAGCATGGATCGGACCATGAACCACACCTGCTGCTTGGAGGCGTTTCCGTTCCCGGTAACGGACTTTTTGACCTCCTTCGGCGTGTATTCGATGACGGGAATGTCGCGCGCCAGGGCCGCCAACATGGCCGCGGCCTGAGCCCGTCCGAGCTTCAACATGGACTGGGCGTTGTTGCCATAAATGGGCATCTCAACAGCGCAGACATCCGGCAGGCAACGGTCGATTACGGCAAGTAATCTATCATGGATCTGTTTGAGGCGCAGCTGATGGGAATCGGTCGCATCCAAGGTCAGCACACCGTACTCAATCAGAGTCTCGCTTCCCCCACTGGTTTCAATGACTCCGAAGCCGGTGACGCGGGAGCCGGGGTCAACGCCCAGGACAATCATCTAACCGAGTAACGCAACGAGTTCTTCGTCGAACTCCAGCGTTGAATTGACGGTCTGAACGTCTTGGTGCTCTTCCATTTTTTCTAGCAGCGCGGCCACCTTTTGTGCCTCATCCAAGGGAAGCGTTTTGGTCATGGTTGGAATGCGCTGCAGATCGGCCTGCTCAACAGGGATACCCGCCTCCTCAAGGGCAGACTGGACCGCGCCGTAGGCCTCGACCGGCGTCGTGACGATGAAGTGGTCCTCCTCCTGCACCATGTCCTCGGCCCCAGCATCGGCTACGAGCTCGAAAAGCTCCATCTCGTCCTGGCCCTCGGCCTTAATCTCAAAGATTCCCTTTCGGTCGAAAAGGAATTGGACCGAACCGGTGGTGCCCAGTTGTCCGCCCGCTTTCGAGAACATTGCCCTCAGGTCAGCCACTGTACGGTTCGTGTTGTCGGTCAGGGCATCCACAAAGACCGCGATTCCATGGGGGGCATAGCCCTCATAGGCCGTCTCCTCATAGTCCGCACCCTCGATTTCGCCGGTACCACGCTTGATGGCCCGCGTGATGTTGGCCTTCGGCATGTTTTCTGCCTTGGCCTTGTCCACACAAACGGACAGGCGCGCATTCATACCCGGGTCACCCCCGCCTTCGCGCGAGGCAACCATGATGTCCCGGGTGATCCTGGCCCAAGATTTAGAGCGACGATGGTCGGTTACGGCCTTCTGGCGCTTGATCGTGGACCATTTACTGTGGCCTGACATACCTGATGCGTTGGTGTTCGGGGTGGTCTAAACTTAAGAGATGGAAGCCGACGATATTCAGTGGATGCGGCGCGCTCTGGAACTCGCGAGCCGGGGTGGACGGGCGGTTAGGCCCAATCCTCAGGTGGGATGCATTGTGGTAGGGGCGGCGGGTGAAGTCCTGGGTGCAGGATGGCATCAGCAGTTTGGCGGACCTCATGCGGAGGTCATGGCTCTCACGGACCTGGAAGG
Source organism: Rhodothermales bacterium (assembly GCA_047611125.1). Classification (GTDB taxonomy): domain Bacteria; phylum Bacteroidota; class Rhodothermia; order Rhodothermales; family UBA10348; genus JABDJZ01. The sequence goes on from JBLFXH010000002.1 coordinate 2,943, forward strand.
TCTGGACCTGTCTCAGGCGACTATCTACGTCACCCTAGAGCCCTGCAGTCACCAAGGCAAGACACCTCCCTGTGCTGATTTGCTCGTGAGGCGCGGCCTCGGCACTGTAGTGGTTGGCACCTTGGATCCGAATCCCTTAGTCTCAGGCGAGGGTATTCGGCGCTTGCGCGACGCCGGCGTTTTGGTGCGGGCCGGATGCTTGGATGAGGAATGCCGGGCCGCCAACGCGGGGTTCTTCTGCCGGATGTTGACTGGGCGTCCCCACACCACCCTCAAGATTGCCCAGTCGTTGGACGGCTACGCGGCCCCAAGAGCCGGTTCATCCCAGTGGATCACGGGAGAGGCCTCGCGCAAGCGGGTCCACGCCATGCGGGCTGAGGCCGATGCTGTGCTCACCGGAACGGGGACGGTTCTGGCCGACGATCCCAGTTTGACGGTCCGTCACGTGGAAGGACCGAATCCGCTCAGGCTTGTTCTGGATCGGCGAGGCGTCTTGCCGGTTAGCGCACGTGTATTGAGCGATGGAGGCCGAACCACGGTTATTCGTGGCCCTGTGGTCGATGACCGGATAGATCTTTGCGCTGCCCTCACTGCATTGCCGGCGGAAATTCTCTATCTGCTGGTAGAGTCCGGCCCCCGTCTATCCAGTTTCATGCTCTCGCGCGGCTTGGTGGACGAACTCCACGTCTTCACGGCGCCGGTTCTCCTGGGTGGAGGGCGACGTTCCTTCGATGATCCGGCTAGGGAAACGTTGGCGGATGCCCTGCGTGCCACGGCCGTTGACTACGAGCGGGTTGGTCAGGACATGTTGACCCGCATCACTATTAAGGCGCTGTAGGACTGTGTTTACGGGAATCATTGAAACAGTAGGCCGCGTGTCGGACGTGACTCCCCAAGGCGGTGGCGTCCGCTTTCGCGTTGAATCGCCCTTCGCCTCGGAGTTGCGCGTGGACGAGAGCGTTTCTGTAAACGGAGTCTGCCAGACGGTAGTCTCGTGCGACGCTCGCGGATTTGAGGTTCAGGCCATTGAGGAGACACTCGCCAAGACGAATCTGGGTACCCTCAAGGCGGGCTCGGGCGTAAATCTCGAGCGCGCCATGCAGATCGGTGGCCGTCTGGATGGGCACCTCGTGCAAGGGCACGTGGATGCCACCGGTACTGTCCTGGAAATCGAGACGCTGGAAACGAGTTGGCTATACACGATTGAGTTCGAGGACCGTTTTCGGTCCTACGTGATTCCGGTCGGATCCGTGTGTCTAAACGGCATCAGTCTCACGGTGGCGCGCCTGGATGGGAATCGGTTGACCGTGGCCATCATCCCGCACACGTTCAAGAACACGACCGTCTCCGGTTGGAAGGTGGGAACTCCCATCAACATGGAATTCGACATGGTGGGCAAATATGTGGTGGGCTTTCTGGAAAACCAGAAGCCAGAAAACCAGAAGGCCGTACCGGGCGCCGGGATGACCGGGTCGTGGCTGCGCGAGCAGGGGTTCTAACCTTCTGCCATTTTGTCACGATTCCCCGAACCCGTTTCGAGGAGGGACGTTATAGCGCGCAGGCCCCACGTTGAGAAGGGCCGCTGCCCAAAGAAAATCCCACCTGATGCAGAATCTGCTCACTGATATTCCTGTCCTCGACGGCGCCGAGGATCTAGACGCACCCAAAACAGCGGGACCCGAGGTCAGCGGTCGCAAGACGGTCTATCTGGAGACGTACGGCTGCCAGATGAATGTGTCCGATTCCGAGATCGTGGCGTCTGTGTTGCGCAACGCCGGATTCGGTCTCACGCACAACGAGGCTGAAGCGGACATCATTCTGCTCAACACCTGTGCCATCCGGGAGAACGCCGAACAGAAGGTGCGCCGCCGTCTGGACGCGCTACGTGCCGACAAGCGTCGGAACCGGCCTGAGCTCAAGCTGGGGGTCCTCGGCTGCATGGCCGAGCGACTCCGTCACAAGTTGCTTGAACAGGAAAAACTGGTTGATCTCGTGGTAGGCCCCGATGCTTACCGCGACATTCCAAGGCTCCTGGATGAGTCGGCGGAATCCGGCCAGGCTGCGGTCAATGTTCAGCTGTCTCGGGAGGAAACCTACGCCGACATCGCCCCCGTTCGGTACGACACCAACGGGGTCTCGGCCTTCGTCAGCATCATGCGCGGCTGCGACAATATGTGCGCCTTCTGCGTGGTGCCGTTTACCCGGGGCCGCGAGCGGAGCCGTCCGGTTGCTAGCATTCTGGGCGAATGCCGCGAGTTGGTCGATGGCGGCTTCAAGGAAGTCACCGTGCTGGGTCAGAACGTCAACTCGTACCGGTATGACGACAACGGAGCGGCCGTCAGCTTCGCCGAACTGCTGCATCGCATCAGCCTGATCAGCCCGGAACTCCGGATCCGCTATTCTACCAGCCATCCGAAGGACTGCTCAGACGATTTGCTCCACGTGCACGCAGAGCGCGAGAACGTCTGCAACTACATCCACCTGCCCGTGCAGCACGGAAATACGGATGTGCTTCAGCGCATGAAACGGACGTATACCCGGGACGAATACCTGTCGCTCGTGGAACGGGCCAGGAAGATTGTCCCCGGCGTCTCGTTCTCAACAGACATGATCGCTGGCTTCTGTGACGAGAGCGAGGAAGAACACCAGGACACGCTGAGTCTGATGGAGACGGTGCGTTACGACCACGCCTACATGTTCATGTACAGCGAACGCCCGGACACGTATGCCGCCCGCAAGTACGTGGACAACGTCCCTGAGAACGTCAAGAAGAGACGGCTGAGCGAGATCATTCACTTGCAGAGCCGGATCTCGGGCGAAAACAACCGGCTTGATATCGGGACAGAGCACGTGGTGCTGATTGAGGGCACCAGCCGGCGAAGCGAGGACCAGCTGAAAGGGCGGACCGATACCAACAAGGTGGTCGTATTTGACCGGGCCGCATCACTTGCCAAGGGAGACTACGCGAGGGTTGTCATCGAGGATTGTACATCCGCCACGCTCATGGGCCGCGTGCTGACCCCAGTGGTGGCCTAGGATGGATCGCGTCTCACTACAGGAACGATTCGGCATCATCGGCCGGTCCGAGGCTATTCGGCATGTGATCGACCGGGTGCGCCAGGTGGCCAAGACGGAGATCACAATCCTGGTCCAGGGTGAGAGTGGAACCGGGAAGGAGCTGATTGCGCAGGCGCTCCACCAGCTCTCTGAGCGGCGTCATAAGAAGCTCCAGATCGTCAATTGTGGTGCCATCCCGGAAGGCCTGATTGAGTCAGAACTTTTTGGAGCCGAGAAGGGCGCATACACAGGCTCTGTGGATCGCCGCGCCGGCTATTTCGAAGAGGCATCAGGGGGGACCATCTTCCTGGACGAAATTGGAGAGATGCCGCTGACGGCGCAGGTTCGACTCCTTCGCGTCCTCGAAAATGGAGAGTTCAGCCGCGTGGGCAGCTCCAAGGTTCTCAAGGCGGACGTTCGCGTATTGGCGGCCACCAACAAGGATCTGGGCCGCGAAGTGCAGGCCGGCCGGTTCCGGGAGGACCTCTACTACCGCCTCTCCACTGTGATTATTCGCGTTCCTCCGCTTCGCGAGCGCAAGGAGGACATCCTTCAGCTGTTCGAGCATTTCCAGCACCGGTTCGCTCAGCAATACAACACCAGTTCGAACCAACTCAGTGATGAAGCGCGGCGTCTGCTGCTGAGGTATCGGTGGCCCGGGAATATCCGCGAGCTCCGCAATGTGGCGGAGCAGAGCGCTGTCCTTCTTGAGGGCGATGCCATCAGCGAAACAGAGTTGCGCTCTTTTCTCAGAGGGGTTTCGGTCGGACAGGACGGACTGATACCGGTGGTCTCGCCCGGGTCCGGCGAGAAGGAGCCGGACCGAGAGCGCGAACTCATCTACCGTGCATTACTCGAGATTCGCCTCGAAATGCGCGGCCTGAAAGACCAGATGTCTGCGCTCTTGGGGACGTTCCAGGGCAGTTCGAGCAAGGCCATGGTGGTGCACCGGGACTCGATTCGCCGCGAGAGTCAGGAAATGGTCGAGGACATTCCGTTCGAGATCGAGAACGATGCCGATCAGGATGCCAGTCGGTACGATGTCGATCCGCGGGACGAGCCGCTGCCTTCCCTCGAGGATGCCGAACGAAAGCTGATCGCCGAGGCTCTGGAGCGATTCGAGGGCAACCGTCGGCAAACGGCCAAGGCGATGGGTATCTCAGAGCGCACGCTGTACCGCAAGATCAAGGAGTTCGAGGATGTTGAGTAGCCCGCGGCCTGGAATTCGATGGGGCAGCCACCTTCTTCTGGTGGCCATCTGCCTGACCCCGGTGTCGTGCTGGTTCTACAGCTTCAGCGGAGCCACCATCCCCAGCCACCTGTCCACCGTGGCTATTCCGCTTGCTGATGACCGGACGGTCAGCACCGTTTCTGGCCTGGACGAGCGCTTGACCCAGCTGTTCATCGAACGATTCGTGGGTCAAACCCGTCTGTCGCTGAGCACTTCGCAGCAAGAGGCGGACGTGGTTCTGCGCTCCACCATCCAGAATTATCAGAACCAGCCCACCTCTGTAGGCGGTGACGAAAGGGCCACTCGCAACCGGGTGACCATCTCGGTGAATGTGGTTTACTTGGATTCGAAGCGGAATCAGGAAATTCTCTCGCGGACGTTCTCCGGGTTCGAGGAGTACGACCCACTCGACCCGGACCTCGAGGAGGAGGCCGCGCTCGCGGCGCTGGAAAAAATAGCGGATGACGTCTTCACGGCGGCCACCTCCAACTGGTAGTGGCCACGCTCTACGCGATTGCCCTGGGCGTGATTACGCTCTATGGACTCAATCATTTCTGGTTGTCTTGGCGATTTGCGCGGACCCGGAGTCTGATTGACGGCCCGGTCCCGGAGTACTGCCCGGCCGCAGAGCCCAAAGAATGGCCTATGGTCACGGTCCAGATCCCGCTCTACAACGAAGCCCTGGTGGCCGATCGGGTGATTGCGGCCTGTGCGCGTCTGGACTATCCCAAGGGCAAGCTCGAGATCCAGGTACTCGACGACTCGACCGATGAAACGGTCAGAGTCACAGCGGACGCGGTCCGCTTCTGGCGCCGGCAGGGGATCAACATGGTGCACCTGCATCGGACGCACCGGCGTGGTTACAAGGCGGGGGCCCTGGCAGACGGACTCCGGGTGGCTCGCGGCCAGTTCATTGCCATGTTCGATGCCGATTTCGTTCCACCACGCAATTTCTTGCGGACGCTCATAGGACGGTTTCAGACGGACGAGGTGGGTCTGGTTCAGGCTCGCTGGGGGCACCTGAATGACGGCGCAGGTCTCCTGACTCGCCTCCAGGGATTTGGCCTGGATGCTCATTTTGCTATGGAGCAGGAATCGAGAACCGCCTCCGGCTACCCAGCGGGGTTCAACGGAACGGCCGGTATCTGGCGACGGGCCTGTATCGACGACGCGGGCGGCTGGAGTTCGGACACCCTCACCGAAGACCTGGATCTGAGCTACCGAGCACAATTGAAAGGCTGGCGCATGGTCTACGTCACCGACTTGGTCGTTCCAGCCGAGTTGCCTGTGGAGATGGGCGGATTCCGAGCGCAGCAGCATCGATGGACCAAGGGTGCCGTCCAGACCGCCATGAAGCTGGCTGGATCCGTGGCCCGAACTGATCAGTCGCTCGGATTTCGCACCCAGGGGCTCATTCATCTCACTGCGAATGCAGGCTTCCCTTTTGTCTTCACTGTGGCGCTTCTGCACGCCCCACTGGCCTACCAGACGGCATTGGGCACCGGACCGGGCGAGGCGTACTTCGCGCTCCTGGGGGTGGGTATCGCGGGTTTCGGCGGATTCTTTGCTGCGCATCTGACCGCCCAAAGGGCCCTCTATCCCGACTGGGGGCGACGGATGTGGAGGTTTCCCATTCTGCTCGCCGCCTCGCTCGGGATGGCCCTTTCGAATACGCTGGCTGTGATGGAGGCGCTGGCCCGGAAGTCCTCGCCCTTCGTTCGGACTCCCAAGTTCAACAGCGTCGATACGTCCGAGGCCTCAGCCTGGTGGCGCTCCTCCTATGCCGGGTCCAGCCTGAAGCCCGCCGTTTTCCTGGAGGCGCTGATGGCCCTGTACACCACCGCAGGATTGGCCGTTTTGATCTCTTCGGGTGCTTGGGGAGCCGTCCCCTTCCAACTGGTGTTCGCTCTCGGATTCTGGCTGGTATTCGGTTTTTCGGTCCGGGACGCGGGCCTGACGCGCCGAGCGCTTCCTCTACGCAGTCGAGCGGCCAAATAAACGTATCTTACCCGTAGTATTCTCAGGAATGACGGACTCGATGGCAAGACCAGATCTACGTGAACTAACCGAATGGCTCGAGGAGGGGCGGGCTGCCGAGGTAGTTGCTGCACTCACCGGGCCTGTTGCCGAAGAACCCGGCCACGTGGCCTGCATCGTGGTTCTGGCGCGTGCGCTCGAGGCCTCGAGCAGACCCCTTGAGGCGCTTGCCCGCTGGAGGGCTGCGTATGCCCTCTGTCCGGACAGCCCGGTAGTTCGGGATGAGTTGCGCCGGCTTGCTGCGTCAGTGGCCTGCCAGGCGGCCGCCGGAACTCGAACGAGTCGCGCCCTGGAAGCCGCGGACGAGTCGCTTCGCAATGACGAGCCGTATCACGAATTGGACGAGTTGATCAAAGAGTTGGAGACCGCGCGCATCATCCCGGATCCCAAAGTCGAGCCCGTCGACTCGTCCCGGCTGGCGCCCGATGTTGAGGATGTTGTTTCCGAAACCCTTGCCAAGATCTACGCGAACCAGAAGTATTACGAGGAAGCGGCCAAGGTCTACGATAAGCTGGCCGTCCAGCAGAAAGACCGGAAGGAGGAGTTCAACCAGAAGGCTTCCGACATCCGCCAACGGGCGTTCTAGCCGTGAGTCGCTGGACGCGTCTCTTTGATGGGTCAGGTCCACGGCAGGTTGCGGGGATCATGTCAGGTACCTCGCTGGATGGCATCGACGTGGCCATCGTCACGCTCGCTGGTAGCGGCCGCCGGATGGAGGTCCGCGTAGACGCCACGGGCTCAACGAACTTTCCACCACTGTTAGCCGCCGAGCTGCGGCACGCCGCCGAGGATGCCTCTTATCCAGTGGACAGTTTTACACTGCTAGGCCCGCGGTTGGCGCAAGTTTACGCAGAGTCCATCCGTCATGTCTGTGGGGTCAGCGGGATAGACCTGAAGCAGATCAACCTGGTGGGTTGCCACGGTCAGACCATCCGGCACCAGCCGGAGCCTCGACCCTACGGTGGCGGAAAAACCGCCGGCACCCTACAGATGGGAAGTGGTTCGGTCCTTTCTGCCCTGTTGAATATTCCCGTGGTCTCTGACTTCCGCGACTCAGATGTGGCGCTCGGCGGCCAAGGGGCGCCGTTGGTGCCTTATCTGGATTATGTCCTCTTGTCGTCGCCCACCGAAAATCGGGTCGCCCTGAATCTCGGCGGTATTGCCAATCTCACGGCGCTCAAGGCCGGTGGCAGTCTGGCCGAAGTCACAGCCTTCGACACAGGTCCAGCCAACATGGTGATGGATGCGCTGGCGGCACGGCTGCTCAAGGAGCCGTTTGATCGAGACGGACAGGCGGCATCTCAAGGCCGGGTTCTACCCTCCGTGCTGGAGCGGGCATTGGGACATCCATACTTCCAGCGGAGCCCACCTAAATCCGCAGGTCGACAATCGGGTGAGGCCGGTTTCGGGTCGCATTTTGCAGCCCAGTTCCTGGAGTGGGGAGTCGGCGAATCGACGCCGAACCTGCTGGCTACGGCCGCGCAATTGACAGTGGAGTCAATTGGCAGTGCCATCGATCGATTCGTTCCGTTCGCGCCAGACCAGATTGTGGCTTCGGGAGGGGGGACTCGGAATCGATTCCTGATGCAGCGTCTCTGTGAGCGACTCGGCAAGGTCTCCGCATCCGATGAATTTGGCGTCGACTCGCACTACAAAGAGGCCCTGGCCTTCGCGGTGTTGGCACATGAGGCGGTTAACGGAGTTGAGACAGGCATGCCAAGCGTGACGGGAGCTTCCCGGTCCACAGTTCTTGGCTCTATTTCCTGGCCCTGATCGGTCGGACGCACCAGCGGTCCCAGTATGTCCCAGCAGTTTACGCCCGTCTCCCATCTCGGAGAGTTTGGTCTCATTGATCGCATGAGAACCCGTCTGGGGCCGGAAGCATCGCCTGACCTGTTGCTCGGCATTGGCGATGACGCTGCGGTTTACAGGATCTCCGAAGACCGGAGCCACGTGGTCACCACCGACGCGCTGGTTGAGGGTGTTCATTTCGATCGGTCCTTTGTGCCGATGGGCCACTTGGGAAGAAAGGCCATAGCCGTCAACGTCTCGGACGTGGTCGCGATGAATGCCAAGCCGCGCTATGCCACCGTCACACTGGGCATGCCCAGAAACTTGTCGGTAGAAATGGTGGAAGCGCTGTACGACGGGATGGCGGAGGCCTGCGCGCTTTACGGCCTGGAGATTGTTGGAGGCGATACTACTGCCTCTCCGCAGTTGGTCATTTCAGTCACCGTGATTGGCGAGGTCCGGACCGAGGAACTCATCTTTCGCCGCGGTGCGAATGCCGGAGACCTTCTGTGCCTCTCCGGAAATGTGGGAGCTGCCTTCGCCGGCCTCCAGGTCTTGCTGGATCAGCGAAAACAGATGCAGGAGCTGGGCGAGGCATTCGAACCGAACATCGAGCCCTACCGCTACATCATTGGTCGTCAGCTCACGCCGATTGCCAGGTTGGATGCGCTGTCCTCATGGCGCGCTAGCGGGATTCGTCCCCGAGCGCTGATCGATGTGTCCGACGGGGTGGCCAGCGAGATCCACCATCTCTGCGCGGCCAGCGGATGCGGAGCCATTCTCGAGGCCTCGTCTCTGCCAGTCCACTCCGAGACGGCCGCTGCCGCTGCCGAGCGCATGGCCGATCTGGACACGTTCGCGCTCTTTGGCGGCGAGGACTACGAGCTGCTGTTTGCCCTGGACCCGGACGACGTCGAAAGCCTGGACGGTGACATGTTCACGGTCATCGGCCAGTTCACGCCGGCCGACGAAGGCATCGTGGTACGCGGCGAGGACGGCCATGAGATTCCGCTGACTGCGTCAGGCTACAACCACTTTGAGCCCGGCGGAGACGGAACGACCGAATAGCTTCGGCCGCGGGCGTCTCGCCAGAGCCCTAGTCGTCCAAGCTGCACCAGTGGGTCCCATCGGTCCAAGAGGCTAGCCACGACCGTCTGAGCGCATCTCGTTGGATCGGGTCTCGACCAGAACTGATGAGATCCAGTCCCTGGCCGCCCATTCCAATAGGTGATCCAGGCGGGGTGGTAGATCGAGGCGCCTGCGCTTCTGCGGCATAGTCACGAAGGAAGTAGCGCTCCAGTTCAGCCAAGGCGTGCCCGCGATGGGCCTGGTCCTCGTAGCTGTTGCCGGGGTTGTCGGCCAGCCAGTCTGCGACTTCCTGGAGGTGGGCCCAAAGGCGGTCCCGCACTCCTGGAGCGGCACGACGGTCAGACGCCGCGGCCACCAGCGCGTCGGTCCAGACGGTCCTCGTGATGCGCTGGATCTCGCTCGAGTAAGAATCCGGAGAGGTCTCCGAATCCCAGACATACTCAGAGACTTGGGCAAGCACGTCACTGAGGCTGGGCATCGAGCCGTCGGCGTCGGCTTGGTACATCAGGCGCGCCATGCGCTCCCTGGCAAGGATCTGGCTGAATACAGCATTGGCCCCAACCTCAGCCGGCACATAAGGGTCAAACAGAGGAGCGGAGTAGCTGGCGAAAAGCTCGCGGTTCGAGCCGTAGCCTGGAGGTCTCGGCGGAATGCGATTGCGGAATGCTTCGGGCAGGCCCAGCGTGGCCGGGCTCACCGACCGAAGAAGTGCTTGCAGAGCACGCCGTTGCTCCCTCGGTGGCACAGGCGTCGGCAGGGTGCGCAGGTCTCCACGGAGGGCGTAGTCATACGAGGCCCCTCCGAGCATCTTGGCGGCCGCATCTACTTGGAAGCGGTGATGGAGGTACAGCGGGACCAGGACTTCCTGAAGCGTTGCCAGCGGCTCGCCCTCACGGACGTTCGAGAGGCCGAACCGGTCCATGGCCACGGCCCGGATTTGAAGCTCGGTCTCCAGTTGCTCGGCCGGGTTTGAGCCGTTGTCCCAAAGACTGGCTGTGGGGTGGGCTGAACCCGCAGACCGCGCGTCCGAGTCCGTCATGTAGAGAAGCCCTGCATTGTAGGCGTCGGCCAGAATCCCATCGAGGGCCGCGGACTCGTCCACGCTATCGGGAAAGACCTCGTAGCCGTACTTGATGGTCACCACATCCCACTCGCCAATGCCCTTGTCGTAGGCGTCATTGAAGTGGAGCATCCCGTCATCGTCTATGGTCACCATCGGCGCCGGGTAGTCCATGACGGATGCTCGGTCATTGACAGAGGCCGCAAAATTGTGCGAGATCCCCAGCGTATGGCCGATTTCGTGAGCCGATAGCTGGCGAATACGATCCAGCGACACCTGCAGCATCGGATCCGGATCCAGGCTTCTGACACCGTCATACGGGGCCAGCAGTCCTTCCATGATGAGGTAGTCCTGACGCACGCGGAGACTACCTAGCAGAACGTGGCCCTTGATAATTTCGCCGGTCCGCGGATCGGTGACGCTCGACCCGTAGCTCCAGCCACGTGTGGAGCGGTGCACCCAGTTGATCATGTTGTATCGGACATCCAGCGGGTCTGCCCCGTCCGGAAGGACCTCAACCTGGAAGGCATTGATGAACCCCGCCTGGTCAAACGCCTGATTCCACCAACGCCCGCCCTCCAGAAGGGCCGTTCGCACGGGCTCTGGGGTGCCGTTGTCCAAATAGTAGATGATGGGCTCGACCGCCTCTGAGCGCGCGGCTGTCGGGTCCTGCTTTTCCAGCCTATGCCTGCGAATGAAACGCTTTCGCATGTCAGGCCCGATCGGGCTGGCATAGTCGGCGTAGCTCAGCGAACCATAGCCGCTCCGCGGATCAAACTCGCGCGGTTCGTACCCGCTGTCTGGCAGACGAATGAAGCTATGCCGGATGTTCAGAGAGACCGCAGTGGGATCTGCCGCAACGGATCTAACGAACGCACCAGGCCGATCGGTGACGAAAGTCAGCCGGCCCTCCATTTCCGTATTGTCGGGGAAGGCCTTCAGGACGCCAGGATTTGGCGCCGACCTGCCCTTGTCCACTTTGTACGCACCTTGGCTCCGAAGGCGTCCGATCACTCCATGGGCATCGTTGAGGATGAAGTCCGTGGCATCCACCAAGAACCGGTCGCCCGTTCGGGCGGCGGCCGTGAATGACCAAATGATGCCTTCGGCGAAAGCCTCGCGGACCGCGGCCACTTCCAGTGGATTGTCCGATTCCGCCCGGTAGCGGAGGTTTGGCGCTACCAGGAGGAGTTTCCGCCCCACGCGCTCGAACTTGACCACCTTCGATCCGCCAAGTTGATTGCGGTCGAGTCCAATATCATTGGACCCGAGGCCCCGCGCCAGCGCCACGCCGTAGAGAAACTCCATGTCGGTCGCGGGCACTTCAAGCCAGACCTTGCCTTGGTCATCGTCCCAATAGAGCGGGAAGAAGCCCTCTCGGCGTTCCAACTTTTCAGTCTTCGATTCAATGGTCGGCAACTCTTGGGCAAGAGCAGGTGCGGCGAGAAAGAGGAGCAGAACAGAGGCAGTCAGGCGCATGGCGGCAAAGAGATTGATGCGGCTAGGAATCTACGCGCTCACACGCCCTCAACCCCAAATTCCCCGAGCCTTAACGATCTGGAGGGCATATTGGCCGTTGACTGGCAACTACCCGAGAGAGGCGCGTTGTAAGTTTCGCGTCTTGCCCGATCCAAGCGAACCTCATCCCGATGGAAGCAGTAGCCACCACCCACGGCGAAATTGTACAGATTGTCGGCCCCGTTGTCGACGCTCAATTCCCTGCCGGTGCCGTACCGGACATCCTCCACGCCCTGACGATTGAACGTGAGGACGGCTCGACGCTGGTTCTTGAGGTGCAGCAGCATCTCGGAGAGAATCGCGTCAGGACGGTGGCCATGGACTCCACGGACGGTTTGATGCGCGGTGCCACCGTTGTCAACACCGGAAAGGCCATCTCTATGCCCACGGGCCCCGAGGTTCGCGGTCGGCTCTTCAACGTGGTTGGGAAGGCGATTGATGGACTGCCGCAGCCTGCCTCGCTTGGTGATCGTCCGATTCACGCTGAGCCGCCGTCGTACGATGAGCTGGCAACGTCTGTGGAGATGCTCGAGACGGGCATCAAGGTCATCGATCTCCTCCAGCCCTACGCACGGGGTGGAAAGATTGGTCTCTTCGGTGGTGCCGGCGTCGGCAAGACCGTGACCATCATGGAACTCATCAACAACATCGCCAAGGCTCACGAGGGTCTGTCGGTGTTTGCTGGAGTCGGTGAGCGTACGCGTGAGGGCAACGACCTCATGCGTGAGATGCTGGAAGCCGGCGTAATGGACTACGGCGAAGCGTTTCGCGAGTCCATGGAGAATGGCGGCTGGGATCTCGATTCCGTCGACATGGAGGCGGTCAAGGGGTCCAACATCGCGCTGGTCTTCGGCCAGATGAACGAGCCGCCAGGAGCACGTGCGCGTGTCGCGCTCTCCGGTCTGACCATTGCCGAGTACTTCCGCGACCTGGGTGGTCGTGACGTGCTTCTGTTCGTTGACAACATCTTCCGGTTCACGCAGGCTGGCTCTGAGGTTTCTGCACTTCTCGGACGTATGCCCTCTGCTGTGGGTTACCAGCCGACGCTGGCCACCGAGATGGGCGCGCTCCAGGAGCGTATCACCTCGACCAAGAAGGGATCGATCACGTCGGTTCAGGCCATCTACGTGCCTGCCGATGACCTGACTGACCCTGCACCGGCAACGACGTTTGCCCACCTTGACGCTACGACGGTGCTTTCGCGCCAGATTGCGTCTCTCGGGTTGTACCCCGCCATTGACCCGCTCGACTCCACGAGCCGGATCCTGGATCCCCGCGTCATCGGTGACGACCACTACGACACCGCGACCGACACCAAGATGCTGCTGCAGCGCTACAAGGAGCTGCAGGACATCATCGCCATTCTCGGAATGGACGAGCTCTCAGACGAAGACAAGCTTGTCGTGGGCCGCGCACGTCGCGCGCAGCGCTACATGTCGCAGCCGTTCTTCGTGGCCGAGCAGTTCACCGGTACGCCCGGTGCCTACGTCAAGATTGAAGACACCATTCGTGGCTTCAAGATGATCCTCTCCGGTGAGTTGGATCACCTGCCCGAGCGTGCCTTTGCCTATAAGGGTGCTATCGAGGAAGTCATCGCCGATGGCGAGAAAATGCTCGCCCAAGACGCCTAGACCTTTTCGGAGCCATGGCCGACAATCTGAACGTTGAAATCGTCTCGCCCGCAGGGCGTGTGTTCCGCGGCGACGCCAAGGGACTCATTGCTCCCGGCGTTGAGGGATCCTTCGAGGTCCTGAAGGGCCACGCGCCGCTGATCGCGGCGTTTGAGGTCGGAACGCTGACCATCCGCAATCTGACCGGGGACTCTATCGCGTTTGTCACCGGCGGCGGCTTCGTGGAAGTGTTGAACAACCACGTCACTGTCTTGGCCGAGTCAGCGGAGCCGTTGGATAAGATTGACGTGGACCGCGCCAAGGCCGCTGAGGCCCGTGCGCTTGAGCGGTTGGCACAGTCTACCTCTGAGGAAGACAAGAAGGCCGCGGCGGCAGCGCTCGAGCGCGCCAGAAACCGCCTGCGCGCGGGAATGAGCGCGATCGGGAAGAAGTAGTGCCTCGGCACCGTGCGCTTTCCTGGCTCGCGCTGTTTGCGATAGTCGGATGCGATACGGGCGTTTATCCTCGGGTTGAGGGTGACTTTGATTATTCCCTCTACGGTGTACTGAATCCGCGCGCGGATACTCAGGCTGTAGTCGTGATTCCGATCGAGGCCACGTTGGAGGCACTTAGCCACTCGAGATCGGTCACGGTCACGATTTCCGACGATCACGGCGAAACCCACGTTCTGACGGACTCCTTAGTAGTCAAAGAGATGGGTCCGGTGAATGTGTACTGGAGCGAATTCCGGGCGGAATACGGTGCGCTCTATACGGTGACGGCCGCCGACCCCGAAAGCCACCGGCTGTCCTCGGCCGTGGTCCGCGTGCCACCCTTTACCGGCGTGGTCCTGGCGGATCCGGTATTTGAGTTTGGAGTCAGCCAGGAGATCGTTCTGGACGGGGGGCTGGAGCGCCTCAACTTTACTGAGGTGGTCTACGAGATTACTGCGCGGCTCCCAGCGGCGTGGCGGGTCTATCCAGTGCTGGTTCCGGGCGCCTCGGAGCCCGTGCCGGTGCAACCGCCGGCTTCGGACAGCCTCGTCATACAGAACCTTCAGGTCCCGATTTCCTACGTGAATCGCGAGCTCTACAGCGGTTCAGACTGGCGAATCAAGGTCAACTACACGCAAGATCTGCTTGAGATAATCAGGCGACTCCGACGGCGTGGACGCATGGACGCGACGTTTGGAGTCCAGCTTCGTGGCATCAACTTCAGCGCTGTCGCGGCAAACGAGGAGTGGGCGCCGCCCGGGAATGCGTTCATTAAGGACGAACTCATTCAACCCGGGACGTTGTCCAACGTCACGAACGGGTTCGGCTTTATCGGCGCGGGATACACTATCCGGCACTCGTATCGACTTTCGGACGAGCTCTTGACGAGGATTGGCTTCCGTCGGCCGGCGCGCTAGCAAGGGCGCACCTCTACCGCTTCTTTTCCCAGATCGCTCCTGCCACGATTCCAACCGGGACCCACATCAGCAGCGACCCCAGCAGCAGGCCGAGAGCTGTGCCTCCGGCAATTCCCAAGGCGATTCGACTTCCGGTTCGTTCGGTGAAAGAGCTCATATGGGCCTGTAGATTTAGGGGGGCTTGGGTAGTCTACGGAAGGGCACCCCGTGGGATGCAGTGCTATCTTGGGGAATGACATTGATTGACGAACTCCCCACCCCCGCTGTTCTGGTTGAGCGCTCTCGCCTGCAGCACAACATCACTCGGATGCAGGCGCTGGCCGACGCACAGGATGTTGCCCTCCGCCCTCACACCAAGACGCACAAGTCCGTCCAGTTGGCCCGGTGGCAGCAGGAAGCCGGGGCTAGCGGCCTGACGGTAGCCAAGGTTGGCGAGGCCGAGGTTCTGGTGGACGCAGGTTTCGAGGACATTCGTCTTGCGTACCCGATCGTGAGCGAGGACAAACTGGAGCGCCTCCAGGGCCTCGCTGGTCGAGCCCGCATCACTTTCTGTGTGGATACGATCGAGGCGGCGCGACTGGCCTCCGAGTACTACCACAAAGCTGGACTCATCGCCGAAGTGATGGTGGAAGTGGACGTGGGCTACGGGCGATGCGGAGTCTACTGGAATGACGACGACTCCATCCAATTCGTCCGAGACCTTGCCGCATTGCCAGGTATCCATATGGCGGGAATTCTGACGCACGCGGGGCACAGCTACGACGGCCCGAAGGACGCGGATGAGTCCAAGGAGCAGGCGCTCCGCCGCGTCATGGCAGAGGAGCGGGACAACATGCTGGCCTTTGCGGCGGCGCTGGGTCGAGCAGGCCTCGCAAGCCCAGACTCCTTCGAGGTGTCCGTTGGCTCCACGCCCTCACTGCGGTACTTCGAGAACGCCGAACTCGGCGGCTTCCGGGTGACAGAGATCCGTCCCGGGAATTACGTCTTTCACGACGCCATCCAGGAGTCACTGGGCGTGTGTACCTGGGATCAGTGCGCGCTGACCGTCAATGCAACAGTCATCAGCCGCCATCGGAATGACGATGGCAGTGAACGGGTCTTCCTGGACGCCGGTAAGAAGGTCTTCACCTCAGACCGCGTCCCATCTACGGGCGAACTCGGCGTGATACTCTACAACCCGCGTGTCATGGAGCCCCTGCCGCACGCACACCTGCATGCCGCCTCCGAGGAGCACGGATGGGTGTCCATTCCCGGTGGAGCCACCCTGCTCGTTGGAGATCAAGTCCGCGTAGTGCCTGCCCACGCCTGTGTGGTAGTAAACATGCTAGACGTCTTCCACATCGTGGACGGAGACGAGGTCGTGGACACGTGGGAAGTCAGCAGTCGCGGCCGCGTGAACTAGTCTGGGCGTCCGTCAGCGAAGAGGTCCACGGGCTTGCCGGGCAGCTTCCCAAAACGCCGGTACGCGTTTGTGGTAGCGATCCGTCCACGCGATGTCCGCTCTATAAGCCCCTCCTGGATCAGGTAGGGCTCGTACACCTCCTCCAGGGTCCCAGCGTCCTCGCCCACCGAAACGGCCAGATTCGATAGCCCGGTTGGCCCGCCATCGAACTTCTCGATGAGTGTGGTCAGGATGCGAACATCCATTTCATCCAGCCCGGTCGGATCCACATTCAGCGCATTGAGAGCGCGATCCGCAATCGCGGAGGTCACCCGGCCATCGCCTTCGACTTCGGCAAAGTCTCGCGCGCGGCGCAGCAGCCGGTTGGCGATTCGGGGAGTACCACGACTCCGACGCGCAATCTCGCGGGCGCCATCGGATGAAATCCCCACACCCAGCAGGCCTGCTGAGCGCTCGACGATACGGTGAAGCAGGTCCGCCGAGTAGTAGTCATACCGGAAGTCAATTCCGAACCGCGCCCGGAGCGGGGCCGTGAGTAGCCCTTTTCTGGTGGTCGCGCCGACCAGGGTAAACGGCGGGAGCTGAATCTTTACGCTGCGGGCGTTCGGGCCCTGATCGATCAGAATGTCGATGTGGTAGTCCTCCATCGCCGCATAGAGGTATTCCTCGACGACGGGTGCCAGCCTGTGGATCTCATCGATGAACAGGACCTCGCCCTCGGTCAGATTGGTGAGGAGGCCAGCGATTGAGGCGGGCTTATCCAGCACCGGGCCGGAAGTGGTCTTGATCTTCCCGCCCATTTCCTCGGCAATGATGTATGCCAGAGTGGTCTTTCCCAGACCGGGTGGGCCAGACAGGAGGACGTGGTCCAGGGCCTCTCCACGGCCTCGCGCCGCGCTGATAAAGACCCGGAGATTGTCCTTGATCTTCTGCTGCCCAATGAACTCGTCCAGACTCTTTGGACGGAGAGCCTTCTCGGGGTCCTCGTCCCCACGAATGGGTGCGTTGTCCAGCTCTCCGGTGCGTTCGCTCATATACGCGAAATTGGGGCCTTCAGGCCGATTTGATGCCGGCCTTCAAGAGCGAGCGTCGGTTGACAAACGGGGCCCTTCCACCTAGGTTGGCAGCCATGTTTGCTGTCGATAACATACTGATTTCCGATGACCTGATAGCGGCCCCGTTCGCCTGCAATCTGGGTGCATGTCACGGCGCGTGCTGCGTAGTCGGGGACTCTGGAGCACCGCTTGAAGAGGACGAACTGGACGCCATCGAGGAGGCCTTGGAAATAGTCGGTCACACCCTTCGTCCGGAGGCCAGAGCCGTTATCGCCGAGAAGGGACCCTGGGAAGAAACTGCTCCAGGTTACTATGCCACAACGTGTGTGGGTGACGCCGAGTGCGTCTTCGTGACCTACGAAGGGCCTGTCGCTAAGTGCTCTATTCAGCAGGCGCACAACGAAGGGAAACTGGATTTCCCCAAGCCTATCTCCTGCCATCTGTATCCGATCCGGGTCGAAGAGTTGGGCGACTACGAGACACTGAACTACGAACGGGCTCCGATCTGCAAGACCGGTGTCAAGCACGGAAAAAAGACAGGCACCCTGCTCCCGAATTTCCTCAAGGAGCCGTTGGTACGGAAGTACGGCGAGGAGTGGTATGCATTATTTGCCGATGCGTGTCGAGAGCGGCACCGGATCCTCCAGGGCGAGTAGAAGCTTCAGATTAACCAGTCATAGGCTGCCCGAAACCACATGCTGAATCTCCAACAGAAACTGTCGCAGCAGCAGAAGCTGTCTCCGCAGCAGATCCAGTATATCAAGTTGCTTCAGCTCCCGACGCTGGCGCTCGAGCAACGGATCAAGTCGGAGATGGAGGGCAATCCGCTTCTGGAGGAAGGGCTGGACGAAGAGGAAGAGCAGCAGGAGCGGGCGGAATCCAAGGAGGAAACCAGTAATCAGGAGGATGAGCCCAAGGCGGATACCGACGATTACAACTGGGACGAGCTCCTGCCGGACGCCGACGAGCTGTACGGGCACAAGGCGCGGGTAGACAACACTGACGAGGAGGAGCGTCGTGAGATTCCCATGGAAGCCGGTGTCTCCATGGCGGAGCACCTCAAGGATCAACTGGCATTCCTGGGCCTGACCGAGGAGCAGGAGTTGGTAGCCGAGCAGATTATCGGATCCGTGGATGAGGACGGCTACTTGCGTCGAGGGTTGGAGAGCATCATCGACGATGTGGCTTTCAACTACGGCGTACTGTTAGAGGAGGATGAGGTCGAGGCCATCCTGAAGCGGGTCCAGACTTTGGAGCCCCTCGGAATAGCCTCCCGCGATCTGCGCGAGTGTCTCATGGTCCAGATCGAGGCCATGCCGCCCGAGACCCCCGGCAAGGGAGCGGCTTTTCGGATGCTGGAGAAGACGTACAAGGAGTTCACAATGAAGCACTTCGACCATATCAAGCGGAAGCTTGATATCGGGCCCGGAGAGCTGAAGGAGGCCTTCGACCTAGTCCAGCGGCTCAATCCCAAGCCCGGCGAAGGGGATTTTACTGCCGCACAGAACTACATCACCCCGGACTTCACCGTCCGGTATGAGGAGGGCGGCGACGACTTTCTGATTAGCCTGAACAGCGGGAATACGCCGGAACTACGGGTCTCGAAGGAGTATCGTCAGATGCTGGAGCAGATCAGCACTGAGAAGAAGCGCGGCTCGGATAGCTCGGCGTTCGATTCCGACACGCGCAACTTCCTGAAGACCAAGCTGGAGTCGGCCAAGTGGTTCATCAACTCCATTCACCAGCGTCGCAACACGATGCTCAAGGTGATGGAGGCCATCGTCCAAATCCAGGGCGACTTCTTCCGTTTGGGCCATGGCCACTTGCGGCCAATGATCCTCAAGGACATCGCCGAGATCATCCACATGGACATCTCGACGGTGAGTCGTGTGGTCAACGGGAAGTACGTCCAGTGTGACTTCGGTGTGTACGAGTTGAAGTACTTCTTCTCCGAGGGCCTTTCGACCGATAGTGGGGAGGAGATCTCTAACAAGGAGGTCAAAGCTATCATCGAGGAGATCATCGGCAACGAGAACAAGCAGAAGCCGCTGTCCGATCAGAAGATTGCCACGATGCTGGAGGGCAAAGGCTTCCAGATTGCCAGGCGTACCGTCACCAAATATCGCGAGCAGCTAGGCGTCCCCGTGGCGCGGCTTCGCAAGCAGATCGTCCTCTCCTGAGCGCAATGTCAACGGAAGCCTATTTCGATCGCTACCGCCGCAACATTGTCGGCCACGACCTGGAGTTTGAAACTCCGTATGGGCGAAAGCCCCTGATCTACGCGGACTGGATTGCGTCCGGCCGTCTGTATGGGCCGATAGAGGACCGGATGGCGAATACGTTCGGTCCCTACGTGGGCAATACCCACTCCGAGTCCAGCGTGACCGGGACTTCGATGACCAGGGCCTACCACGAGGCGCGCGCCATCATCAAACGGCACGTCAACGCCGGGCCGAATGACGTGATCATTGCCGCTGGAAGCGGGATGACGGGGGTGATAAACAAGCTCCAGCGCATCCTCGGGCTCCGCGCACCAGAGCGCCTGATGGATCAGATTCGCGTTCCTGAGGCGGAACGGTCCGTGGTCTTCCTTACCCACATGGAGCACCATTCCAACCAGACTTCCTGGTTGGAGACCATTGCCGATGTCGAGTGGGTCCCGCCGATGCCGAATGGCGAGTGTTGTCTCGAGACGCTGGAGGCCGCGGTCAAGAAATTCGGGGATCGTCCCAAGATTGGATCCTTTACGGCCTGCTCAAACGTGACAGGCGTGCGGACGCCCTACCACAAGATGGCCAAGGTGATGCACGAACACGGCGGCCTGTGTTTCATCGACTTCGCTGCCTCCGCACCGTACGACCCCATCGACATGCACCCAGCCGACGAGGCCGAACGCCTCGATGCTGTGTTCTTGTCGCCCCACAAGTTTTTGGGCGGCCCTGGCTCAGCTGGCGTAATGGTGTTCGATGCCGCGCTGGACAACAACCGCGTGCCCGACAATCCCGGAGGAGGGACGGTCGATTGGACCAACCCCTGGGGCGAGCACCGCTTCGTGGACAACATTGAGGACCGCGAGGATGGAGGGACGCCAGGCTTTCTGCAGACCATGCGGGCAGCGCTGGCCATTCGCCTGAAGGAGGAGATTGGATGCGACGCCATCCACAAGCGGGAGCAGGAGCTACTGGCGAGGGCTTTCGAGGGCATGGGGCAGATCCCTGGACTTGTGATGCTGGCGGACCATCTGCGCGACCGGTTGGGCGTGATCTCTTTCTATATGGAAGGCATCCACTACAACCTGATAGTGAAGCTGCTCAATGACCGCTACGGAGTGCAGGTCCGTGGTGGCTGCTCGTGTGCCGGCACCTACGGGCACTACCTGCTCCACGTAGACCCTGACCACTCACACAGTATCACGGACCGGATCAACGCAGGAGACCTGTCGGCGAAGCCGGGCTGGGTCCGGTTGTCGCTGCATCCTACGATGACGGACGATGACCTTGAGACGGTTATCGGTGCGCTGGGTGATATCGCCCGGAACGCCAAGGAGTGGGAGGCAGACTACCGGTACCAACTGCAGACCAACGAGTTTGTGCACCTGAACGAGCAGCCGCTGGCGGTGGAAGGGTGGTTTGATTTGAGCGTGGAGGCCGACCGACTAACGCATGAAGCGGACTCTTAGTGCTGCCCTGGGTTTTCTCTGCTCCTGCAGCCCTGAGCCGCAGAATCATGATCTTGTCCACGCAGATTCACCGACGACGCTTGAGTAGTCGGTAAATCTGTCGCTTGTGCGGTCCATCGATATGGTAGAGGGTGACTAGTTATTCATTGCACAGATTGGCCAGGCAATCAATCGCCACCTACCTCCGGTACTTCAATGAGGAGCGCGGGCACTCGACTCATGGGCACCGAACCCCGACGACGCATTCTATAACTACAAGGCGCTGCCTCAAGCAGCGTGAACCCACCGCAGGAGCCCTGTCCAGATTAGCCCGACCGTTTCTCATTGCGAGACCGCCCTTGGAGATCCTGTCTCAATTCGGGGCACGACTGGCCGCGGGCTCGTCCGATCCTACGGACATCGGGCGGTCGGGCCGGGGAAAACCGCATTCGAATGAAGTTGGTCGCATCCAGGCCAAAAGTGCCCTGGATACCCCGCTAGCCCCCTTCGGGCCGGGTTCGCGGCGTCATTAATGCGCCCCTGGGTGAAGTCAATGTCGCCCAGGGGCGTTTTTGGCACGGTGTTCGCTACTCCGTCAAGCGTAACGCATTAACGCTTCCAACGGTGTACGACATGGCTTCCGCTTCCCTCGCCCCCAACAGTTCTTCCCTCGCCATGCTGTTCAACCTGTACATGCAGGGTCAGATCAGCGAACGGGTCTGGAAGCGCATGATGCGCCTCATGGACTCAGCGAAGACCACCAAGACCGAACGCATGGCACTGGCGCGGTACGTCCGTGACGTCTGCGAAGAGACTGGTGCCGCTTCCCTCAACATGCCCCGCGTCAAGGAACTCGGCGACATGCTGACCCACGTAAGACATTCCTAATCGTCGAATCTGGCATCTCTACACACTACCTCCTCCTGTGTGTTTCGATCGTTCCGTAACGGTGGGTGATACGGACGATTTCGCCTTCGACGTTGAAGCCGGGTGCTTTTGGAAGCAGCACCCGGCTTCTTTTTTTTATCCGGTAATCGCCTCGGGCTGATCACCGTCCTCGTAGAGGGCCACCTGGCTTCCCATCCATCCCACAGAGATGAAAGATCGCCCCAGCAGCACCACCTGCTGGAGAAGGAACAGGCCGAATGAGGCGCCCATTGACATCTCGAGTTCAGTGGGCAGCAGAAGCAGGAGCAGGCTGGGTACGAACCAGACTAGATAGACCCCGTGCGCGGCCCATCTGCGCAATCCGCGCCGAAAGCCCATCTTCGCGCTCTCGACCACGGACGAATCGCTCGAGACCAGAGCAATGCGGGCATAGTCCAGCGTCAGATCGATGGCGGCCATGCCGGTCAGCCAGACAGCCGGTACGGCTACGAAGACCGTCCAGAATTGAATGACCTCGCTAGAAAGCGTCAGCGCGAATACGATGGCTACTCCGGCCACGATTCCGGTCCAGATGCCCATCGGCACCAGAAACAGGCCGGTCAGTCCCAGGCTCTTCCAGAAGTAGCGATCCACGCCGGACCAGAACGAACGGGCCCCGCCTTGTCTCAGCGCCTGAGGCAGGCCGACGCCAGCGGCCGAAGACCACAGGAAGAGGATAAGTGTGGCAATCATCAGCAGTCCAAAGACCGAGGCGAAGGCGCCCGCAAGAGCTTCCGGAATGTCCGCCAGCAAAGCGATATCGATTTCCTCGAAGCCGGCGGCGCCAAAGGTGGTAGTGAGCGCGGCGCCGATCGGCGTGGCAATGAGGTAGCCGAGCACGGCGTGCACGGAAAACAGCAGAACGGCCAGCCAGGGCTTCGCCCGGATCGCACCCATTCCTGCCTTCAGGTATGAAATAGTCATCTTTAGAAGAGGGCAGAAATGAGGAGGGCCAACTGCTGGAATCGGACGGCAAACTTGCGCCGCTCCGTCGATCCGGGGCTGACCGGCTGGACGGCGCGGCGGTTATTCAGTCGATTGATGTCCAGCATCAGGATGCCCTCCGGGTCTACGAAGGCTGCCGCCAGTCGCTCATCGCCACTCGCCTTGAACTCCTTCCACTGATCCTTGCCGTCCCACGGCATATCACGATGGGTGCCGTCCGCAAACTCGAGTCTCAGGACTGTCGGCATGGTCCCGTCATGGACACGCTGCACAACAACGCGGTGGTTGTACAGCGCATCCAGGCTGTCAGGAATAGACCGATCTCGCGTGGACGTCATCTCGTCAATCCGGTAATCCAGAACAGCAGTCCCGTAGACGTACTGCTGATAGAACCAGTCCAGATCCTGCCCCGAGACGTCTTCCATGGTCTGCTGGAGATCGCGCGTGGTGGGGTGCCGGAAGCGCCACTGGCTGTAGTAGGTCCGCAGGAAGGTGCGCATGGTATCCCAGCCCAGGTACCCTTCCAGCGTGTTCATCACCGTGGCCGGCTTGCTGTAGGAGTTCTTCGAATAGTCAGCAGCGAACTCGTATTCCCAGGTGCGGGTGAAGAGCGCCCCGCGGGAAGGGTTGAGCTTGGTGTAGCCCAGGCGTTGCATTGCGCGATCGCCTAGCGGGAGTCCGGGAATATCGATGGCTGACCCAGGGCCGTAGGCATCGTCCATGATGCGCGATTCTAGGTAAGAGGTCATGCCCTCGTCCAGCCACGCCTCCTCGAATTCGTTGGAGGCCAGGAGGCCATAGAAGTACTGGTGCCCGAACTCGTGGATGGTAACTAGCTCAGGGAAACGCGCCCATGACGGCATCATGTAGGCGGTGCCGGACGTGATCAGTGTTGGGTATTCCATCCCGTTGGCGCCGCCGAAGCCATCCACCACGGTCAGGCTGGTGTAGGGATATTCACCCACCCAGTCATCAAAGCGCTCCAAGGCGGCGATGGCAGAATCAATGTGCCGGCGCTTCTGGCTCTCCGTGTCGTGATCCGGGCGAAGCAGGAGTCTGATCTGGACATGGCGCCAGGTCTCTTCGTGAACCCGGTAGTTCTCGTAGGCCGTCCAGGCAAAGTCGTGAACGTCATCCGCCCGATAGCGCAGGGTCTTGACGCCGTTCTCGGTGGCCTCCTCGGTCCGAACACCCGATGCACCGACCACAAAGGATTCTGGGACCCGCATGGTCACGTCATAGGTGCCGAAGTCCGCGTAGAACTCGGAGTTGGCGTGGAACTGATGGGCATTCCACTTGCCGGTCGGGGCATCCGCAGGGACGTAGCGCTGGCCCGGGATTTCGTAGACGGCAATCTTCGGAAACCACTGCGCGACCATGAAGAACGGATCGCCCTGATCATCCTCCGTAAATCCGGTGCGTGCCACGACTCGTGGCATCACGCTTTCGAAGTTCATATCCAGGGCGATGGTCTCGCCTGGCAGGACGGGACTGGGAAGCCGCACCGCCATGACTGTTCGGTCGTCGCGGTTGCTGTCGTCTGGCTGGATGAATCGCATATCGGCCGTCAGGTCTACAGGCTGACCAGAGTAGGGCAGGATTCCTCCGAGGTCTCCGCGCGCGTCGCCGGCAATTGAGAGGCGCTCAACAGTGATGCCACCCCATTTGTCGTCTTGGTCGGTGGAATTACCTCTGTGGGCTCCGCCGCTCTCAACCTGAAACGTGGACCCTGGAGAGAACGCGTTTAGGTAAAGGTGGAATTGGAGTTCATCCACCGGGGTATCTCCCGGGTTTCTCCAGGTGAGTCGCTGCGTGCCGGAGACCGTTCGTGCCTCCGGGTCCAGTGTCGCATCGATTTGGTAGGCCACCCGCCGTTCGGACAGCGGGACGTCTGAAGTGGTTGCGCGTTGCGCCGAGGCGGGAGTCGCGGACAGGACTACCACGGCCGCCAGGGTCGCGGCCAGTGTCGTCCCAGAAGAGAGCGGAAACCGCGGCGTCCGTGCTCGGAAGAAGGGGTAGAACATTTGAGGGGGCGTGCTATTACGGTTTAGTCTACAAAAAACACCCTCCACTCACCCGTAACCGCTCCGATGATCCGCGGTGATTTTGTCGAACTTTGTGAGGTGGGCCCACGCGATGGGTTCCAATTCGAGTCGGTGCCTATACGGACCCGATTCAAGGAGGATGCGATTCGTCGCCTTCTGGCTGCGGGACTGAGGCGGCTCCAGGCCACCTCTTTCGTACACCCCAAGCGCGTGCCGCAGATGGCGGACGCGGAAGAGCTCTTGGCCGCACTGGGCCAGCGAGCGGAGATTTCAGCGCTCGCGTTGAATCTCCGCGGAGTAGACCGTGCCATCGAGTCCGGGGTGACCACCGTCGATCTGTCGATTGCCCTCAATCAGCAGCATGCCGCAGACAACGCCAACTCCACCGTCGAAGCCGGCGTGGAGGCAGCCTCAGTGATGATTGCTAGAGCGAAGGGCGCCGGGCTTCAGGTACAACTTGGACTGCAGACGGTCTGGGGCTACGCCCAGCCTGACGACACGCCCCTCGGCCTGATCGACGCCGTCGTCGAACAGTTGGCCGGCGTGGGACTGGAATCTCTGTCTTTGGCTGATTCGACCGGAATGGCATCCCCTGACAGCATCGTTCAGATAGTGGACCGGGTCCGGGAGCGGGCGGGGGAAACGCCAATCGTCCTGCACCTGCACGACACCCGTGGTGTCGGACTCGCGAACGTCTCGGCCGCCCTGAAGGCCGGAGTGCGGCGATTCGACACGTCGCTTGGCGGCCTAGGCGGCTGTCCTTTCATTCCCGGAGCGACAGGCAATGTGGCCACCGAGGACGTGGCGTATCTATGCGAGCGGCTCGGCTACGAAACGGGCATTGATATCGCGGCCGTGGCGGCCGTCTCCCGGGACGTGGAGACCCTGGTCGGGCACCCGCTGTCCGGCAGAATGTACCGGCTCATCTAAGGTTGCGGTTGACCTAGTCCGCTGCCGCGGGCGGCCTCAGTCCGCAAACGCCCCCTCGGCCTCAGTCTTAGTCCTGATATGACTCGATGGGAGGGCACGTGCAGATAAGCGTCCGGTCCCCTTGAGCATCATTCACGCGCCGAACCGAAGGCCAGAACTTGTGCTCCCTGGTCCATGGTGCAGGATAGGCGGCCTTCTCGCGCGAATACGGATGGTTCCAGTCGTTGCTGAGTACCATTCCAGCGGTATGAGGGGCGTTGCGCAGTGGGTTGTCCTCCGCGTCGGCGATACCCAGTTCCACCTCTTGAACCTCGGCACGAATGGCAATCATCGCATCGCAGAATCGGTCCAGTTCGGCCTTGGACTCGGACTCGGTGGGCTCGACCATGACCGTGCCGACAACCGGCCAGGACATGGTTGGCGCATGGTATCCGTAGTCCATCAATCGCTTAGCCACGTCCACCTCGGTAAGCGTGGTCTTCTGACGCAGATGCCGGAGGTCAAGAATGAATTCGTGCGCCACGCGGCCTGACTTGCCAGTGAAGAGCACATCGTAGTGGCCATCCAGGCGCTTGGCCATGTAGTTGGCGTTGAGGATCGCTGCCTCCGAAGAGCGCTTGAGTCCTGGCTGGCCCAGCATCGCGATGTACGCCCAGGAGATTACCAGAACGCCCGCGCTGCCAAACGGCGCCGAGGCAACGGCCCCGATGGCATGGCTGCCGCCGGTCTTGATCAGCGGGTGGCCCGGCATGAACGGCGCCAGATGCGGCGCAGCACAGATTGGTCCGATGCCGGGTCCGCCACCACCGTGTGGGATGGCAAAGGTTTTGTGCAGGTTGAGGTGGCAGACGTCCGCTCCGAAATCGCCTGGCCGGCAAAGCCCGACCTGCGCATTCATGTTCGCGCCATCCATGTAGACCTGCCCGCTGTGTTCGTGGATGATGCCACAGATATCGCGGATTCCCGTCTCAAATACCCCATGGGTAGAGGGGTAGGTAATCATTAAGGCAGCCAGCGAGTCGGCATTGGCAGCGGCCTTGCTGCGCAGGTCTTCGATATCCACGTTGCCGTGATCGTCGCAGTTCACCACGACCACTTTCATTCCTGCCAAGACTGCGCTGGCCGGGTTGGTGCCGTGCGCGGAGCTGGGGATCAGACAAACATTCCGGTGTCCCTCGTTTCGCGACGCATGAAACGCCCGAATGGTGAGTAGCCCGGTGTATTCGCCTGCAGCACCGCTGTTGGGCTGAAGCGAGACAGCGGGAAGCCCGGTGATTTCGCCCAGCCATGCTTCCAAATCAGAGACAATCTTCTGATAACCGGGCACCTGCTCGAGCGGTGCAAAGGGATGAATGGCGTTCAGTCCTGACCACGTGATCGGCATGAGCTCCGCGGCAGCGTTGAGCTTCATGGTGCACGAGCCCAGCGGGATCATGCTTGTGGTCAGCGAAAGGTCGCGGGATGAGAGGCGCTGCATGTAGCGCATCATGTCCGTCTCCGAGTGGCTGGAATTGAAGACTGGATGCTCCAGGTAGGCTGTAGTCCGCGGCTTGGCGCCGGCGTAGCCAGACTCCAGCGTGCCCGTGAATGCCTTGAGATCCGTGCGTGCGTCCACCAACACCTGGACCAGCGTTTCGAGCTCGGCCTCGGTGACAGCCTCGTCCAAAGCCACACCGACTGACCCATCCTCAAAATACCGGAGGTTCATCCTGGCCTGCTTGGCCCGCAGCCGAACAGCAGTCAAGTCCAGACCATCCAGTCGGAGAGTCTCGAAGTAGTCGTCGAATCGTGGCGTCACGCCATGCTCACGCAGCGCGGCAGCGAGGACGCGTGTAGCATCGTGGATCCGGGTGGCGATGGCCTTCAGTCCAGCCGGACCGTGGTACACGGCGTACATGCTGGCTGCCACGGCAAGCAGCACCTGCGCGGTGCAGATATTCGAGGTGGCCTTGTCGCGGCGGATGTGTTGCTCGCGCGTCTGAAGCGCCATGCGAAGCGCGGGGTTGCCATCGGCGTCCACCGTGACTCCGATGATCCGGCCGGGAACGGCACGCTTGAACGTATTGTGCGTGGCGAAGAATGCCGCGTGCGGGCCGCCATAGCCCATCGGCACCCCAAATCGCTGACTGGTGCCCACAACGACGTCCGCTCCGAATTGGCCGGGTGCCTCAAGGATTGTCAGGGAGAGGAGATCGGCAGCGACCACCACGTAACCGCCTCCTGCGTGAACGGCATCGCAAAGCCCCTGGTAATCACGAACCTGGCCGTCGGTGGTCGGATACTGGACAAGTACCCCAAACACAGCATCCTCCATCTGGAAGCTGTGGTAGTCTCCAACCACCACGTTGATGCCCAGCGGCTCCGCCCGGGTCTGCACCACATCAATGGTCTGTGGGTGGCAGGCATCATCCACAAAAAATGTCTCGCGCCCCCGGGTCTTCCGGTGAAGCATCGTCATAGCCTCGGCCGCTGCGGTACCCTCGTCCAGCAGCGAGGCGTTCGCGATCTCAAGCCCCGTAAGGTCACTGACCAGCGTCTGAAAATTCAGCAGCGCCTCCAGGCGGCCCTGGGCAATCTCGGCCTGATAGGGCGTGTACTGTGTGTACCAGTTCGGATTCTCCAGAATGCCCCGCTGAATCACCGGAGGCGTCAGGGTGGCGTGGTAGCCCATCCCGATATAGGAGCGGAATTGCTGATTGGTGTCCGCAATGTCCCGGATATGCGCGAGCAACTCGTGCTCTGTGAGTGCGGCCGGTAGGTCCAACTCACCCTTCAATCGGATGCCGGCCGGAATGGTCTGACCGACCAGTTCATCCATCGACTCGACACCGACAAGCGCCAACATGTCGCGGACATCTGATTCAGATGGGCCAATGTGGCGGTCGGAAAAACGATCCGTGTGTTTCAGGTCGACGGTCATCAGAACTCCTGGTTTCCCCGTTGCCCGGGGCGTGCGGTGATCGAAGGGAATAGCAACTAGATGGGGATGAACCAACCTTGTCTCAATCGGAGCCGGGCAAGCTGTTCAGTTTTCGTGGAAAGCGTTCGGGTTCGCGTCGGTTTCCTCTTCGTTGAGATCCTCGGCGTTACGCAGCGTCTCCAGCGCGGAGGCGGCCGCGAGCTGCTCTGCCTGTTTCTTGCTCTTGCCCAGGCCAGAACCTTCTGGGTTTCCCTGGACCAGGACTTGGACGGTGAACCGGCGATTGTGACTGGGTCCGGCGACCTCTTCAGTCCTATAGAGGGGTTGTGGCCAGCCACGTGCTTGGGCGAATTCCAGAAGCAGACTCTTGTGGTTGTCTTCCCGCTCCATGAGCGCGTCCAGATCCTGAGTGAGGAGCATCCGGTCAACGATGAACTTGCGGGCCGCGTCGGATCCCTGATCCAGGTAAAGCGCTCCGATGAGGGCCTCGAAGGAGTCGGCCATGACACTCGTCAGCTTCTGCGCCTGGCCTTGAAGTCGGAGGTTGTCCGAAATCACGACGAGCTCGTCTAGCCCAAGTCGTCGGCCGTGCGTGGCCAGGGCCTCTCCATTAACCAACTTGGATCGCAGTCTGGTCAGGAATCCCTCGTCTTCATTGGGATAGTTTTGGTACAGGTACTCCGCCGTAACCGCCCCGAGAATGGCGTCCCCCAAAAACTCCAGGCGCTCGTTGGAATCGATGGCGGAGCCCGGTCGACCGCGGAGAACGGACCGGTGCCGCATGGCGTGTTCGTATAGCGACGGATCGCCAACCGGGTGGTTGGTGATCTGGGCCACTACCGCAGTATCTAGTGCTGCGGCATCCGGAACGGCCTCTTCCAGAGGGAGCGGTGCAGTGCGGGAAAGCCAGCCACGGATTCGATCAATCGGGGTCATTCGTTCTCCGCTAGGGACTCGCTGACAGGAAGTGGTCTACCGTTTGGGCCACTCGCGCGCCAAGCGCCGCGCTTATGGTGTCATCGGCAATACCCTCGATAAGGATCACCAGGACATAGGGCGAACCTGTCGCGGGAAATACCACGGCCGTGTCATGGTGAATGGCGGTGATCTGCCCCGTCTTGTGGGCGATTCGGGTTCCAGCGGGAAGTCCCGCCGGGATCATCTCGTTGAATTGCTGCCGGGTAAGGATGTCCAACATCTGCGCGTCCGCCTCAGGATTGACCGCGCGGCCATCCAGAAGAGCCAGCATCAGTGTGGCCAGATCGGAGGACGTGGTTCGATTCGAAAGGCCCTGCTCGAAGGCCTTGAGATCCTCGACCCCTCGGAGGGTCTTCATCTGTGTGGTCCCGAGTCGCTCGCTGGTGGCCTGAACGGCCTCGGCACCCACGAAGTCGATCAGGATATTGGTAGCCAAGTTGGACGATACCGTGATCATGCTTTCAACCAGATCTAGGATGGCCATCCTGGACCCTAGATGCTGGTAGATCTCGTCATCCGAGTCATCACCAATGGCAAACGCGGACCCGTCAACAATGGATCGAAAGCGGTTCTCGATCAGAAGTGAGTCGTTCGGGTTGACGGTGCCGACGTCGGTTTGCCGAAAGACCTCAATCATGACCGGCACCTTCATCGTGCTGGCCGCGTGATAGAGGCGAGCGCCCTGCATGTCCAGGGCTAAACCGCGCTCGGGCTCCCGAATGGAGACCGCAACAACGGCCTCTGGCTCGGAAGCGACAACCTGCTCAATCCGCCGTCCAAGTTCTTCCATATCCGGGGGATCAGTGCACCCGGCCAAGACCGTCAAGGCAAAAGCGCACCCAATGAGAAGCAGTGTGCGCATCTTGGAAACGGGCTTTGAGATAGTCGACCTCTGCCATTGGTGAGGCCCAAGTTACGTCGCTCCGCTGTCTTTGCTGTTCAGGCGCCGTCTGCGTCTTTCAAAACTCGAGACACCGCGCGAACGCTGGACTCTACGTCACTAAACGATGCGATTCGGACTGCCGGAGCAGAGAGCGTGCGATCGGCATCAGGACTGCCGAGAACACACAACACCGTCGGGACCGTGCGCAGCACAGACTCTGAAAAGGCGTGCTGCCAAGGGAGGAGCCCGAAGGCGTGCCATGCGGCTGGCTTCACCACGAGGGCCAGGACGGCAGTACCGGCTGCTGCCACGCGCTCCAAAATCGTCATGATCTCTGTTTTCGTCGTGTCCGGCCCCACTTCGCATAGGACAAATCGGTCCGAGGCCTCCGCCAGAATCGAGGCCGTGTCTGCGCGGGTCGGATCGGGATAGTCCGTATGCGGACGGATCACGATCAAGGGGATTTGCTGACTGCCTGAGAGAACGGCGCGAAGATTTCCGGTGACCTCGATTGCCTTGGAGGCCACCGCTTGGGACAGTTCAGGACCGTCAGGCCGGGATGCGTCGCGAAGTGCCGCGGCCTTGGTCTTCATTGACCAAACGCGTTCAAACGCCTCCTGGACAAGCCACTCGCTTAAATGCCCGCCCCTCACGGCCGAGAGAATGGAGGCGAGGGCGACTTCCGGGTGCGAGACATCCAACAGTACGTCGACACCTGCCGCGATCAACTCGGGAGCACGTGCACTGACCTCCTCGCCTGCTGCACCCATGAGAAGGCTGTCCGACACCACCACCCCGCGAAATCCGAGTTCATCGCGAAGCAGACCACGCAGAATCGGTGCGGAGAAGGTGGCCGGCGCCCCGGAAGGGTCAAGGGACGGGTAGGCCACATGGGCGGTCATGATAGCGTCAACGCCAGCCTCGATGGCCGCGCGAAAGGGTATCAGTTCGACCTCATCAAGCTGGGCCCTGGTCTTCGAGACCGTCGGGAGGGCATCGTGCGAATCGGTGTCCGTCTCACCATGTCCGGGGAAGTGTTTGGCGGTGCTGAGACCTCCTCCCGCCCTGCAGCCCTCTATGAATTCCGTCACCAAGCGGGCGCACTCCGCCGGATGCGTGGAGAACGCACGCGTGGAGATAATGGGGTTGACAGGATTAGAGTGGACGTCGGCCACGGGCGCAAATAGCCAGCGGACCCCGGCCGATCCAGCCTCTTCCGCGGTGACTCGCGCGGCCTGGCTGGCGTAATCCTGTCCTACCGCTCCAGCCGGCCCATCAGCGTGACCAAACGCCATCGCGTGGGGAAATACTGTAGCGCCGGCCAGTTGCTGACCCGCGCCTCGTTCCAGGTCCGACGCAAACAGCAGCGGCGTTGGCGAGAGATCCTGCAATCGGGCCAGAGCAGCCGGCGTAGCGTCGTACGTACCTCGGAAGATCACGAATCCTCCGACAGGCACCGACTCAAGAAGGCGGGCGGCTCTTTCGACATCATCCGCCACGGCAACGGCTGGGGGCATATTTGAGCCCAAGCGGGGCATCAGGAGCTGGGCTGCTCGCTCTCGCAGGGATTCTGGTTTCTCAATCATGCCGGCAGTACGTACAGTTCATGGGCTCGGATGTAATCCAAAACGTCCTTGCTCACCAGGCCGGCCACCGGCTCGGCCGTTCTCAGCCGCCGGCGAATCTCGGTGGACGAAATGTCCAGTCTAGGGGAGGGGATAACGGTAGCCGATCGACTGCCAGCAGGGCCTGCTCCTGTTTCCGTTTCCGCCGCGCCGCGGGGGTAAACCGCCACACGTGCCAGGCTGAGAATGCGTTCGGGCTCTCGCCAGAGGTCGAAGGACTGCCAACTGTCTTCGCCAATCAGCAGGTGGAGATCCCAGTCCGGATGATCTGCGGCTAGCAATGCCACCGTGTCCACAGTAAATGAGGGTGGTGGACGCCCAATCTCAAGGTCGGATACCACGAAGGCCGGGTGGTCTGCCGAACAGAGACTAGTCATGGCCAGCCGGTGAGCGGCGGAAACCTGTGCTGCAGCGTCCTTCAAGGGAGACTGTCTGGCTGGCATCCAGATCAGCCTCGATAGTCCCAGCGCCTCAACGGCCTGCTCGGCGATTACCCTATGCCCCAGGTGCGGAGGGTTGAACGTGCCACCAAAAAGTCCGACGCGCATGGGCTGGAGCAGGCTGAAAGCGTGCTTACTCCTGCTGGCTTTGCAGGTTTTCCAGACGCTCGGCCGCGGTGCGGTAAACTTCCTCAGCCTCCTTGATCAGCGGGCTATCGGGAAAGATCTGAATCAGTCTGTCATACATCTCGACGGCCAGCTCAAGGCGCTCGGGGCGCCGATCCGCAATGCTTTGGTCCGCGAAGAGCACGTACGCCCGCGATGCGGCAACCAGGGCGTCGTCGGCCCATTCTGTGTCGTAGTAGTCGTCGAACACGGACTCAAAGGTGAGCGCCGCCGCTTCGGCGTAGCCTCGCAACTGATACTGGTTGCCCGCGGCGTAGCGCTTGCGAGCCAGTTTGCCGCGGAGTTCCTCAATGCGCTCCTGTCCATCGAAGAACACGGGGTGATTGGGATACCGATTCATGAAGAGCTCGAACTGGGTGATGGCCCGCTCTGTGTCGGTTTGATCCAGTTCGAATCGAGGAGACCTGTCGTAATAGGTCATCGCCAATTCGTACGCGGCATCAGGTACCCGCGGATCCGCTCTGTAGATCTGGGTGAACCGGGTGAACTCGTTGGCGGCAAGGAGATAGTCCTTGTTCGAACGGTACGACCGGGCCAGATTCAACTGAGCGTCTGCCGCCCATTCGTGGGTTCGGCCAAAGTCAAAGACCCCCTGAAAGAACTCTGCGGCGCGCTCATAGTCGCCGGCTTCCATGCGGACGAGGCCCTTGTTGAACGCGTCCTCAGGCCCGTCATAGGATAGACGACCGGATCCGGCACAACCGGCCAGAATCAGCAAGAGGAGAAACGGGATGACGCGTTGGATCATCAATGGAAACCAGGATTTCGGTGATACAGGCCCATGAAACGAGGGGCTGATCCCGATTAGTACAATGGCCGTGCTTTATCGGCAGCGGAATCGAACCCGATCGGACTAATTTCAGTTCCGAATGGTGAGCGTCATTGCAAGAGGAAGGTGTATTACCGCATCAGCTCAAGTCTACCGTCCCGGTACCGATGGTAGTACATCTGTCGGTTGACTTGTCCTCCTCCGAAGAGGAGGCGAACACCGAGGCCCTCAAATGCTGGAGCGCCCAGTAGTCGAGCTCGAACCGCAAGGGGGTCCTCTGACTCGACAGTGGACGCCAGATAACGCCCAAGGTCATAGCCCACTATGCTGAGTCGACCCGGGCTCACGCCTGTCATCGAACGGTAGCGTCGCGTGAAGGGCTGGGCCGCATCTGAGGTGCGGTCGAAGTAGAAATCATTCGAATAGGTGACGCCGAAACGGGATGCCTCCGCTCGCATGGGGAGGTCGTGCCACTCGGCATTGCCGAGCACACGGAGTCGCTTTTGTTCGCTGGCGGTCAGCAGGCCATTTAGCCCATCCAACAGGGCTCCGGCAAGCTGGTCCGCGGCTGATCCGGAGAGAGGGGCGTAGATCCCCCGGACTGCGCGCAGGGAATCGGCCGGAATGTGGTCTCCGATCGAGAACCAGGAGCGCGTGTCCGGAAGCATTTGGACAAACCGTACCGTCGCTCCTAGCAGACGGGCCTCATCCGCAAACGCATTGCCCATAACACCGGAGATTCCGTGCTCATCATGCTCGGCCACGACGCCTAAATCCCGAAGCCTGAGACCATTGACTGCAAAGCGGGCCATGAGGCGCCCACGCATCTCGATGGTAGGGTTGGCCTGAAAGGACATTAGGCGGTCGCGCGAGACCTCTTCGTCGGTGGCAAGGGGTGCCACAAAAACAACCTCTAGTCGCTCGGCCTCGGCTGCCGCCGCCCGAGCTTGGTCGCTGAACAGCGCCCCAAAGACGGTGTGCGCGCCTGCTTCAACCGCACTGGCCACCGCTCCCTCGGACCCAAGCTCCCCGATATCCCGAAAGACCATGCGAACGGGCCGACCTTCTCTGCGCGCGTTGTGGTCATCTACCGCCATTCGGAATCCGTTGAACAGCGACTGACTGGCAGAGGCTTCCACGTCGTCCAGCGAGAGGATCACGCCAATGGTCACCGGACTGTTAGACGTGACCTGAATAGCATCGGATGCGAGCTTGCGAGTTCGCTGGGCCTCCGAGATGTATCGGCTCGACTGGTAGACCCGCCGGAAGGTGTCGAAGGTCTCAATAGCGCGCTGATACGCGCCAGCTCGGTACAGGGCGCGGCCTTCCATCAGCGCAGCCGCTGTTGTCAGAGTATGCAGTTGGTACGCACTCGCCACGCGGGAGAATTGGCCAGCGGCATTCGTATAGTCTCCAGACTCGAACGTGGACAGGGCCTGATCGAAGAGCGTCTGGGCTTCGGGCAGTTCACTGACCCGCGGATCCAGTTGCTGAGCGGAGACCGAGGTAGCCGATAGCAGGATTCCTGCGAGTAGAAGAGGGAGGAGTCGTCTCATTCCCATTCGATCGTGGCCGGCGGCTTGGAACTGATGTCGTAGACGCAGCGGTTGATTCCCCTGATCTCGTTCACAATCCGGTTTGAAACGTGGCCCAGAAACTCGTGGGGCAGGTGGGCCCAATCGGCAGTCATGCCATCCACGCTGGTCACCGCGCGGAGGCCGCACACGTTTTCGTACGTACGCTCATCGCCCATGACTCCGACTGTGCGAATGGGCAGTAGCACGGCGAAGGCCTGCCAGACCTCATCGTACAGATTATAATTCCGAAGCTCCTCGATGAAGACGGCGTCGGCCAGCTGAAGGGTGGCCACGTCCTCGCGCGTCACTGCGCCAAGGATTCTGATGCCCAGGCCCGGACCCGGAAACGGATGCCGGCCAATGATGGACTGCGGGACTTCCAGCAGTTTACCGATGACGCGGACTTCGTCTTTGAACAACTCGCGGAAGGGCTCGAGGACCTCCAGGTCCATATCGTCCGGCAGGCCACCCACGTTGTGGTGACTCTTGATAGTGGCCGACGGTCCCTTGAAGGAGATGCTCTCGATCACATCCGGATACAGCGTGCCCTGAGCCAGGAACCGCGGCTTGATCCCGCTTCGGTTGATCACGGACTCGGTGGCTTCGTCGAAGACCTCGACGAACGTGTTTCCGATGATGTGTCGCTTCTTCTCGGGGTCAGTCACTCCGGCTAGGCGATCCAGAAACAGATCCGAAGCGTCGACAGCCTCAAGGCGGATCTGATAGTGGCCGCGGAAGGTCTCTTGAACCTGCTCCCATTCGCCGAGCCGTAGCAGGCCGTTGTTGACGAAAATGCACGTCAACTGGTCCCCGATGGCCCGGTGCAGCAGAACGGCCGCCACAGACGAGTCGACGCCTCCCGAGAGACCCAGGATGACATGGTCGTCACCTACCGTACGGCGGATTTCCTCTGTCTTCTCGTCGATGAACGATGCGGCAGACCAATCTCCCTTACACCCACAGATTCCATGGGTGAAGTTCTTCAGGATGGTCGCGCCGTGCAGCGTGTGGACCACTTCGGGGTGGAATTGGACGCCGTAGAGGGGGCGTCCCGCCACTTTAACCGCAGCAACGGGGGCGTTTTCGGTCTTGGCAATAACCTGGAAACTCTCCGGCAGGCGTGTCAGATGATCGCCGTGACTCATCCAGACCGTAGTATCGGCTGGAAGACCTTCGAGCAGCGTCGAGGGATCGAGGACATCAAGACGTGCGCGTCCGAATTCGCGCCGGTCAGCTCGGGCCACGGAGCCACCCGATACGTGCGCCATGACCTGCAGGCCATAGCAAATGCCGAGAACCGGGACTGGTCCATTCGGCCCCTTCAAATCCAGCACGGCCGGGTCAAGCGGGGGGGCGCCATCGTCGTAAACTGACGAGGGACCGCCAGAGAGAATGATTCCCGTGGGCTCGAGCGCCGCGATCTCAGCCGTTGGCGTGGTGCAGGCGTAGATCTCCGAATACACGCCAGACTCCCGGACGCGTCGGGCAATCAACTGGGTGTACTGCGACCCGAAATCCAGAATGACGATTCGTTGGTGCATTCCTCAGCCGGTCATTGCGGCGTAAGCCTCGGCAGACAACAGGCCGTCCAACTCGGACGCATCACCGATGGCAATCTTGATCATCCAGCCTTTACCGTACGGATCGTCGTTGACCAGTTCAGGGCTGTCTTCCAGGGCAGCGTTGGCTTCCGAGACGGTACCTGAGATGGGCATAAACAGTTCGGAAACTGTCTTGACGGCCTCGACCGTGCCGAAGACGTCATCCTTGTCCACGTCATTGCCGATCGTGTCGATGTCCACGTACACGATGTCGCCGAGCTCGTTCTGGGCGAAATCTGTGATGCCCACCGTCACCGAGGAGCCGTCTTCGGAGACGCGTATCCACTCGTGGTCTTTGGTGTAGCTGAGTTCCGCAGGGAATTTCATTCGATCAGACAGGTTTCAATTCAAAAGTCTCAAGGAAGCGGGTATCGAAATCGCCCGCGCGGAATTTCTCGTCTTTCAAGAGCTGAATGTGGAAGGGAATCGTGGTATGCACGCCCTCGATCACAAACTCTTCCAGAGCCCGAAGTGCCTTCCGGATGGCCAGGTCACGCGTCTTGCCTCTGACGATCAGTTTGGCAATCATCGAATCATAAAACGGGGGGACGACATAGCCGGCGTAGACGTGCGTGTCTACCCGAACACCGTGTCCGCCAGGCGCATGGAAAGCCGTGATTTTCCCGGGAGACGGCGAGAACGCCTTGAATGGATTCTCGGCATTGATGCGACACTCGATGGCGTGTCCGTCCATCGGCGGCGTCTCGGAGATGATGCTCTCTCCCATGGCGACGCGAATCTGATACTGGATCAGGTCACAGTCCGTCACTTCTTCGGTGACCGGGTGTTCTACCTGGATCCGGGTATTCATTTCCATGAAGTAGAAGTTCTTGTCCGCGTCCACAAGGAACTCAACCGTACCAGCACCCTCGTAGTTCACTGCCTCGGAGCCCTTGATCGCGGCTTCTCCCATGCGGCGACGCAGGTCCTCATCCACAATCGGGCTGGGTGCCTCCTCGAGAAGTTTCTGGTGACGACGTTGGATAGAGCACTCCCGCTCGCCAAAGTGAATGACCTTGCCGCGCCCATCGCCCAGTACCTGGATCTCGACGTGGCGAGGGCCCGTCACAAACTTCTCGATATAGACTTCGCCATTGCCGAAGGCCGCCTCGGCCTCGTTCGATGCCATGGTATAGGAAGCCTCGAAGTCTTCCGCAGCCGTCACCATGCGCATACCTTTGCCACCGCCGCCGGCGCTGGCTTTGACGATGACGGGGTAGCCGATTCCCTCTGCAATCTTCTTGGCCTCACCGATATCGTTGACAACGCCGTCAGATCCGGGAACGACCGGCACGCCAGCGGCGCGCATCGTGTCCTTGGCAAGGCTCTTGTCACCCATCATCCGAATAGTCTCCGGGGATGGACCGATGAACTTGATCTGGTGATCCTCGCAGATGGCGCTGAAGTCAGCGTTCTCGGCCAGGAAACCATATCCCGGATGGATGGCGTCTGCCCCGGTGACCTCGGCCGCGGCCAGAATTCGGTCGAACCGAAGATAGCTGTCCCGACTGGCCGGGGGGCCAATGCAGACGGCCTCGTCCGCGAACCGAACATGCAGGGAATCTCGGTCTGCCGTGGAATACACGGCCACCGTCTTGATTCCCATTTCGTGGCAGGTCCGGATAATGCGAAGGGCAATCTCGCCCCGGTTCGCAATGAGAACCTTGTTGATCTGTCTAAACATGCCGGACCGGTTGGTCAGCTGGGATCGATGAGGTACAGCGGCTGGTCGAATTCGACCGCCTGCGCATTATCCACAAGGATCTCGGTGATGGTGCCACTGACTTCACACTCAATCTCGTTCATCAGCTTCATGGCCTCGATGATGCAGAGTATGTCGCCAGGTTTGACGCGGTCACCAACAGCGACGTAGTCGTCAGAGTCGGGAGAGGGCGCGCGATAGAAGGTCCCGACAATGGGAGCGCGGATGGGCTCGCTGGCCGGGGCCGCCGGAGCAGCTGGAGGCGGAGCCGCGGGCATTGACGGCAGCGCCGCAGGTGCCTGCATGGGCGCACCCATGGGCATGGCCTGCTGCGGCATCGGGTAGGGGTAGGGTTGAGGGGCCTGCTGGACCATGATGGTCGGGGCAGACTTGCGCACGACGAGCTTGAAGTCTTCGTCGTGTATTTCAACCTCGGCCACGCCGCTGTCGGCAACGACCTGGAGAAGCTCCCGGATGCGATCGATATCCATCAGAGGTGGGTCTTCGGCGATCAGGTGGTCGAGACACGAGTGACATAATCACCCTTGTCTGTGGTGACCTTGACCGTATCGCCTTCGTTGATGAAAAGGGGTACGAGGACAACTGCGCCGCTTTCGAGCGTTGCAGGCTTGGTCGCGCCCTGAGCGGTGTCACCCTTGAGACCGGGGTCGGTCTGGGTAACCACCAACTCCACGCTGGTCGGAATCTCGGTAGTCAGGGCTTGTTCGGTCTCGGAATGGAACAGTATCTCAAGCGTGCCGCCCTCCTTGATAAACTCGCGGCCCGGGACGCTTTCTTCTGGCAGAGATAGCTGCTCGTAGGTCTCCAGATTCATGAAATGGAGACCCAAGTCGTCCTGGTACAGATACTGGTAGGTGCGCCGCTCGATGCGCGCCGTCTCCATTTTCTCTCCGGCACGGAACGTGTTGTCCACGATCTTGCCGCTTCTGACATTTCTCAGCTTGGAGCGGACGAATGCCCCGCCCTTGCCGGGCTTAACGTGCTGGAATTCAATGATAGACCATAGGTCACCATTCCAGATCAAAGTCAGTCCGTTTCGGAAGTCGCTGGTAGAGGCCATTCACTCGGAGAGTCGTTTCGCGCAAAGACATCTAAGGTAGCCCGCTTGGGCTGATTCAGTCAATCAGTCGCGGTCCTCAGCGTCTGAATTCCCGGACAAGAGCGTCGATTGAGGCATCGCTCAAGGAGCCATCGGAGCTTCCAGGTTGGGCATCGCTTTTCCCGCCTCCCCCGGCCTTTGGTGGCGCCGCTTGGCCCGCCCGCTGCTCCGGGGCTGCTGGCTGAGCCGGCGGGGCCGCCCGCTGCGCCGAGGAGCTACCCCGCCGGCTCGCTGACGGAGCGCCAGTAGCCGGATTCCCCGCTCGCGCTCGCAATCGGTCTTCGATCTCCGATATCCATGATGTCCGGGAGTCCTTGCCTCCCGCGGGTGCGCTCTTCTTCGGCCGATGAGCCATGTTGCTTCCTGATTTTTGGGGAGCCTGCGCCTGGGTGGACCGGGCGCGGCTGGTCACGGGGCTGGTTTCAAATGCCACCCGCTTGATGTTCAGCAGGTGTAGCGGCGAGATGTTGTCGCTGGTAATTGAGCCGCCGACGGTGCCAGGCCCCAGAGTCATGGCGGGAAAGAGCCTCGTGGTAAGGCCGACAGAGCCCAGCGCCGAGACAGAGTTCACCACGATGCGCATCGCAGGTTTTTGGATGGCGAAGGCCTCAATAATGCGCTCGTTGGTGGCGTGAATGGCGAGCGTGTGCCCCATGCCGCCGTACATCAGTACTTCCATGCACCGATCACAGCCAGCTTCCCATCCATCAACGGTATACAGCGTCAGAATAGGAGAGAGCGTCTCTCGGGACAGCGGGTCGGCAGATCCTACGACCGTTGATTCAGCAACCAGGGCGCGCGTCCCCCTCGGGACACGGAATCCACTCATTTCCGCGATGGCTTCGGGAGACTTGCCGACCTGCTCAATATTCAGGGACCCGTTCACAACGACGGCCGCCTCAAGCAGGGGCCGTTCCTTGGCCGTTACCAGATGAGCTCCTGCGGCTCGCAGCCCCTCCAGTAGCGCTTTCTTGACGGGCAGGTCGCAGACAATGCTTCGCTCCGTGGAGCAAAGCGTGCCCCAGTCAAAACTGGCGCCATAGACAAGGTCTTTCGCAGCCTTGGCTACGTCAGCGCTCCGGTCTACGTAGGCCGGC
Organism: Rhodothermales bacterium; assembly: GCA_047611125.1. Lineage (GTDB taxonomy): Bacteria > Bacteroidota > Rhodothermia > Rhodothermales > UBA10348 > JABDJZ01. Next base: position 43,607 of record JBLFXH010000002.1, read on the forward strand.
ACGTTTCCCGACCCGACCCCGTAGGCCGGCTTTCCCTTGGAATAGGCCGCTTTTACCATGGCCGAACCTCCGGTTGCCAGAATCAGGTCAACCTCAGGGTCTTCCAGCAGCGCTTGCGTTCCGGCTAGGCTGACCTCAGTCATGCAGGCAAACAGGCCCTTTGGTGCGCCCGCCTTGTGGGCGGCTTGGGCTACCACGTCCAACGCTGCTGCGGTGCAATTCTTGGCCCGCGGGTGCGGGCTCATCACAACAGCACATCTGGACTTTGCCGCAATGATGGCCTTATACATGGCCGTCGATGTGGGATTGGTCGAGGGGACCAAGGCCGCTACAACCCCCATCGGGCTGGCGACCTCCCAAATAGTATCGTTCTCCAGTTTCCGAATTACGCCGACCGTGCGCATGCCCTCCATTCGCTCATGCAGGGTTTCTGTGGCGAAGAGATTCTTGGCCTTCTTGCTTTCCGGTCGCCCAAAGCCGGTTTCCTCGTGCGCCATCTTTCCTAACCGATCAGCCTGCGACGCGCCGGCCCGCACCATGGCCCCCACAATCCGATCGACCGCAACCTGGTCGAGCTTCTTTGCCTCGTGCGCGGCGGTGCGCGCAGCGCGCAGCAGTTGGCGGGCTTCCTGTATAGAGCGAAGATCTGAATCCATGTCCGAAATATGATGGGAGGATCGGGACCAATCAAGGGGCAATCACACAAGCCCGAATCATCCGACTAACACAAATCGGACACAATTACCCGTACTCCCTTCTTGCCGGGACATGCTTCCAACTGACTCCCGTGCGAGACCGATGTACACCCACCAAGCCCTCCAACCCATGCGACTTGCAGATCGCGGTATTGACGAATATACCCTGGCGGCCTATTTGGCCGGCAGATTGTCATCCGCCAGGCGAAACGAGATAGCGGAATTCCTACGTTCAAACGAGGATGCCCGGGACCTACTCTACGCCGCCAACCAACTGATGGAATCGGAAGGCGACCGGCGCGACTCTTCGAGGCCACTTCTTTCGTCGGTGACAATCCCACCCCGACGCAAGCCGGTGCTAACAGCAAGCCGGCGACTCGGCGTCCTCCTGTGGACGTCTATTGTCCTGGTTTGCCTGACCGCGTTCACGACCACGGTTGTTGTGGCGTTCAGATCTGGCGTTGATCGCGGACTGGCAGAAGTAGCGGCCGGGTCTGTGGACCCATCTCGGATGATTGCGTTGCAGGGGCCGTTTGTGGCGCTGAACTGGACGAGCATCAAGGATGCGGCGCGATACCAGATCGTGGTTTGGGATGACGAAACGGCCGGCGTGGTGGGTCAGGTCAACTCTGACGTGCCCACGCTGGACTTTGAGGGCATCGCCGGATTTATGAGTGACGATGCTGTGCGCCGGGTCTGGATAGATGCCTTCGACGCCGAAGGACGACTGCTGGAGCGCTCGCGCTCGCTGCTGCTTCAATAAGGCCCCGTCAGCTGGGCTAGGGCTAAAACAAAAAGCGCCGCTCCTGAGGGAGGAGCGACGCTTTGAGAGTAACGAGCCGAGAGAAGGAGCCGGAGGCCTAGCCATCGCTGGAGTCAATTCCGATCCTGCCGGTGTGGCGCGCGTTTCGCCCATACATGGGCCACTTGCCACCCGCGAGTCCCGCAGAGCCGGTCTTGAGACCGAAGAGGTGCCCGTTTCGTCCGGCGACGAGTAGCGTGCCCTCTCGGTTGATGGTCACAGGGCCATCAGCCTCTGTGTTCAGCTGGTACTCCCAGTTTGGGGTACCGTTGGTGTTGATGCCCATCACCTTACGTCCAGACACAAAGTGAATGACCCCGTTGGTGTCGATGGCGGGCATTCCCACATCGTCGGTCACAAACTTGTAGCGGAGGCGAGGCGTCAGCGCATCGGCCGTCTCGTTGAGGGCGAAGAGGCCGGTCTCTGTCCCGGCATAGATGGTTCCACTCCCATCAATGATGGGTCCGGAGACCTTCGTGCCGCCCAGTGCATAGTGCCAGAGGCGCGATCCGTCGAAGCCGCTGTAGGCGTACAGGCAGCCGTCATCGGCCATCACGTAGACCAGCGCCTCGGTGGAGCTCCGAATCTCGCCGGTGGGCAGTTCTACGGTGAGCTGGATCTCGGCGAGTGCCATCGGAGCGCGGGCCGCCCCGCCACCACAGGTACCGGATCCGCGGATGATTGACTGCCAGAGCAGCGTTCCCATCCGATCATATCCCGACAAGCGGCCCTGCGAGTCAGCAACAATCACGGTGTGGTCGCGGGTAATCACCGGAGCTTCTACGATCGAGCCGTCCGCGACCTTGACCGGGCTAGACCAGGCTGATAGGCCGTTAAAGGAGTTGACGGCGTGGAGATTGCCGAACGTGTCACCGAAGTACAACACGCCGTCTACGCCCATGGCCGGAGAGGATCGCAGCGGCGCTGAGCTGTTGTAGGGTACAGCCCACAGGTCGTTGCCCTCTGAGGTGAAGCCCCAGAGGCGCCCATCCTCACTGGTGACGAAGACGTCCTCGTTATTGCCGACCACCGGGGTCGAGCGAATCGGACCCTTCGTCTCACGCTGCCAGCGCAATTCGCCGTTGTTATTGAAGGCGTAGAGGGTGTTGTTCGACGAGCCCACGTAGATGTCGTCATTGAAACCGACAGCTACCGAACCCCTGACATCGCCAGAGAGCCCGGTGCCTCGGAATGCCAGCGTGCCAGGGCCGTCCTGGCCAGTGGGGTCGTCGCCATTGACGATTACTGAAATGGGACCGTTGAGGAGGAATACGCCTGCGCCACTGTACGCTTTGATCTCAATCACGTGCGGTCCGCTCGTGAACTGCGATGTGTCCCAGTCAAAGGCGTAGGCGTTGCCGGCCACCGGAGTCGTGGTCGTGTAGAAGGCGATACCGTCGATCACCAGATCAACGCGAGTAACCGGAGGCTGGCCAGATCCTGCTTCCGCCAGAACGCGAACCGTACCAGAAACCACCTGCCCATCCTCGGGCTCAAGTATGTGGAGGAACGGCCCATCTCCTGCGCTGACGTTCTCAACGTCCACAAAGATGGGTGCCGAGATGCCGCGCGCCTCAAAGCGATCAAAGGCCACCGCTTCCATGCGGTGCGGACCGTCGGCCAGTTCGAAGGTGTTCAAGCGCAGGGCGTAGCGTGACCCGTCCCACTCTGCCTCACCAATGCGCGCGCCGTCCATCTGGACGTTGACGAAAGAGATGAAGTTCTCATCCCCAAGGGCAGTAGCATTGACAGCGATGACGGTGTTGGCACCCGTGAGAGTGGAGCCGTCAAAGGGACGGTCCATCTGCACGCTTGGCGCGCGCTCATCGAAGGCCTCTCCAAAGATGTCGCATCCCGACACGAGAAGAGAAAGAAGGAGAATGCACATCAGCCCGCCATTGCGGGTTGCGGTATTCATCATGGTAAGTGTGCTGCGCTTCATGGCAAGAGTTGGATTGTCTCCGGGTGGAATCGGACGTCACTGTGATCCGGTGAGGCCGCGGTGCGGTCGGGAATCATGTCATCAAGGTTCGGGCCAATCTCGTTTCGATTATGGCTAATCGTCCAAATCAGATCAAAAACGATGATGTCTGTCAAGAGATCGAGGTGCTGAAGGCCGGTACGCAATCATTGTGAGACCGAGAGTGAGCAGGCCAGGGCGGCCGTCTGCAAGAGTCTCTGCAAGCACCCTGCCGTTCTCTCTTTGATAGTGTGTCCCCTATAGGTAAGGAGTCGAACGTCCCACCCGGAATGACCGCCTTCTACAAGGTTGTCGGGCATCAGGACTTCAGAATTCCCAGCATCCGCCGATCCAATCCATTGCATGCGGCCTCCAATCTGGGGACCGTAGTGTCGATACCGATCTCAAACAGGGATTGGGCTAACCGATATCAAGGCAATGAATAGAGCCAAATCACACGAAATGACCTGTTTTCGCCGATCCGAAAGGACTCCGCGAATCTCGGCATACCGTTTGATGAAGGAGATTCCGGCTCCAAGCTCCATCGAATTCTCTGCCTGCTCATTATGAAAGACACGCCTGCAAGCATGTCCGCATTCGCCGCAATGCTCTCTTCCGGTATCGATCCAATCGATGAGGAATGGGGCGGACTCTACCGCGGAGGTGCATACCTCGCCTTCGGACGCGCCGCTACCGGCCGCGGCCTCCTAACACTGCGCTATGCGCACACTGGTGTTCAGGGTGGCGAGCGCTGCCTGTTTATCGCATCGGATCGTCCCAAGGACCTGGTTATCCAGGCCGCCTCAATCGGGTTCGACCTGAAGCAGGCGCAACAGGATAGCCTGATCCGCCTGATGCGGATTCCGCCGATGATGAATCCCCAGGCAATGGGCGATGACTCGGTGGCTAAGGCCCTCTGGGATCTCGTGACCATTATCCGGAAGCAGCGTCCAGACCGCCTGGTCATCAACGACTTCATGCCGTTCGTGATGTTCAGGTCTTTCGACCGCTTCCGCATGGAGTTCATCCGGATGCTGGAGCAGATTGACTCCCTTGACACCACTGTGGTTGTTGCGCTGCCGGAGCCGGCCAACCCCCAGTCCCGGCGCGTGATTGACTTCATGGCAGGCCAAATGACTGGCGCCGTGCATATCGAGTCGGCCGACGAGGAACTGTCGAGCACAGAGCGTCGCCTCACGCTCATCCCACACATTGGCCAGATCAAGCGGCAGGTTGTCCGCCATTGGGATCTCGCCGAGATTGTTATGACGCCGGGACAGGCGCCCCCGATTACCGAGGTTGTTCGCGAGAGCCCGCCGGTTGTCCCAGCTGCCCGCAAGTTTCCGCACGTTGCCCCTGATATGACGGCACCGGCACCGGCACCGGCAGCGCCGGCGCCCGAGAAGGAAGACGCACTCGAGCGCTATTCAGACCGCGGTCCCTTCCGCGATCGCCTCCAGAACTTCTTCGTCAACCGGGAGGACGAGAACAGTCCCTTCCTCCTGTTGGCCATGCGCATGGACCAGACCTCTGAGTCCGGTCCGGTAGACTTCGAATTCATTATCGACCTGGTGGCAGACAGCCTTCGCCCTCAGGACGACATGCTCATCAGCGCGATCAACGAACGCCTCGTTGTGCTGCTTGCTGAGAGCAAGCCTGAGGAAGCCCAGGGCTTCTTCGCTAGGCTGAAAAACCGACTGCGCGCAGACGCACCCAAGCAGGCAGATTATCTACTGCATGCCGTGTCTGCGATCGTGGTGCCCGACGGCCGTCCATTTCAAAGTGCAGATGAGTTTCTCACTTATGCGATGGATGAGGCCTAATCCCGACCCAACGCCATGACCTCATACAGGTACCTATTTGCCAGTCTGGTCGCCGCGATTATCGTGGCGACCATGCCTGTTTCTCTATACGCCCAGGATGTTGCGGCCCAGGCGAGAGCGGAAGCTGCCATTGAGCAGGGGCGCTATGATGAGGCCGTCACCATTCTCGATACGGTCATCCAACCCGGGAGCATCGATACCCGAGCCTTGCTCCTGAGGGCGAAGGCTCATCGTTTGATGGGGGACGAGCCATCAGCTGAAACCGACTTCCGTGCGGTTCTCGAGGTCGACCCCGCCAACCGGGAGGCGCTGGACGGACTGCAAGAAATTCGTGGCCAGCGGTCACCCAATACGGGCAACGTGAATAGTCTCCGGCGACTGGTAGAGGCGAACCCAGACAATCTCTCCTTCCAGATTCGCTACGCCGACGCCCTCTTCGATGGGCAGTACTACCGGGAGGCAGCCGATCAGTACAACATCTATCTGGATCAGACCCAGGGCACGCCCGATATCGTCCAGCGCTATCTGATCGCCATCGCCAACTATCAGGGTGACAACTCTTTGGGCGAGTCCGTGGCGACCGAGTACGTGGAGATCTATACCACGGACGACGACCTCTGGATGCGTCTGGGCTTCTTTCGCCTCTGGCAGGGCAACTACGCCGGGGCACTCGAGGCTTGCGAACAGTCTCTGCTCTTGAATCCTTCCAATAGGGAGACACAGGATTGTACGCTTCAGGCCCGCAATCCAGACGTGATTGCACGCTCATCCACGTTCCCAATCGACGTGGCTTTCCGGGAAGTCCGGGCGAACCCCGATGACGATGCCCGTCGCTACCAGTTGATAGACCTCCTGATAGAGGCCGAGCGCTATTTCGAGGCTCGTCAGCAGTTGGATGTGCTTGCCGATCGCCGCGGCGGCGAAGCGCAATGGAAGAGCCGTGACCAGGCCGTGACGCGAGGCCTTGCCGCCTCTCCGCAGCCATTGTCAACGTTCCCGATTGACGTCAAGACGCGGGAGTTGATGGCCAAGCCGAGCAAGGACGAAACACGCTTTGAGCTAGTTGATCTGCTTGTAACGGATGATCGCTACTTCGAGGCTCGTCAGAATCTGGAGTACCTGCGTTCCGACCACAGAAACACTGATCGCTGGAAGACGCGTTGGGCTACGGTCTCAACCGCTCTAGCAAGGTTGGATGACGGCGGCCGGTCCCGCTTGTCAACCGACACTATCGATGTGCTGACCCGCCAGCTAATGTCGAATCCAAGTCAGGACGACAAACGCTTTGAACTGGTCGGTCTCCTACTGGAGAATCGCCGGTACAACGAGGGCGATCAGAATCTTGACTACCTGGCCCCGCGTCATCGCCGGACCAACCAGTGGCGCCGACTCAATCAGCGCGCCGAGGCAGGGTTGCGCTCATTGGAACGCCGAGGCCGAGCCCCTGCGGTCCAGGAGTTCATCGTGGATCGTCTGTATCGCGAGCTGAGGTCCACTCCGAACGATGACGAGAAGCGATTCCGTCTAGTTACCGAGCTGATCAAGTACAACCGATTCGCAGAGGGTTGGGACCAGCTGAGGACCCTCCAGGCCGCACATGGCGAGGGCCGGCGCTGGCTTTCCGCCTTTGTCTCGGTGGATGACGGACTGGTTCGCGCCGGTACGCCCATATTCGCGATTGACCGTCTAACCTATCGCCTGGCCTTCGACCCTTCAGACTCGAGCGTTCGGCTCCAACTGGTGGATGCCTTGGCCGAGACCGGCCGCGTCTCCGAGGCGCTCGACATCCTGACCGATGAGCGGTATGCCGACCCCGGCAATCCCGGATACCAGAATCGACTGCGGACCATCGCAGAGATGCGTCTGGCCATTGCCCAAGAGGGTGTCATGGAACTGGAGGATGTCCTCGTGGCAAATCCCAGTAACCGGGAAGCACTTAGGGAGATCGCCAATCACTATCTCGTGCTTGGCCGCGATGAGGAAGCCTTCGAGACCTACGCCGCACTGCTGAGTGTAGAGCCGGGCAATGATGCACTTCGCGCTGACTTTGCCGAGGCCCTGCAGTTTCGCGGCTACTACGACCAGGCGCTGCTCCAGGCGGACTACCTCCTGGACCGCCAGCCCGATAACACGGCCTTCCAGCGGCTGTTCGTCCTGGCCTCCATCTCTCAGGGAGATCTGGACCAGTTGGGAGAGGCATACGCTGAGAATCTGATGGGCACCACGGGTCAAACTGATCCCGAACTGCTTCTGGTGCTGGCCGAGTACAGACTGCTCCGCGGAGACGTGGAGATGGCCGACAACTATGTTCGCGCAGCCGATGCGCTGAACGACTCCCGATTTGCCACGCGCATCTCGACGGTCGCTCAGTTGGTGGCCCGCGAGCGCATCCGTTCCGCCGAGGCCGACAGGATCGAGCTTCTTAACGCCGCTCGCAGGCTTGCGGCGTCACGCAACTTCAACCAGTCTATTGACGCTTACGAGGACTACTTCGAGGCACAGGGACGCCGCTCGCGTTCCGAGCTGAAGGAGTTGGCTCAGGTGCATTCGGCTGCCGCCGATTACGTTTCGGCCCTGTCCATTCTTAACGCTCTGCAGGAACTGGCGTGGGAATACGATGTGGCCAAAGAAATTGCCCGCAACCAGTACTACCGGGACGACTACTCCGGCGCTCTCCGGACGCTTGAGGATCTCGCAACCCGCAACCCGCGTGACTACGAAGTTCGTTTCCTGCAGGCAGACGCCTACCGGGAATTGGGTCTATTTACGCAGGCCGAGGCGGTATATGCCGACGCCCAGCGTCTGGCCGAGGCCTCCGAAGCAGTTGGAGAGCGGTCCGCTGCCCTGGACCTCAGCATGCGCCAGAGCCTGGCGCAGAGTGGCGAATGGAAGGGTCTCGAGTTTGCGGGCGTCATCGTTCCCGTGGCCGAGGCCGTGTTGGCCCGCGGCGGCGGCACGCGATATGATCGTTGGGCACAAGGCATGCAGACGCATTTGATCATCCCTTGGGGATACGGAACGGTATTCATGGCTGGCGTGAACTCGCACTTTATCGAGGGCACGCGGCAGTTGATTCCCGGCTCGGCAGAAACGGCCGGCCGCGTCAACCAGATTTTCGCAGCAGGCTATCGTGATCTCACGCCGCCGGAAGTCCAGTACAACCGCGCCTCGTATACGAACAGGCTGTCGGGCCAGGTTGGCATCTTTGACTATGAAGGCGGCCGGACCGTAGGCTTTGGTGGCATCAGCTACCTGCGCCAGGATCCGGGCGTGTACCGCGGTTCAGTGGGCGTTCGGGTTACCGAAGGTGCCATCGATCTCTGGTCACCCGCAGGTGGCGAATACAACCTGCGGCTGACGCAGTTGAACTTCCGCGGTTGGGTGCCCAGCGTGATGCCGGATTCGACTCTGCGTCTGCACGGCAACGTCTCCTTCAATGTGGTGCGTGACAACTTCGGGACACCCGGCACGACCAACGACACCAATTTCGGGACCAACATCCTGCTTGAGGCCTCCTACAAAGTGGTGCCCAATACCTGGTTCGGGATGACCTACTACCAGATTGACTACCGCTCCCGGACGGACCTCTACTTCTCGCCGCGCAACTACTCCAGCTACGACATCTTCCTGGAGCACGAGAAGAACATCCCCTTCAAATCCTACATCCGTATTCGAGGCGCAATGGGCGTCGTAGCCCGCTCCTCGGGCTTCGTATCTCGAAGCATCGAAATGGATTGGATCAAGCGGCTAGCCGCCAACTGGACATTCAACATGTCCGGCTCGCTGGGACAGTCCACTCGTTCGCTGGGATCAGGAGCGACCAGCTTCATCGATCAATACAACACATTCACGTTGTCTGCAGCGCTCTCCTGGACCCTTTAGGGGCATCCCGGTAGCCAAACTGGTATAACCATGGCCGACGAAACGAAAAACGAAAACCCGCCGGTAACTGCGCCGCCTGCCCAGAGAGATGAATCTCTGAGCCGCACGCAGTTCCAGCCCGTACGCAGTGCCGACGAGGGCATGCTTGGGCCGCGTGAGAACGAATCAGTTCTGGTGAGGCGCATCCTCATCTACGGATTCCTCTCGCTCGTCCTCTTCGGGATCATTTGGTTCTTTATGGAGGATCCAGGCGGATACCTGTCACGCTGGACCAATAGGCCGGTATCACTCTCTTGGAAAGGCCTGATTGTGTACTCGTCCATCGTGGCACTGGTGCTCTTCCTGGTGATCCTTCTGTTCCGGTACTTGAGCCTGATGAACATGGCGTACCTGAACACTACCAAGCACACCATTGAAGAGGGGCACGACCCCAACTTTCTGCCGCCGGTGTCCATCATTGTGCCGGCCTTCAATGAAGGCAAGCTGCTCCACTCAACGGTGGCCTCTCTGCTCGAGATGGACTATCCGCACTACGAAATCCTGCTGGTGGATGACGGCTCAACCGATGACACCCGTCAGGTAGCCCGCGATCTGGTTGGGATCTACAGGCAGGGTACGGTCGAAGTGCGTCTGGTCGAGAAGTCCAATGGTGGCAAGGCCACAGCACTGAACGCCGGAATCCAGGTATCCCGTTATGACTACGTCCTGAATGTGGACGGCGATTCACAGCTTTCGCCCGATACCCTCCGGAAGACCATACGTCACTTTGTGGATCCGCGTCTCGGCGCCATCGCCGGGAACGTGAAGGTTCTCAACCGGGACAACGTCTGGACGACCCTGCAGGCGCTAGAGTACGTGGAGGGCCTGAACATGGCCCGTTCCGCACAGTCCATCGTCAAGCTCGTGAACATCATCCCAGGTCCGCTGGGTCTGTTTCGCAAGCAGGCTATCGTGGATGCTGGCTGGTACAGCTCCGATACGTTCGCTGAGGATGCTGACATCACGCTGAAGATCATCCGTGCTGGATGGCGCGTGGAGTACGAGCCCGATGCCAAGTCCTACACGGAGGCGCCGGACAAAATTGTGGATCTGCTGAAGCAGCGGTACCGCTGGACGCGTGGAATCATCCAGGCCGTCCGCAAGCACCGCGATCTCTTCTTCAATCCCACAATCAACTTCGGTGGAACGATTGTGATGTGGTCGATGGCCTTTGAGGCCCTCATCTGGCCCATCATGAACATCTTCGCCAACGCCTACTTCATTTTCATCGCGTTGGTCTTCGACATGAGTTACTACCTGGTCTATTGGTGGCTCAGTCTGACCATCCTGGATCTCATTGCAGCGCTGTACTGCGTTGCTGTTGAGAAGGAAGAGGCACGTCTGGTCTTCTACTCGCTCTTCTATCGGCTCTTCTTCATCCTCATTGTGGACGTCTGTAAGACCTTCGCAACTGTCGAGGAATTCCTCGGCATCGGCATGAGCTGGGGCAAGCTGGAGCGCATCGGAAGCGGCTCGAAATAACAGAGAACGGGATCTCAAAATGATCCCAGTTGCAAAATGAGACTGATTTTCAACTACAAAGTGCTCCAAACGGCTCAAAAAGGCCGGTCACCATTTTGGGCACAGTGCTTGATGATTGTCAGTCGAATTGAAACCCAAGTGCGCCCAAAGGTGCTACCAACATGGAACTAGTCCCGATTCTCTCGACAATCATCCTCGTAGGAACAATTGCCACGTTCATTCTCGCCGTGGCCGCCTACATCCTTTACAAGATTCGTGAGGGCAAAGCCCGTGAGTCGCACCAGCAGACCGGATACATGCAGCAGGAGCCGCACGTTCTGGTTGCTCCCGACCGCGGCCAGCAGCCCATGATCCAGCAGACGGCTCCGGCCCCTGCGTCGATGTACCAGCCGGCCCCTGGCCAGCAGGCTCAGCGTCAGCAGCTGCAGGCTCCTCAGCAGCAGGGTCAGAATCCCAATTCTCTCTTCTGGGAGTACACCGACGAAGGCTTCGTTCCGGTGAACCCGCAGCAGGAGCAGGTCCAGCCGCAACAGCAGCAGGCACCTCAGTCCCCGCAGCAGCCCCAGCAGGACGAAGGATACGCCTGGCTCTAGGCTCTACCACTCCGTAATCCACCTCCACCCCGACCACCGATACGATGGCACTGCCTCGACTCGAAAGGATTAACACGCTCTGGTTCGTGACGCTCGGCGTCACCGCCTTGGCCGCCGCGATCCTGGTGTACATCCTCCTGCTGGAGTCCGCCCTGGGCGCCTTCAGCATCAAGGATGCCTCACCACTGGCGATTGGCGAGACGTCAAAGCCGAGCGTGGCACTCCTACAGAGTGACTACACTAAGCAGGTCCATCGTGAGCTGAACCTCCGCGACACCACGACCACGTGGGTTGACGAGACCCTTCTTTCATGGCGCGAGTTTCTCATCGAGAAAGAGCGTAAGATTTCCTTCAAAGACATCAGCGACCGTGAGCTGGAAGAAGGATCTCTGGAAGACTACGACGTCCTGATTCTGCCTTCTGTGAGGGCGATGTCAGATGTCCAGATCCAGCGTATCAAGGAGTTCATGCAGCGCGGTGGTAGTGTTCTGGCCACCTGGACCCCGGGCGTTTACCGTCCCGACGGATCCTGGCGTGGATGGAGCTTTGTGGAAGAGGCATTCGGATTGGAGTTCCAGGGATTCGTGGAGCGTGGCGTCGGTAACTATCGCGTCTACACAGACACCTTCCCAGGCCACACGCCGGCCGGTATCTACTTCCCCGAGTACCTCGCAGACAACGAAGTCTCTGACCCCTTCGACGGGACTAGTTCCAGAGACTTTGTTTTCCGCGAGACCCAGAGAAGTGAGGCGCGCTCGTCTGACTTCCCGCCGCTCCGCACCTACGAGTGGAACGACACACTGGGCACGCAACCGCCGACCCGCGACTATGCTCGCGCCGAAATCGTGAACGCTCCTATGCGTAACACGTCGGGCGAGCTGACCTATCAGGACGCTGTCAAAGTGACCTACTTCACCTGGATTGGTGGAGACCCGACGGCCGAGATTCCCTATCCCCGGACGAACGCCGGTATCCGACGCTTCACACTTCGCGGTAACACGCCGCTGACGGCCAACGTGCCTTCGGGCTATCGCGTCAAGATTCAGGTCTACAACCCGGGCGTCAAGGTTCGGGTCACTGAGCCCGAGCGGACGCAGTCGGGCGGCTTCTGGTATGACTTTGCCACCGATGACCTGGTGAGCACTGACGCTGTCGATGCCACAACAGGTGTCGCCTACGGCACCTATGGCGAAGGCCGCTTTGTCTACCTGGGCTTCCAGCGCAACGCCATGGGCGTCGGGCCGGATGATACAGAAGACTGGCTCCAGCTCGGCAAGGTGTTCGCCAACATGATGAACTACCTGCGCCGCAAGCCGGTGATCTGGGTTCATGACTGGCCGTATCCCTACAAGTCAGCCGGCATGATGACCGGTGTCGCCGAAGACAACACCCAGGCATTGGGACCAGTCGTCGAGATGCTGGAAAACGAAAATTTCCCCGGCACGTTCTTCGTGCAGCCGGAAAACTCCCAGGGCCAGTCGGCCCTCGTCAGTCGGATGTACGATCTGGGTGATGTCGGCGTCTACGACACGCTTCGGACCCGCAGTGACGGATCAACGGCTGTTCAGGCGCAACGTCTGCAGCGCCTACGCATTTCCTTGGAAGGTCTGGCCGGTGGCCGCCCGATCAAGGGATATCGCTCCACCGAGCGAGGCATGCTCAGCAACGAGACCATGGGTGGTCTGGTGGACGCTGGCGTCTATACCTACTTCATGCCTGACTCAATCGGTCGTCGTACGACGCCGAAGGTGATGGGCGAGCCCTTCGAGTCCCTCACCCGTATTGGCGTGACCACTCGGAGCGACAAAGATATTCTGGGTGGCGATGCCACCATCTCGATGGACTTGGCCTCAAGCCTGATTCAGGACGGCATCCGCCGGGCTGAATATGAAGGTGGCCTGTTCAATATGGTCTACTCTGGTGAGCTGTTGGGTCAGAACGTCGGCGTCCTCAGGGGCGTGGCAAGGACCCTGAAGAGTGGCAACTTCTGGAACGCCTCCGGCGACCAGATTGCCCACTGGTGGAGGCTCCATGAGGGACTGAATGCTGACGTTGAGCAGCGGGGTCCATCTCGGATTTTCGTCCGGGTGTCGAATGACAACGGAGACATCGCGCAGAACGCCTCCATCAGCATCGCGCTGGGACGCTCTGTCGAGTCTGTAAATATCCGCCCAGAGCTGATCAACATCTTTAAGGTGTTCGGCGAAGGAGAGGACATTCCGTCCTACGAACTGCACGAGAACGGCACTGTGCTCGTGATGCCCATCACCGAGCTGAAGCCGCAGCAGTACCGGATCTTCCACATTGACCTCATCGGCCCTGAGACCGATCCGTTCCGCCAGGACCGCTAGAACTATGACAGAGATCAAACACATCGTGCGTCTCCTCACTCTGGCTGTCATCATTGTAGCTGGACTGGGGATCACCCGCAACGCAAGCGCGCAGGCCGTCGACGCGACCCTGACGCTCGCCAAGCCAGCTCCGGGCGTGAGCCACACGGTCGGCAACCTCTGGGACAATGACGAGCCCCGCGTGGCTCTACTGGTCTCCGAGCAGGCCAAAGGCATTTCGACGCTGGAGTCCTCCCGCGTCCGGGACGCCGTGTACTTCTGGGAGGTTTTCCTTCTGGGACTTCAGCTACCGTACGTGACCGTCAACGATTCCGAAGTTGGCAAGGGCCTCAGCCACAAGGACTACGATCTGTTGATCATGCCCGCTGGCGATGCGCTTTCAGGCCGCCAACGCAAGGAGATTCTGAAATTCGTGGATCGCGGTGGCTCGGTCATCGCCTCCGGTTCGCTGGGTCGATACGACGAGCGCGGCCGTACGGTGGAAGACTCCTTCTTCTCCGATCTGCTGGGTGCTGAGCTGGTGACGCGAGTCCCACAGCAGCCCTTTGGCCTCCTACACAGTGTAGACGGTGCGACTCCAGTAGGCCTCGGAGTTCCTCCCGGATTCCGGTTGAACCTGGCTTCAATGCCCGGTCTCACCGCGGCGCGCCCTGTGACCGGTACCCCGCTTGGTACTCCCTACTCCTACAGTGGTCGGGACGATGGCCTCTTCTCTGAGCTCTCCCTGATGATGCTCAACAAGAAGGGCGACGGCATGGCACTGTGGACCCGCTTTGGTCCTCAGGATGTCTCCCGCGAACGCGCTCATCAGGCCGCCTACCAGCGGATGATGGCCAATGCAATTGCTCTCTTGACCGGCGCCCGCAGCGTATCGGTTCGTCCTTGGCCCGAGCTCGCACAATCGGCCCTCGCCATAGCGGCGCTGCCGACGGTCGGGATGGCCCCACTACAGTACATGGCTGGCTGGGAAGAATTCCTGAGTCTGCTACAAACCCAGCGCGTGCCTGCCACCTTCTTCCTGACCACCGACGAAGCCCTTGGCTTTCCCGATCTCGTGGCCGCCATGGGTCAACTCGGAGAAGTGGCCATCGCCGCCGAGTCAGACAACGTCCTTCTGGGTCAGCCCCTTGAGGTTCAAGCCGGCCGTATGTCCCGCGCAAGCGGATCCCTCGGCGGTACCCAGGTTGGTCTCTATCCGCCGGGTGGCTACCACGATGGCAACACGCTACGTGCTGCCGTCGAAGGCGGCTACAACTATCTCCTGATGCCCAACGGGCAGAGCCTTGCGCCAACCGCAGTTCGCTGGTGGGAAGACGTGGACTACCGGGCGCTGCAAGCCTCGGCCACTGAGCAGGTGGATCTCGCATTCCTGCGGTCCCGTCGTCGTCAGACTCGCGAGCCGCGTCGTGTGGCGGCCGTCGCGCCGACACCAGCAGTCCTGATGCCCCTGGATAACGGAATGAAGGACTATGTCACCCGGTTCCACGAAGTGGAGCGTGCCGGTGGAGTCTACATCCTGCCTTTCCATCCCGAGTCCGAGCGCTCCGGGTCCGCCAAGACCGGCCAACTGCGTGACGTGATTGGTCTGGCCCAAGAGCGCGGTACCTGGATGGCCACCGTAAATGAAGTCTTACGCTGGTGGACCCTTCGGAATTCAGTTTCCGTGGATGTGGCCGATTCCCATAATGACTACTTCGTGATAGATGTCAACAACCAGGGCGGCGAGGCCATCTCGGGTCTGACACTCGAACTCAGTCTCGGCGACGTAGGCTTCAACTCGCTCGAAGGTGATCTCACCGGCGACCTCGTAGCCGGCGACTTACCCGG
>JBLFXH010000003.1:0-45564 GCA_047611125.1 Rhodothermales bacterium
CCCGTTAAAATTCAGCCAGCTCGGTGCGGCTGACACGGCTGAAATCCGGGAAGACTCGCGGTCTCTCTTGGGTATCTACCCTGAGGACCACCGCTTTGCGGTCTTGCTGCATCCAGAGTGGTTGCCCTTGATCGCGGGCCTGAAGCTGGGCGTCCAGACAAGGGCTGCTGACGGCGACTATCAGGAGATCTTTATGGAGCTCAGCGGCCTTTTCGTCACAGCCGTCCGCTCCCATTTCGAGGCGCACGGCTCCCCAGTGGATTGTGCACCGCTTCAGATAAAGGGTCCGGGTGAGGACCTAGATGAGTCTGTGGTCGAATCGATCACCTACAAACTCCCCTTCTTCATGGAGTGGGAGGGCTCACTCTTGCACGGCTTTGTCCTGGTTTCCAAAGCAGATGCTCAAGATTCCGAAATCCAGGTCGAAACTGATAGTGAGCAATCGACCCCTCCGCAGACGGATACCATGGAAGACAACCCAGACCCGGCCGACCAAGCCCGTGCGGCTGATCCGGTTCAAGCAACCGGACCCGCGGGTACTCCGCACGATGCCAAGTCTTACGGTTCTAAAGATGCGTCTCCCCTAGCCCCCAGTGAACCGCGCATTCAGGTTCAGGCTGCTGCGTTTCCAGAGCTGGGCGCCGAGTCCTCCGCAACGAGTGGCGCCGCCAATCTCGGCCTGCTTGCCGGCGTAGAACTGGAAGTGACCGTAGAACTGGGACGTCGGCGCATGGCCTTGTCCGACATCCTTCGCCTTACCAATGGAAGCGTACTGGAACTCGAAAAACTCGTTGGTGAGCCGCTGCAGGTTTTCGCCAATAACCGTCTTATCGCCGAAGGCGAAGCCGTGGTAATTGACGAGCAATTTGGTGTTCGCATCACAGCACTGGCTGCACGAGGTGCGGCCAAATTGGTCCGGTAACTCGCTGACACATATCGGCCGGCGGCTAGCTGGCATCCTTTTGGCATCACAACCCGGCAGGGCACGGAAAGACCGTTTTTGGTCTCTCAGGCCCTGTCACGTTGTAAACGATGCCGAGCATGCGCACAAATTTTCCGCCCACCGAAGCCGGTTCCTCCGCCAAGGAGAGTCTTCGTCGTGCCCTGATGCTGAGCGTTCTACTAGTAATCGTCTGGTCAGCTATCGCTTTCCTGTCCGATTCCGAGCCTCCAACTGCGGCGGCGACACAGCAGACTGAGCAGAGCGCCTCCTCCCTCCCCACCCAAACTCCAGGTGTCTCGCCCGAGGGCGAGTTGCTCGCGGCTACAGCCGGGGCCACCGAGGCTCTCGCCGACTTCAAAGTGCCGGTGGACTCTGGTCTGCTCGCACCGGCGGCTCGAAGCCTCTTTGGCCCAGGATACATGCTTGTCCTCGCGCTCCTGGGTATTGCCGGAACGTGGGCGCTTTGGCTGAAGAACAAAAAATCGACCGATTCCAGTGCGGCGCAACTCACGGAACTCGGCCGATTCAAACTCGGCCCTCAGCAGCAGGTCCAACTGCTACGATGTGCCGATGAGGTTTTGCTTCTTGGCGTGGCCAATGGGAGCATCAACCTGCTCAAAGCCTATCCGGCCGCCGAATTTCCGAGCACGGTTATCCAGGCCACTTCCGAGCGTCCTTCACTGCGGACGACCCTGATCGAACTCGCCTCTTCGTTTCGCGCCAGCCATACAGCTCGGAGGGCTGAGAAGGAGGCGATAGCGCACGATGACGACTGGCTCCCAGCCCATCCGGCCAAGGAAGATTTTCCGCCCGGCGTTGAAATCCCGGAGTGGACCATCGCCACTGCCTCGGCCATCTCGGACGGCCCTGACTTCATGCACGTCCTGAGACGCTACGCCGGCAACAAGACCTACAAGGCCAACACCCTTTATCCGCCCACTGGCGCCACTAACTGATATGTCGAGAGCCCGCTTCCTCCCGCTCTTCCTGATCTCGGTCCTCACGCTGATGCCGGTACTCCCGGCTCTAGCCCAGCAGACTCAGACAGCAACGCCACAGACACAGCTCCCGTCCGGACAGGCTGCCACCGGGCAGGCTGCCCCACAAGGCCTGTCACCCGGCATGCTCTCCCAGCTGCCTTCCATCAGCCTGGGAGACCCCGACTCTGAAGGCTACGCCCTTCCCATTCAGCTGCTTCTGCTGCTGACCGTGCTTTCGCTGGCACCGGCCATCGTCATCCTGATGACCAGCTTCACCCGTCTCGTGGTGATCCTAGGCATTCTCCGGCAGGCAATGGGCACGGCCCAATCCCCACCAACCCAGGTGCTGATTGGCCTAGCCATCTTCC
The DNA here is from genome assembly GCA_047611125.1 of Rhodothermales bacterium. GTDB lineage: Bacteria > Bacteroidota > Rhodothermia > Rhodothermales > UBA10348 > JABDJZ01. Next base: position 2,292 of record JBLFXH010000003.1, read on the forward strand.
TGACCATGTTCATCATGGCGCCGGTCTTCACGGAGATAAATCAAAACGCGCTCGACCCCTACATGAACGGCCAGATCAGTCAGGAAGTGGCCTTTGCGAATGCCTCCAAGCCCATCAAGAAGTTCATGCTGACGCAGACCCGGCCTAAGGATCTGCTCCTGTTCATGGACATGGCCAAGGTCAACTCCTTCCAGAATGGGGATGACACCCCACTTTACGTCCTGGTCCCAGCCTATGTGATCAGTGAACTCCGAATCGCCTTCCAGATCGGGTTCATGATCTTCCTGCCCTTCCTCATCGTGGACCTTGTCGTGGCCTCCGTGCTCATGAGCATGGGCATGATGATGCTTCCACCGGTCATGATCTCCCTTCCGATGAAGCTGCTGCTGTTCGTTCTCGCGGACGGCTGGTATCTCATTGTCGAATCGGTGGTCCGCGCCTACATCGGCTCCTAAGAGCCTCACAACCCCACGAAAATGAATGTAGACGTCGCTCTTTACTGGGTCTCTCAGTCCATGATGTTGGCCGTCATGCTGGCAGGACCCCTCCTCATTTCCGCACTCTGTGTTGGTATTTGTGTTTCGCTCTTCCAGGCGGTGACCTCGATGCAGGAGATGACCCTGAGTTACATCCCCAAGATTGCCATTGTCGGCGGAGTCCTACTCCTCCTGACGCCCTGGATGCTTGAGATGATGACAGACTTCACCACTCAGGTCTTCACCTTCATACCGAACGTATCCCATTGACTCCTGAGGACCTGCTCGATCCCGTCAGGATTGCAGCCATCTTCCTGATCTTTGTGCGCGTAGCCGGCATGATGTCGGCTGCCCCGTTTTTCGGGCACAAGTCGATTCCAGTGAAGCTCCGCCTCCTCCTGGCCATCCTGCTGTCCTGGGTGGTCGTGGGCTTTGTGACCCCACCCCCCGCGCATCTGATCGCCCGGCCCCTCGGCCTTGTTGTGGCGATTGGAACTGAGATGCTGACCGGCATCGCCATTGGCTTTGCCGCCCAGTTTCTCTTCTGGGGCGTGCAGTATGCCTCGGACGTCCTCGGATTCCAGATGGGCCTTGCGATGGCTCAGGTTTTCGATCCGACCACGAACTCGAATACCAATCCGCTCGGACGCCTTCTGATGATGGCGTTCCTGATGATCTTCATTGCCCTGGATGGGCAGCACGTGCTGCTGGAGGGGCTGGTCTATTCGTTCGATGCCGTCCCGCTGGCCGGCGGCAATATCACGGCCACAGGCCCCCAACTCCTGAAGATGGCCGGTGGGCTGTTTACGACAGGCCTCCGCCTGGCCTCCCCTTTCATGGTCACCTTCTTTCTGGTGGAATCGGCAATGGGCATCTTTGCCCGGGTGGTCCCCCAGGCTGACATCTTCTCATTGGGCATGCCGATCAAGCTATTGATCGGGCTGAGCCTTGCTGTCCTTTTCGTGCAGAACTTGGTGCCTCTTGCGCCCGAGCTGCTGGACAACATGGCCACCAACGTCCTTGACCTGCTGAGCGTCCTCGGGTCATGAGTGAAGACAAATCAGATAAGATTTTTGACCCCACGCCGGGTCGAATACGCAAGGCCCGAGAGGATGGCAATCTGTTCAAGTCGCAGGACGTGACGTCGATCGCGCTTCTGATGACGGGTGTGACCATGATTGTGACCTTCATGCCTCTGGCTTTTGACACCCTGAAGACCATGGCCGCGCGGACGTTCTTGGCCTCGGCCACCACGCCGGTCAATCTGAGTTCCATGCCTTCCATCCTGCAGGATATCGGGATGGAGACGGCGATGATCCTGGCGCCGTTCGTAGGCTCCATTCTGGTCACCTCCATCGGCATTCAGTTGGCGCAGAGCGGTTGGAACGTGACCACGAAACCGCTCGAACCCAAGCCAGACAGGGTTTCCCCTCTCAAGGGGTTCAAGCGGATATTCTCTGCTAAGGGCGCCTTCAATACCATCAAGGCCGTCGTCAAGATCGCCATCGTTGGGCCTGTCGCATACGCCGAAATATCGGGCCGCATGGACGAGATCCTGATGCTACCCGCTCTGGCGATGCCCGAGATCGTAGGGCTCGCTGGGACCTGGATGGCCATCATGGTCTACAAGCTCCTCATGGTGCTGCTGTTGCTCTCCGTGGTGGACGCCGCCTTCGAGAAGTGGAAGTACCACGAGGACCTGAAGATGAGCAAGCAGGAGGTCAAGGACGAGTCCCGCCAGTCGGATGGAGATCCGCACGTCAAGTCGCGCCGGAAGCAGCTGGCCATGGAGATGAAGCGCCGGCCGCGGTTGGACCACGCCATTCTGAAGGCAGACGTCGTCATCACGAACCCGACTCACTTTGCCGTGATGCTCCGGTACGATCCGGAAGAGTCTACCGCGCCCTTTGTCCTGGCCAAGGGTATCCGCAAGCGGGCGCTCCGCATCAAGTCCCTTGCCTTCGAATATGAGGTTCCGATGGTCGAAGACCGGCCGTTGGCCCGGGCTTTGTATCACACCGTAGAAGAGATGGCTGAGATACCCGCGGATCTGTATCCCGCAGTAGCCACAATCCTGGCGGAAATCTATCGCCAGAAGGGTCTCTCACTCAACTAACCCCACCCCGCTCCAACCAAGTCTGTGGCCAAGATCACCCCCAAATTAGCTTCAGTTGACGATTCTGGCACGAGTGCCAACGTCGAAGCTGTGATCGCGACGACGTTTGTCAGCATCCTGTTGGTGCTGGTTATTCCGCTGCCGGAGTTCATTCTGGATCTCCTGCTGGCTACCAATATTGCCATCAGTCTGGCGGTGCTCCTGACGGCATTTTATGCCGAGAGGCCGCTCGATTTTGCCGTCTTTCCGGGGCTGCTTCTGGTTACCACGCTGTTCCGACTCTCGCTGAATGTGGCCTCGACCCGGCTCATCCTAAGTGAGGCCAAGGCCGGTGAGCTGATCCAGGCCTTCGGCGACATTGTCGTTGCCGGCAACTACGTGGTTGGAACGATCATCTTCTTGGTCCTGGTGATCATCAACTTTGTGGTCATCACAAAGGGTTCTGGACGAATCGCTGAGGTCGCGGCCCGGTTTACGCTCGATGCCCTTCCCGGCAAGCAGATGGCCATCGACGCAGACCTCAATGCGGGTTTGATTGATGACGACACCGCCCGGACACGTCGTGACGAGGTTGGGCGCGAAGCCGATTTCTACGGCGCAATGGACGGCGCCAGCAAGTTTGTCCGCGGAGACGCCATTGCAGGACTCATTATCACCGCCATCAACATCGTTGGTGGACTGATCGTCGGAATCGTCCAACTCGGTCTCGGTGCCGGCGAAGCGGCCAGCACGTTCGTGCTCCTCTCTATTGGTGATGGCCTGGTCTCGCAGATACCCGCCCTGTTGATCTCGACCGCCGCCGGTATCATCGTGTCCAGGGCCAGTGGCTCCACCAATCTCGCGACCGACTTCAAGCTGCAGCTGTTCAGCAGACCCTATCCACTGCTCATCACGGGCGGTTTTCTGGCACTGATTGGCGTGGTTCCTGGGCTTCCCATCACTCCTTTCTGGTTGTTGGCGGGCGGTCTCATCTACCTCGGTCGGCGCAGACTACAGATAGAAAGCGAAGAGGCGGCATCGGAAGTAGCCACTGCTCAGGCCAAGCAGGCCGAAGAGGACGAGCCGGACAAGGAGGACAAGCCGTCAGATCTACTGCTGGTGGATCCCCTCGAACTCGAAATCGGCTATGCGCTGATCCCCATCGTCGACCCCAACCAGTCCGGCGATCTGCTGGAGCGCGTCCGCCTCCTGCGTCAGCAGCTGGCCATGGAACTCGGCATCGTAGTTCCTCCAATTCGGATCCGGGACAACGTCGCCCTGGGATCCAACAAGTATGTGATCAAGCTCAAAGGCAACCCCATTGCCGAGGGCGAAGTGCTTCCGAATTACCACCTGGCCCTGGTCCCAGAGGGCTCCGGCTCGTTGCCTCCCGGCATCGAGGTCAAGGACCCGACCTTTGGACTCCCTGCCATCTGGGTATCTCAGCGCCACCTGCCAGACGCCGAACGCATGGGCCTCTCTCTAGTCGAGGCTCCGGCGGTTGTCACTACCCATCTGCTCGAAATCCTCCGCAAGTCGGCCTACCAGTTGCTGGACCGCCAGGAGGTCAAGAAGCTTATCGACAAGGTCCAGGAGACCGCTCCCGCTCTCGTGGAGGAGCTGGTCCCCGATCAGCTCTCCATTGGTTCGATTCAGAAGGTGCTCAAGCGCCTGCTCCGCGAGTCCATTCCGATCCGGGACCTCATCTCGATTCTGGAAGCCTTGGCCGACAACATCCCGAACACCAAGAATATCGACGTGCTCACCGAGTACGTCCGTGCAGCGCTGGCGCCGACCATCACACGCCAGTTTGCAGACCCCGACAGTATTGTCCGCGCGCTCGTCCTGGAACCCTCCGTCGAGCAGGAACTGCTTGGCCGTGCCAAGACCGGCGAATTGCAGGCCGGTACGCTGGGCCTGCCTCCGCAGCGTGCAGAGGCACTTGTGGAATCCGCTAAGAACTATGCCCGGGAAATGCTCGCCGAGGGTCACACGCCCATCCTGCTGGCATCCCCCGTCCTCCGCCCCACCCTATTTGGCTTTCTGGCTCCAATGATCCAGGAGATTGTGGTGCTCTCTTACCACGATCTGCTCTCCGACGTCCAAGTGGACATTGTCGGGCAAGTCAGTTTTGACAGACTCGAAGCCGTAGCCGCAGCCGCCTAGTTATGGAGATTAAAACACTTACCGGAACATCCATCTCCGATGCGCTCGCCGAGGCTCGCAGCCTCTGGGGAGATTCCGTGGTCATGCTTCAGGCTCAGCCCCCGACACCGGGACAGCGGGCGCGCATCGCTGTCGGCATTCGCAATGCTGAACCGGCCGCGGCTGCACCCGTCGATCTGGTTGTCGCCGACCTGCTTCAGGCTGCCGCGAGCGAATCTGGTGGCACCGGCGTTGCATCTTGGAATACGGACTCCGCAGGAGGCCTTCTCTCTTCGAGGCGGCCAGCGATTTCCGGGCGCTCGACTGCGTCAGAGATTGCGGTCACGCCGCCACCTGGCGCCCTTCGACGCTCAGCTCGTGGCACGGGGGCGCTCTTGGAACGACGCATCAGGCCTGCCACCGAAGTGTTCGCACACATCTCAAGTGGCCGAGAGACCGCCGCCGACCTGGAGCCGACGGCTCCGGCAGAAGCGCCTTTAGAAGACCAGCGCGATCCGACGCGCGCACCCCTCTTTGGACAGCTGATTCGTCAGGGTATCCGACCCAAGAGAGCCCGCCTTCTTGCGGAGGCGTCTCTTCATTACGGTATCCAGGACGCGGTCCAGATGCTGGCCGAGTATCTCCCTCCTAAAACTACAGGACGGGCCCCGTCCCGTGTCTTGTTCACTGGCGAAGCCGGTGCAGGCAAAACGGCACTGGTGCTTCGTAGCGCTTTGTCCCGAATCCGGGCTGGCCGCCGGGCCCCCTCCATCGTTGTGGTAGCACCACGGACTAGCGATCTCCGCGGATGGCAGGATCCCACTTCTATGTTCGAATCATTCGATCTGCACGTGGTTCGCTGTAGCCGCGAAGCCCTTCCATCAGCGCTAGCCGCTCTGGATGGCGAAGTACTGATCGATACGCCCGCTGGCTTCAGAGTACCCAAGGGTTTGGACGCACATGTTCGGCAGGTTATCGATGCCCGGGCCGCTGGGTCAGGATCGACTAGCGACCGCGAGGTCTCCGATTCAGTGATTCTCACCCACATCGACAGCGCCTCGACTCTCGGCTATGTAACCGAGCGACTGATTGAAATGAATATCCCAGTCTCTGCTCTGGTTCGATCCGGACAGCCGGAGGGACACCTAGAACCCTACTCTCCGAAGGCCTTTGCTGCGACGGTCTGCCATGTTTAATGACGGCGGACAAGACACGCGCGTAGTGACGGTCGTGTCTGGAAAAGGCGGTGTTGGAAAAAGTGTCCTTGCGGTGAATCTCGCAACAACCCTGGCCTCAGGGGGCCGGCGAGTTGCCCTTCTTGACGCGGACATCGGACAGGGCTCCTGCGCCTACCTGGTTGGGCCGGGATCGCCAGTACAACTCATCACGCCGGACCCCGAACTGGACCCCGCAGATGCTCTGGACTGCCTCGAGAGCCAGCTGATTCTCCTACGGAGCCAAGCCGATCTCATTCTGATTGATGCTCCTGCCGGAATTGGACCCACCGTACGGTGGGCGCTCGACCGTGCAGACGCAGGATTGCTGGTCCTGGTGGACGAGCCTACGGCCGTCGCCGACGCTTACGCGCTTGCCAAGCTGACCTGGCATCACGATTCCTCCTATCCATTGGCCGGCGTGGTGAACATGGTTGATTCCGCCCTGGAAGCCGCCGATGTCATGGAACGCTTCTCTGCGCTCACCTCACACTTTCTGGATCGGAAGATCCTGTACGGCGGCTGGGTACCTTTTTCCGGGGCCGTCCGTGCCTCCGTCCGGAAGCAGATTCCCGCTATCGGTGAAAGTATGGCCGTCGCAAGGGCCTTCGAGGACTTGGCAGGCCGGGTTCGATGCGGTCTCTTTCAGACTCTCGCGCCTTTGGCAATGAACTGATGCCTTCAGGCACACTAGTTGCATCCCTTCTAATCGGACCTGTAACCCCCATTCCATGCGCGCCCTCTTTTCCCAATTCAGCGGCTTGATCGGCATACTCACTTTTGTGAATCAGATGCTGTCGAGTGCTCCGGTTGAAAAGGCCGTGCTAACTGGAGCCGGTGCAGGGCTGGCGGTCTACGTTGTTCTACTTCTTGGCGATGTCGTGATCCAACGACTCCTGGAGCAGGCAGCAGCTACCCAGAACAGTAATTCCAGCCAACAGGCCCCACAATCCCGATCGGACGAGACATCGGAGGCTTCTGCCTCTGCGTCCGGCGAACAGGACGCCAAGGCGGCCTGACCATACTCAAGCGCTGAACCATCATGGCCAGAGCAGATCTTCAAGGTGTTGCCGTTGCGTTCGTAGAGGACCCCACTCCCTCGAACCGAGAGGCCGTCGTCATGGCTGCCGTACCCTTGGTGCGTTCGATCGTGGGGCGCCTTAGCGTACCCGACCACCCCCTCGCCTCGCGAGAGGACCTTGAAAACGTAGGCCTGCTTGGACTTCTGCAGGCACTTGACGGTTATGATCCCGAACGCGGGACTCCGTTCGTTTCCTACGCCTACGGACGTGTCCGAGGCGCTCTGGTTGACTATCTCCGGTCCATCGACGCCCTCCCCCGCGAGCGCCGTCGACGTTTGGCCGAGGCCCACCGGGCCATGGACACACTTCGTCAGGTACTGGGCGGTGAGCCCACTGATGGCGATGTCGCCGACTACCTAGGTATTTCACTTCCCGACTACCACTCGCTGTTGCGCGATGCGCAGTGCCGATTCTCTCTCTCGCTTCACGCCCCGATTGACAAGGAAGGTGATCAGACGATCATCGAGTCGATTCCGAATGAGGAAACCTTCGAGGCCTTCGAGAAGATTGACCGGAAGTCGCTATCAGAATACATCCAAACGCTTATCAATGACCTGCCGGAACGCGAGCAGACTATTGTGGCGCTCTACTACTTCGAGAATCTCACGCTCAGGGAAATCGCCGGCCTGATGGACCGGACCGAGGCGCGGATCTCTCAAATTCTAGGCAAGGTGCTCATTCAACTGAGATCACACCTGGCCAAGATGGGCAGCAAGGCTGCCTGACCACCTTTCCGTTTGGCGGAAACTACCCGCCATTTCCGCGCATTCGGTTAAGCCGAACAAACGGAATGAAGTCGGGTATACCCGCGGCTAAATTCGTCGGAGTCCTACGCTCCGTTCTCTCACCACTCAACTACCTGGTTCAGCATGGGTGTGATGAACCGACTCCGGGAAAACACCGGCGTCGTCCTCTGGATACTCGTTTTTGCCTTTGGCGTCATCTGGGTCCTTCAAGACTCCGGAGGCCTTGATGTGGTCGGCTTTGCCGGCAACAACATTGCCTCGGTCAACGGTGATAACATCACTTTTGAAGAGTACAGCCAGGCTCTTGACGGGCAGGTCAGCAATTATTCGCAGCAGTCTGGCGGGAGCATGCCTCCCCAGATGCTGGATCAAACCCGGCAACGGGTGTTCGACAATCTGATTGAGACCAAACTGCGCGAGCAGGAGATGACCCGTTTGGGTCTTCAAGTTTCGGATCAGGAGGTCGTCCAAATGATTCAGGGCACAGACCCCCACCCCATCATCAAGCTGTATTTCGGCGATGGTGCGGGCGGCGTGGATCGGTCCCTACTGCAAAACTTTGTCGAGAACCCCGACGCTCGGGAGGATTGGCTGAATATCGAGGACTATCTCCGTCAGGAGCGGCTCCGCGAAAAACTGGACAAGCTGGTGACGGCTTCAGTCCGGATTTCGGATGCCGACCTTACCGCGGAATACGTGCGTCGTAACCGCGCGGTAGACGTCCGCTTTGTCGCTCTTCGGTATACCACCGTCCCGAACGATTCGGTGAGTTTCTCCGATCGCGACCTCCAACGTTTCTACGATGCCAACCGGGAGGACTTTGCCCGCAAGCGTTCGTACACGTACCGGTACGTCTCGGTAGACAAGAATCCCACCGCCGCCGATACGGCCGCGACGCTGGATGATCTGGTCGATCTGCGCGAGTCCTTTGCCGCCGCCGCCGACGACTCGACATTCCTGGCTCGTAATGGCTCCGAGCGCCCTTGGGCTGATGCCTATTTCCGTCCCGATGAGTTGGACGAGGCTGTTTCCAGCGTTGTCTTTGAGGACCCGACTCCTGGTCAGGTCTACGGACCGATTGTCTCTGGCAATCAGGCTCATCTGATCAAGGTCATCAATGTCCGTGCTCCCGAGGAAACGGCCGTTCGCGCCCGTCACATCCTGTTCCGGGCCGCTGAAGATGACGCCGAGGCCCGCGCGGAGGCTCGCCGTGAGGCGAACGACATTCTCCGCCAGCTTCGTGGCGGAGCCGACTTTGCCGAGATGGCCCGCGAACACTCCTCCGATCAGTCTGCCTCTCTGGGTGGCGATCTGGGATGGTTTGGCCCGGGTCGTATGGTGGCGCCCTTCGAGGAGGCTGCCTTCGGCGCTCGAATCGGCAGCGTAGTCGGCCCGGTTTCGACGCAGTTCGGGTTCCACCTTATCGAGGTCACTGAGCGCGCCACGCAGGAAGCACAGATTGCTGACTTCGCGCTGGAACTCCGCGCGTCTGTTGCCACGCTGAACGCTGCCCAAGAGCGTCTGGAGGACATTCAGTACTTCGCCATCGAGAACGGTGACTTTGAGGCCGAAGCTGCACGTGTCGGCTTGAACCCGTCAACGGTTCAGGTCGAGGACGGCTCGGTCTTCATTCCGGGTATCGGAAACAGTGGCGAGCTACAGGACTTCCTTGCCGGCGGCCGCTCAGGCGATGTCAGCGAAGTCATTGAGCTCAACGATGAGTTCATTGTCGGCGTTATCGAGGCCATTCAGGAGGCGGGCTATCAGCCGTTTGAGGAAGTTCGCTCGCAGCTCGAGCCGCGCGTCCGCAACGAAAAGAAGGCGGCGATCCTCCGGGACCGTTTGCAGAACGCCTTGTCGCAGGCAGGCGGACTTGACGGGCTTGCCGCCGCCGTCGGCGAACAGGAGCGCTCAGCCAACAACCTCTCCTACACCAACATGGTCGTCCCGACCCTGGGTCGCGACCCTCAGTTCGTTGGTACAGCCCTCGGCCTGGCCGCGGGTGGCGTGTCCAGGGTGATTGAAGGTGCCAACGGTGTCTTTGTTGTGGGCGTCAGTGAAGTCCATGAAGCTGGCGAAATGCCAGCCGCCGAGATGGAATCACTTCGCACCCAGCTACAGACGCAGTCTGAAAACCGCGTCCGGACACAGTGGATCAATGCTCTGAAGGAAGGATCCGAGATCGTTGACAACCGCCGCGCGGTCCTGATCAACTAGTTCTCCCTTCCATATCAGACCGGTATCTCGAGGGTCCCGCGGAACACAGTTTCTGCGGGACCCTCGAGGTATCGGACCCTCCCGTCGGCGTGGAAACCGATGGTCAGAACTCCGCCGGGCATGTGGACGTCGACCGTCTCTGCGGCCAGGCGGCCGGTGAGACGTGCGGCGGCCGCCGCGGCTGTCGCGCCAGTACCGCAGGCCAGGGTCTCCGCCTCCACACCTTTCTCAAAGGTGCGGAGGCGGAGACCCTGGCCGTCCACCTCGGCGAAGTTGACGTTCGCTCCTGCCGGAGCATTGGTCCGGCGGAGCCGAGGACCGACCGTGGCCACGTCGGCCTCCGCCACGCTGTCCACAAATACCACTATGTGCTCCGTCCCGGTCCATACGTAGCATCGCTCCGGCCCGTCCTGATCTTCCTTCAATTTGGCAAAGCCCTGGTAGTCCGGGATGTAGAGGCGAACTCCGTCCGGGAGCATGTCGGCTGAATAGACTCCGGCGTCCGTTTCAAACCGGAGTGGCGCCCCTACCATTCCCGCATTCGCCGCGTACCGCGCCAGACATCGCGCTCCATTCCCGCACATTGTCCCGACTGAACCGTCGGCATTCAGGTATCGCATCCGGAAATCAGCAGTCTCAGACTCCTCGAGCGCCAGAAGTCCGTCCGCCCCAATCCCCGCCCTCCGAGCGCAGAGGCGGATAGCCATCTCGGACAACTCTTCGACCGGAAAGAAGTAGAAGCGGTTATCCAGAACGATGAAGTCGTTGCCGGCCCCGCTCATCTTGGTGAACTCCACAACGAGCGTGCGGGGAGGGTTGGGCATCATTTCGGTGGGGCGTTGGGTCCTGTTTATCCCGTATCAGAATCAGATAATACACTCTTGGCAGAAAGGCGCATTCTCATCGACAAAGCCGAACCCCTCCTTCTGTTCGGCTTCAATGACGTTTACCTCCGCCGCATCGAGGATGCCTTCCCGGAGACCCAAATCACGGCCCGCGGCAATCAGGTGCTGCTCCGCGGCGGCGAGCCCGCGCTGAAGCGCATTGCCCGCATTCTGGATGAGATGATTGTCCTCGTCAACAGGAACGGTTCTCTGACGGAGAAGGACGTAGAGACGATGTTGGCACTCGGTGACGACCGCAGTGGATCCGGCTCGAAGGGCGCCGCGGGCCACAGTGCCGTGGTATTCACGCCTTCTGGTGGAGTGATTCGGGCCAAGACCCCTAATCAGGCCAACCTTGTCGACTCGGCCCAGACCCACGACATCGTGTTCGCGGTCGGCCCAGCTGGTACCGGAAAGACGTATACGGCCGTCGCACTTGCTGTTGCGGCCCTGAAGTCCAAGCAAGTTGCCCGCATCGTACTCTGCCGCCCGGCTGTAGAGGCTGGCGAGCGCCTGGGCTTTCTCCCAGGCGACTTCCGCGATAAGGTCGACCCATACCTGAGGCCGCTCTACGATGCGCTGGAGGACATGCTGTCGGTGGAGAACCTGGCTTCTCTGATGGAGCAGAACATCGTCGAGATCGTGCCGCTGGCCTACATGCGAGGGCGGACGCTAAACTCTGCCTTTGTGATTCTGGATGAGGCCCAGAACGCCACCACGCCGCAGATGAAGATGTTTCTGACGCGCATCGGCGCCAACAGCCGCGCCATCATAACGGGCGACGTTACCCAGACCGATCTTCCCCGTCGATCAGACAGTGGCCTGATTCAGGCCCGGAATATCCTGGAGGGTGTCGAGGGCATCTCCTTCATCTATTTCGACGAAGGAGATGTCATCCGCCACCGACTGGTGAAGGACATCATCCGGGCGTACGAGAAGTTCGAGGACTGAGCCGGGCTGGAATTCTCGCCCAAGCCGGCGGCTTGCCGCGACCGGACGGCACTGCTTAGCGACCAGCCTAGCAACCGGCCTAACGTCCCGCCCAGACCATCCGGCCATCCCGGTCGATGTACGCCTCCCTTCCCCCATCGACCACTCGGGCCAATGGACCGTGGAACGATGAGGCGACCTCGAACCGGGGCTGAATCAAAAAGGCACCGGCCGTGTCGATATATCCCCATAGTCCTCCCATCCGGACGGTAGCCCGACCTCCTGAGAAGTCTTTCGCAGCCTCGAATTGAAGCCCAATCACGAGCTCTCCAGTACGGTCCACAAATCCAGTCAGCCGCTGATCACCGACACGCGCGAGCCCCTCGGAAAACGAGTAAGCCGCCGGGTAGGGGAGCGTGAGCTCAACCTCTCCACGGGCATTCAGGTAGCTGGCCGCGCCTCTGTCCGATACCAGCGCAAGACCCTCCGAGAAGGTGCGGACGCTCGTGTAGGTAGCTGGAATCACCCACGCGCCTGTGGAATTGGCGTACCCCCAGCGTTTCTCCAGTCGGATGAAGAGCAGTTTTCGATACTTCTCTGCCGGGATGAGGCCTTCGGAGGGACGAAAGACGCCGTCCAAGACCGGACCACTGAGCTCCAGCCCTTCGTCTGACAAAACGCCCCAGAGGCCGGGTTGCCCGCGCGGAGTCGTGTCGGCTCCTGCCTGATACCCGGCAAGTCCGTCTCCAAGCGGGGTCATGTCTTCATAGGCCCTTTCGGTGATCTGAGCACCAGACTCATCGATGAGAATCCAGCCCGGCTCCGCGCGAACGCGTGCCACCCCGCCTGTAAACAAATCAGCTTCGCGGAAAGAAGGCTGAATCACCCACACCCCCTCCGGATTCAGGTAGCCCCAGCGCCCCCCCAAGCGCGCCGGCCCGAGCTGCCCGGAGAACGCCTTGAGCGCCTCGAACGGGCCAGCATCTACCTGCTCTCCGGCGGCAGTGATCATCCCGACTCCCCCCTGAACGCGAACCGGATAGCGCCAAGTCTCCGATGCCTGCCCGAGTGCGGACACAGGGAGCACCAGTGCCACCAACAAACCTACGGCCGCCACCTTCCCCGGCACGTTCATCCAACCCATGAGGGTACCTCAACAATTGCGTTGTCAATGAGTCGCGCACCGCCAATTCGGACGGCCGCGGCAGCGATGACGGTTTGCCCAGCGCGGAAGTGGTCCACAGGCTGCAGTAAGTCGCCGTCTACGACCTCTGCATACTCAATCTCGGCCAGAGGAGCCTCTGAGAAAGGCTCCAACATCAGGGCACGAACGCCGTGGGCATCCAGGCGGCCGGACAGAATGGCCTCCCGCGCTCCAAAGACCGATCGCGAAACGGCCACGGCCTGACTCCGGGCATCGCCAGATAGGTAGCGGTTCCGAGATGACATTGCGAGTCCGTCTTCTTCCCTGACGGTCTCAACGCCCACCATTTCGATCCCGAAATCCAGGTCCTGGACCATCCTCCGGAGCACGAAGAACTGCTGCGCATCCTTCAGACCAAACACAGCAGCGTCTGGCTGGCACGCGTTGAACAATTTGCCAACTATGGTGGTCACTCCGTTGAAGTGCCCCGCCCGATAGGGCCCACAAAGGTGTTCCGTCAACCGGTCCACGGTCACCCAAGTCAGGCCGGAACTGCCGTCATGATACATGGCCAAGGGCGGAGGCGCGTAGACCACGTCCGCTCCACCGACTTCCTTAAGGCGCCCCATGTCCGAGTCCAGATCCCGTGGATACCGTTCATAGTCCTCGCCTGGCGCAAACTGAGTCGGATTGACAAAGATCGAGACGGTGACGTGGTCGGCCACCTCCCTCGCTCGCCTGACTAATTGAAGATGGCCATCGTGCAGCGACCCCATCGTCGGGACCAGGGCCAGCCGATGGCCAGCACAACGCGCTCGTCTAGATTCGGCCTGCATGGCCGGGACGTCGGTGATCAGTTTCATGCTTGGGGGTCTGGGTGCAAGGACGCGGCACGCCGGGGAGCAAGCTACGAATGGGTGTATTCAAGCGGTATCAACACCGGGCGGTCACCTACCCCTCGTATATTGGTTCGTGCCCTTCAAACGGTCGAGGCACGACGATTTCACAACGGCCAATCGATTCCCGATGAGTGATTTCCGCATCGAAAAGGACTCTTTAGGAGAAGTCCGTGTACCCGCCGACGCTGCCTACGGAGCGCAGACGCAGCGGGCCGCCGACAACTTCCCCATCTCCGGTATCCGGTTCTCTCGACGGTTCATTGCCGCCCTGGGAACAGTCAAACGCTCGGCCGCCCTGGCCAACGCAGAGCTGGGACTCATCGGCAACGCTACGCGCGATGCCATCGTCGCCGTGTCAGACCGCGTTATTGCCGGCGAACTGGACGATCAGTTCGTGCTCGACATCTTTCAGACGGGCAGTGGCACGTCCAGCAACATGAACGCGAACGAGGTCATCGGTAACCTCGCCAGCGAGCGGATTGGCGGAGACCGAGGCAGCAAGCTGGTCCACCCGAACGACCACGTCAACGCGTCACAATCGTCTAACGATGTGATTCCCACAGCCATGCACGTGGCTGCCCGAGAGGGGATCGAAAAAGATCTGATACCGGCTCTGGAGGCGCTGGCCACCTCGTTTGAGGCGAAGGCCACCGAATTCGACGACGTTGTCAAGAGCGGCCGCACCCATCTTATGGACGCCACGCCGGTCCGACTGGGTCAGGAATTCGGGGGGTACGCCTCGCAAGTCCGCCACGGCATCCGCCGGGTCAGGGCGGGCTCTTGGGAGCTGGCGGAACTAGCACTTGGAGGAACGGCCACCGGCACCGGCATCAACTGCCCTCCCGGCTTTGCCGAAAAGACGATTGCTCACATCAGTGCCTACACGGGCCTGGAGTTCAAGGAGGCCGAGAACCACTTCGAGGCCCAGGCCGCCAAGGACGCCTACGTCAACGCCTCGGGATCGCTCAACACGCTTGCGGTCTCACTCCTGAAGATGGCCAATGATATCCGGCATCTCTCTAGCGGACCCACCAGCGGTCTCTCCGAGATCAGGCTCCCCGCCGTCCAGCCCGGATCGAGCATCATGCCCGGCAAGGTCAACCCCGTAATGAGCGAGGCCATGATGATGGCCTGTGCGCGCGTGATGGGCAACCACACCACGATGACCATCGGAGGGCAGCACGGCAACTTCGAACTCAACGTCATGATGCCCGTGATGGCCCACGCGATGTTGGAGTCCATCGCCATCCTGACCGGCGCCGCGGATGCCTTCCGCACCAAGTGTTTGGACGGCATTCAGGCTGACCGTGAGCGCTGCCGCGAGTTGCTGGAGTTGAACCCTTCGATTGCGACAGCGCTGAACCGGACCATCGGGTACGACAAGGCCTCTACCGTGGCCAAGACCGCAGCCAAGACCCGCCGGTCCGTCCGCGATGTGGTGCTAGAGATGAACCTCATGTCTGTCGAAGAACTGGACCACGTCCTGGATGTCCGTGACATGACAGAGCCCGGCGTGCCCGGCAGTTGAGCCGTGCTTGATAAGCTCTTGATAGTCGAGCTGGCCTCCGTACTGGCAGGCCCGTCTGTCGGCCAGTTTTTTGCGGAGCTGGGCGCACGGGTGGTCAAGATTGAGAATCCCGCGACCGGCGGCGATGTGACGCGCGCGTGGTACCGGTCTGGTGAGGATCGATCCAGACCGGCCAGCTATTTCGATGCCTGCAACTTCGGAAAGGAATCCGTCGCCCTGGACATCCGCACCAGTGCGGGACAGGGCGTGCTCCGCCAGTTGGTCGAGAAGGCCGACATCCTGCTGACCAGTTTCGGCCCCGGAAGCGCAGAACGCCTCGGTCTCACTCCTCCCGTGTTTGCGGCTTGGAATCCGCGTCTGATTCAGGGCGCTGTGAGCGGATACGGGCCTTCCGCGGCTCGGCCCGGTTACGACGCCGTGATCCAGGCGGAGTCCGGATTCATGGACCTGAACGGAGATCCTGATGGCCCACCCGTCAAGATGCCTGTAGCCTTCATCGACCTAATGGCGGCCCACCATCTCAAGGAGGCCATTCTGGTCCAGTTGCTCAAGCGGAGAGACTCCGGGACGGGGGCCTATCTGGAGGTTTCGCTCTTGGACGCAGCCCTCGCATCGCTGGCTAATCAGGCAACGAGTTGGATGCGAACGGGAATCACGCCCCGGCGATCGGGCTCGGTGCATCCGAATATTGCGCCCTACGGCACGGTCCTTCGAACTGCCGACCAAGGCTCCGTCCTGCTCGCTGTTGGCAACGATCGACAGTTTCAGGCCCTCTGTCGAGTGCTGGGCTGCACCCACCTTGCGAGTGATGCCGAGCTGGCAGACAACGCGGGCCGGGTAGCCGAACGGTCGCGCCTGGACGCCGGACTTCAGCTGGCGGCCGGCGCCTGGTCTTCAAAAGACCTCATGGCGGCGTTGAACCTTGAGCGCGTCCCGGCCGGATTGATACGAACCGTGGCCGAAGCCCTGTCCGACGAGTCGGCGGGGCCGGTTCTGCTGAGGAGTTCGGTAAGCCCGGAGGCCGCCGCGCCCCTTGGTACCAGAGTGGGTTTGGGCTCCGAACCACAGCCACGCGGCCTTCGGCAGTGGCTGTTCCACCCGAAGCGCGCCGATCTCTCTGCGCCGCCCCGGCTCGGTGCACAAACGCGCCTCGTTCTGGCCGGGCTGACCGATCTTGCGCCCAACGACATCAATCTTCTGATTCCCGCCATCCCCGAGTGACCATGACCCAGCGCTCCCCTCTTATCGGCATCACCACCTCCCTCAAAGACGGCAACCAGATCCTGGATGTGCGCTATGCCGATGCTGTGGAAGTAGCAGGAGGTCTCCCTGTCATTCTGCCGGCAACCTCTTCGGCTTCTGTGGCTGAAGAACTGACGGCGCTCCTCGATGGGCTCGTCATCACGGGCGGCCCGGCCATCACCACGGGATTGGTGGGCAGCCTTCCGGTTGACATCTCCGAGACGGACCCACGTCGGACGGCATCCGATGGGCTGTACCTGCGGGCCCATCGAGCGCGGAACGCTCCCCTGCTCGGCATCTGCTACGGGATGCAGATGATCAACGCCGAGGCCGGGGGGACCATCCATGCGGATATCGAAGAAGCCGTAGATGCGAGCCTCGTCCACTCGAGCGACCGGGGCGGAAAGCATCATCCGATTTCCCTGGAGCCCGGTACGTGGCTGGCCTCCATCCTCGGCCCCGACACCCGCTCGGTGAACACCTATCACGTCCAAGCACTGAGTGACGTGGGAGCCTCGCTTAGGGTGGCAGCTCGCGCCCCGGATGGCGTGATCGAGGCCATCGAGAATGAGGACGGCTCGATGATCGGCGTGCAATTCCACCCTGAGCGTCAACTTGAGGACCTGCTTCCCGTGTTCGAGCATTTGGTGGCCCGAGCCCGGGAGCGTCGCTCGCTATCTGCGGGCTGACCCTGACCCGGTCAGCTCTTCGATGGTCCACATGGACCCTGCCCCGAATCGGCCTCGCTCGACGGCAACCTGCGAAGACGTGATATCCGGACTCTGGGCTGCTGCCGTTGGGCCGAACTCCCGCCGCACAAATGACAGCACCGCGGCCAGCTGCTCATTGGAAAGGAAATCGTTTGGGGGCATCACGTTGTTGTACTCTTGCTCTCCAACGCGAATCGGTCCACGAAGGCCGCGAAGCGTGAGCCGGATCAGCAGGGAGTCCGGCAAGGCCACCCAGGCACTTCCCGCCAGCGGTGGAAAAGCGTTGTTCACCCCGAGACCGTCAGAACCATGACAGGTGGCACAGGTGGCGGTGTAGATCTCCGGGCCAGACAGGGATGTCACGCGCGGCTCTGAACAGCCAACGACCAAGACCGCCATCAGAAGCACTCCCAACTTGCTCATGCGCGTGTCTCCTCGAGCTGGTCGACCGCATAAGCGAGTTTCCGGACCACTCGAATGGGGTCTCCCACGTTCACTTCGCCCCCTTGCTCGACTTCGAAAAGGGCCCCGCGCTGACCTTGCGCCGCGGCGCGAAAAGCCGCATCGCCAAACCGTGTCTTGAAGAGCGCACAGGGTTTGTGGTTGGCCGAACTCCTGCGGAGAATCACCTCACCAATCAGGAACTGGTCTCCGGGACCGAGGACCGAGAGGTCGATGCCGCGCGTAATGAGGTTGTCTCCTGGGAGGTCGGGAGCGGCGCCCATCGCGCGCAGGGCCTCGATACTCACAGCAGTCACCTCGCGGCCTGGAATCTCGCTGCCTTTCCAGAATGACTTGCGCGCATGATCGCCCGTGAAGCCGCAGGCTGCCTGAACGGAAACCCGCTCTGCAGACCGATGAACCCCAGGCTCCGGCTTCTCTACTAGGTAGGCCACTGACCCCTCCTCACCGAATCGGCTCGCAGAGATGGCACTCAAGATGTCTTCAGCAGTACGCATACCTTCATGATCGTCCGTCGGACGATACACCCGCGTGCCCGTCGTGTGGGTGAATTTTGTATCGTAAGCAGCCCGTAGCCACCACCATCCTGCCTGTGTTCAGCATACTCAGCAAAGCCCGGAAGGAAGCCTCTGCGCTTCCGCGGGATCGCAAAACGCTGCGCAACTTCGGCGTGGTGGTCGGAGGCGTTCTCATTGCGCTGGCCGTCTACCTTGCCTGGAGTGATGGCTGGATTCCGGGGACGGGGCCAGTCATAACGGGGACGATCGGCGGGCTGCTCGTGCTGTTTGGCCTGGGCGCTCCGCGGGTGCTGGCGCCCATCTACCCTCTGTGGATGGCCCTCGCACTGGTCCTCGGCACCGTCATGACGACGGTATTGCTCACCCTGGTGTTCTACCTAGTGGTGTCGCCGATTGGCTTTTTGATGCGCATGGCCGGGAAGGACCCGATGAATAAGAAACCCGACGCCACGCTCGCCACTTACTGGATCGAGAGGACGCCGGAATCCAACGACGTCAAGCGCATGGAGAAGTACTACTGAGCTGCGTGCAGCCGTGTGGCCGGCGCGGCCAGTACTACTCGATATCCCAGGAGCGAACTTTTTCCGCTCCTTCCCGATGGATTTCCATGAGGCGATCCTGGAAACCGACCGATTCCCCATCGTTCGCAGGAAGTCGCAGCTGGTACTGTCCATTCGGTCCCAATTCCCAGGCAGAGCGTTGATCCTCAAGAGCGAGTTCCAGCGATTCGATCAGTCGATTCCGGGCTGGAGGTGAATCCACTTCCACTATGGCCTCTACCCGATCCTCAAGATTGCGACGCTGCCAATCGGCACTCCCAAAAAAGACGCGGGGCTTCCCGTTGTTCTTGAAGTAGAACACGCGGCTGTGTTCCAGAAAACGCCCCAGGATGGATATGAGCCGGATGTTTTCGGAGATGCCCGGCAGCCCTGGCCGCAAGCGACAATGCCCGCGCACAATTAGGTCGATTTTGACTCCAGCCTGAGAAGCGCGGTAAAGCTCCTGAATCAGGATTAGGTCATCCAGAGCATTCATCTTCGCGACGATCCGTCCGTTCCCATTTCGCTTCTGATTCTCGACCTCGGTGTGAATCATCTCCACAAACGCGTGCCGCATCACCCGAGGTGCCACCAAAAGGCGTTTGTAGCGCTGATCCGGCGCGTAGCCCGTCAGATAGTGGAACAGGTAGATGATGTCCGAGCCCACGTCGGGATCACACGTCAGCAGGCCAAAATCGGTGTAAAGCTTGGCCGTCTTCTGGTGATAGTTTCCTGTTCCGACATGGCAGTAGGCGCGCAGACCCTCCTCTTCCTCGCGGATGACTAGAGTGGTCTTAGTGTGCGTCTTGAGTCCTACCAATCCGTACGTGACGTGCACGCCGGCGCGCTCTAGCGTCGCGCCCCATTCCATGTTGTTGGCCTCGTCGAAACGCGCCTTCACTTCCACCAACACAGCCACTTGCTTTCCGCGCTCAGCAGCGCGGACGAGCGCGTTGATCACCCTCGAATCGTCGGATGTCCGGTACAGCGTCTGCTTGATGGCGAGCACTTTCGGATCGACGGCAGCCTCTTCTACAAATCGCAGAACGGACGCGGAGAACGCCTCATACGGGTGGTGAAGAAGTACGTCGGCTGACCGAATGATGGAGAAGATGTCCGGCCGGTCTTTCGACTCGCCTTCGTGCATGAGTTGGGGTGGCACCACAGGCTCCCACTCCTTGAACTTCAGTTCGGGCATGTCCACAGACGCGATCGCATGCAGATCGGTCAGATCCAGTTCACCATCGGCCTCGAAAACATCCTCCGGGGAAAGCTGGAGCTCCCGGACAAGCAATCGGCGAACGTCATCCGGTGCCGACGAAGCGACTTCAAGTCGGGTCACGGGAGCGAAGCGGCGCTCACGGAGCTCATCGGCGATCATCTCAATTAGATCGTCGGCCTCCTCCTCGTCCCGCCTAAGATCCGCATTTCGCGTAATCCTGAATGGGTGTACGCCAACCACTTCCATACCGCGGAATAGCTCCTGAATGTGCTCGGTGATCACCTGTTCGACCGGCACGAAAGCGTTCGGGCGATCCGGAAGCTGAATCCATCGACCGCGCGAAGCGGGGACCTTCAAACGCGCGAAATGCTCGGTACCTCGCGTGGGGTGTCGCAGTACCACGGCCAGCGACAAACTCAGATTTGAGATGAAGGGAAACGGATGTCCCGGATCCACGGCCAGCGGGGTCAAGATCGGAAAGAGCTGACGCAGGAAGTACTCCTTCAGGAAGGCGCGATCCTTCTTGCGGAGCTTTGAATAGGACAGCACCTCGATACCGGCCTTGGCTTTCAGGGCAGGGCGGAGTGTTCGAGTCCAGAGTTCGGAAAGGGCCCGGTACATGGGCCGCACGGCATGCTGACACAGTTCCAGTTGCTCGCGAGGGATTCGGCCGTCGGGGCTGCGCTTCAGGACTCCGGCAGCAATCTGCCGCTTGAGTCCGCCAATACGCTTGAGAAAGAACTCGTCCAGGTTGCCGGTGGCGATGGCCAGAAACCGAATGCGCTCGAGCAGCGGCGTCCGCTCATCCAGCGCGAGATAGACCACCCGCCAGTTAAAGTCCAGCCAGCTCAGTTCCCGGTTGAAATACAGCGATGGATGAGCCAGGTCGCCACTCTCGGGGACGGGCTGGGCCGCCGTCGCGCGCGGCACGGCCGCCCGCAGCCGGGGACTCGACCGATCTGGCGTGCTTGGGCGCTCCTTTGAACCCGCAGCCACTGCTGGCATGGGGGCGCCGGGGACTTCGTCGCCCGATGAATCTCCAGTATTCGAAAGTTTTGTTGTGCTCATCACGCTAGAAATTCCTGATCTGCAATTTTGCGTCGAAGCTGCTGGAGGCCTAATAATTCCTCCTGAAGTGGCCGCACCTCTTCCCCACCGCGTTCAGCAACTTGTATACCGTTGCGCAATCCCGCGATCATTTCGTCCAGTCTATCCAACTTCAGCAGCGTCATCGCACCTGAGGCCGCGGCCCGCGAATTCTCGTTTAGCACCGGGACGTTGATCTTTCGCTTCAATCCCCAATTGTCCGAAGGCTCCTCGCGGTCGGTCAAAACCTCGCTAGCCAGACGCTGCACGGCCGATCCCATCGACCCATCCAGGAAGACGCGCTGCCGAATCTCGCCCGCCTCAAATTGCTCCACCAGCGCGGTGGCCGCATCGCGCGAAGGCCCCTCGGTGAACTCATCGAGCGCTGTTCGAGAGAGGATGAAGGACACCATGGGCGCCCCGTGATCAAGCATCAGCCGGAGCAACGTCTTTTCCTCAGGTAACGGTTCAACAGCCACCACCTCCTGCGGTCGTCCCGGGTTGGGCTCGCGCGACTCGGCCGGCTCACCAGTCCGTTCCCGACGCGGAGTCTTGGCCGCGGCCAGTTGGCGATCCGCCTTCATGGCCCGCCTTAGATAGACATCGGGGACCTCCATGACCATGGCCGCCCTCTGGACGTAAGACTCGCGCATCAACTGGTCTTTGATGCGGGAAATCAGCTTCATGATAGCATGATGGGTCCGGGCTCGGGAGTCCGGCTCATCAAGACTTCCTTTCAGACGGGCGCGCTGGTAGAGATAGGTGACGAAGTCCTGCCTCCGATCCCGGATGGCTATTTCGAATGCCTCCGCCCCAAACTTGTGGACGTAGGTGTCCGGATCCTCTCCTTCGGGCATCGAAACCACGTAAGGCGCCAGGCCTGCCTGCAAGAGCAGGTCAATCCCGCGTACGGTGGCTCGGGCGCCGGCTTCGTCACCGTCGTACAGCATGATCACCCGATGTGCATACCGGGAGACCAGCTTGATTTGGTCGGTGGTTAGCGCCGTGCCGGAGGAAGCCACCACGTGCTGAACACCTGCCTGATGAAGAGCCACCACATCGGTGTAGCCCTCCACTAGAATCACCTCTTCCTTGCCTCGAATGGCGTTCTTGGCATTGTACAGGCCGTACAGCACTCGCCCCTTATGGTAGACCTCGGTCTCCGGGGAGTTGATGTACTTGGGTTGATCGTCCGCCTTTTCCAGCAATCGACCACCGAACCCCAGAACCTTTCCGACGTGGCTGAGGATGGGAAATATCAGACGGTGGCGATATCGATCATAGTGGCCGGATCCGTCTCGACGGGGCAGGATAAGCCCTGCCTGTTCGAGCATTTCTGTGCTGATTTTGGCGGCAGTAGCGGCCTTCAGCAGCCCATCCCACGCATCCGGCGCATAGCCGATGCCGAATTTTTTGACCATCTCCGGTGCGACATTCCGTCCAGCCAGGTAATCCCGCGCAACCGCACCGCTATCATCCTGCGTAAGCTGCTGGAAGAAAAACTTCGCGGCAAACTTCAGGGCATGCAGGATTGACTCACGCGTCGAGGCGTCCTCATCGGGCTCGCCCGACTGATCAATCGTGATCCCTACGCGCTCGGCGAGGATGGTGACGGACTCCGGAAAGGACAGGTTCTCGATTCGCGACAGGAAACTGAACACGTCTCCGCCCTCACCGCAGCCGAAGCACTTGAAGATGCCCAAGGACGGATTGACGTTGAACGAGGGGGTCTTCTCTGAATGGAATGGGCACAGTCCGACGTAATTCGAACCCCGCTTTTTCAGTCGGACGTATTCTCCCACCACATCCACGACATCCGCCGCGCTGCGGACCTGCTCGATGGTTTCGTCCGTGATTCGCATTCAGTAGGCCTAGTCTCAGGCCAGTTCGAATCCAGTCCTCATCTCCACGAGAGTCTGGCCCTCAACAGGTCCGATGTCCGGTTTGGCTGAGCACTGGCACGCTGGAATTGCAAGACAGGAAAACAGCGCGATGGCCAGAACGAACTTCTTCATGGTCCAGAAAAATGAGTTGATGTGTCGGGCCTTTGGCGGCGGTTGGCAGCCTGCCGGTGAAACCGCAATGGACGAGTCCCGTAGCGGACTCATCGGGGCTTCCCATCCTATTCCTGCAGGTACACCATGTTTCTGACTGCCGCGCTCACAATCGGTGGAGCCGTCCTGCTTGGACTGGCCGCCCGGAGTGACGAAAAGAACCCCATCCAGATCCTAGGCGGGCTAGGACTTGTCGGATTGGCGGGCTTCATGCACCTGACCGGACCTGCGCCGCTCCTGCAGTCCGTGGGCTATGCGTCCGCCGAACTCGGGGCAGGAATGCTTGTCGTGGCCGGCATGCTGGCGGGCCGCAAGGACGAGGCCCGAAATTTCTTTTTCATCGGTGCTGGCGCGATGGCCATCGGCGTGGCCCTCATCGTAGCGCGGAGCATGTTCTCCCCCACGGTCAGCCTGCTTGTTGAGTTGGGTCCCGACGACACCTATGACGAGATCGCCGACGTCGTCGCCGAGCACCAGGGCGTGGCTGAGCGTGCGTTCCCGATGGTGGATATGACCGAAAGCGAAGACCTCGCCCAGGTATACCTGATTCGACTACCGGAGAAGTGCCGGGAAGCCCTTCGGCGCATCTTGGATATGGACAGCGAGAACGTTGACAATGTTGAACTGAACACGGCCTTCGGCCTGGACCTGCCCGAGTCAGAAGAGCTTTCCGCCGATGCGCTCGCGGACGTGCTGGAGAACGACCCGTTGGTTGGTTCACAGTGGGGGCTGGACGCCATCCGCGGTCATCAGGCCCATGCACTTCTGGAGAACAGTTCGCCGGTTCGGAAGGCCTCCATTGCCATAGTTGATACTGGTGTGGATTCCGGCCACGAGGACATGGACGGCATCTTCGAGACCTCACCGGGAAGCAGTGACCAGCACGGGCACGGCACCCATTGCGCGGGCATTGCTGCAGCGGCCACCAACAACGGATTGGGCGTAGCATCCCTGAACTGGGAAGGCAAGTTCGTGACCATCCGCAGCTATTCGGCGCTGGGCGACAACGGGATGGGCACGCTGGAATCCATTTCCGAGGCGCTGATCGAGGCCGCTGAGGCCGGTGCCGATGTGATCTCCATGTCCCTTGGTGGCCAATCTCCGATCACCCCCAAGACGATCGTCGACGCTGTGGCCTACGCACGTAAGCAGGGCGCAGTGATTATCGTGGCTGCCGGCAACTCGAATGTCGACGCGTCCAACAACGTCCCCTCCAATGTCGAAGGTGTCATTGCGGTCGGGGCCGTTAACGAGCGATTGGACAAGGCGCCGTTTTCGAATACCACCCAGCGACTCTCGCGGCCCATCTCGGCTCCAGGCACCAACATCCTTTCGCTGAAGCCTACGGGCGGCTACGTCAAACTCAGCGGGACGTCCATGGCAACACCCATGGTGGCCGGCCTCGTTGGCGTGATGCGTTCGCTGAACCCCGAGCTTGGTGCGGACGAAATCTATGACATCCTAAAATCTACGGGACGCTCCACCAGCGCCAGTAAAAGCGTGGGGGTCATGATTGACGCCGAGAAGGCCATCCAGGCTGCCATGAATGGCTGAGTCGGGCATCTGGCCAGCGCGCCTTCGCGATTCGACTCGAATCGCGGAGATCTACAACCAGTCGGTTGTGCGTCGGGATTCGACCATGGACATGGACCCGCTGGGCCCGTCAGATGTCGCGATGTGGCTCGAAAAACAAGGGGAACGCGAACACCTCGCCATAGCCCAGGTGGACTCTGAGGTACTGGGTTGGGGGATCCTCAAGGCGTATCATCCGCGCCCTGGCTATGCCCGCGCTGCTGAGACCTCCATGTATGTGGACCGAGGCCATACGGGCCAAGGGCACGGATCAGCGCTGCAAAAATACCTGATTCAAATCGCACGCGAGTACAACTATCACCACCTGGTGGCCAAGATCTGGGCCGACAATGCAGGCAGCATCCGGATACACGAGCGCTTTGGCTACGAGACGGTCGGTGTCCAACGAGAGATTGGGTACGTGGACGGCGCGTGGCAGGATGTCGCCATTCTACAGCTGATTCTGGACTGACCTTCCAAAATCGAACTCTTGGGCGACAGTGCTACCGGTACAGTACCGTGGTAGGGCCGTCGCAGAATATGTAGTCGACGTCGTAGAAGACTTCTTCCAGATGGCCGTCGGCCCCAACCTGGAGATGAGATCGACTGTCCAAATTCCCCGTTCGAGGATCCCAGGAGACTCCTTGGAATCGATCCAGGACCTCTTCCACCTTTTCGCGCTTGGGTCCATCGACCCAGATTACGTCGATAGGATGGATGTCTCGCCGACCAGTAGGATCCGCGATGTTCAAAGCGAAAACTGTGGCCGGGTACTCTTCAGACAAAGAGCGGGAAATGAGTTCAGCCGTCGCATTGGCTGACACGGTAACGGTTCGCATAATGACCGCGGATTCAATCGGTTCGTGTGTAAGGACTGACCGATCAGCATTCAGGGCTGCGGCGGGGGATAACGCTGATCCTTCGCAGTTAGGGTACGAGCGAGATTGAACGATTCGCTTTTTGAGCGAAATGGTAGATTCGCAAGAACGGGACTAAATGGCCTCCGTTTGTGAGTTTTCGTGGCCTACACCCTTGAAGCTAACACGCATGCGCCCGGTCATTGTCTGGTTTGAAAACGATCTGCGCCTCGCCGATCACGGCGCTTTGGCCGCGGCCGCCGCCTCTGGCGCGCCGGTAATTCCTCTCTTTGTGTGGGATGGAGGTAAGGGCTGGGCCGAAGGCGCCGCGTCGCGTTGGTGGCTGCACCACAGTCTCACGGCGTTTCGCGATGCCCTAGCCTGGAGCGGACTCAGCCTAGTGGTTCGCCAGGGAGATCCCGCCGACGTAGTCCCTGTACTAGCCCGGGAGACGGACGCAGAGTCGGTTGCTTGGCTAGAGCGGCCCGATCCCACCCGTTCGAAGCGTGATGACCGCATCACCGAACGCCTGACTCAAGACGGCCGGCAAGTCGGGAGATACGGGGGCGCATTGCTGCACGACCCCGAACGTGTGCAGACGGGTTCGGGCGGGCCCTACAAGGTATTTACGCCTTTCCACAACCGGTTCAGACAGATGGTAGAGGTAGCCCAGCCGCTGGATGCCCCTGTCTTCTCACCCGGTCAGGCTACGCCGGATCTGGTCACGCAGGCGGTTGGTGAGCTCGGATTGTTGCCCACAATCCGGTGGGACGATGGGCTGGCGGCGGCGTGGGCCCCTGGAGAGAGGGGCGCGCTGGTCCAGATGCAGGACCTCGAACTCTCCGGATACGCAGAGCAGCGTGATATTCCGTCCGTCGACGGCACCTCCAGGCTGTCTCCCCACCTGCATTTCGGCGAGGTATCACCTAGACAGGTATGGCACGCGGCCGGGCCCATCGCCCCCTACCGCAGGCAGCTGGTCTGGCGAGACTTCGCCCATCACCTGCTGCACCACTTTCCGAAGACTCGCGAGGCTCCTCTTCGGAAGGAGTTCCGCGATTTTCCTTGGCTTCAGGATGCAGACGCCCTACGCCGCTGGCAGCGCGGCCAAACCGGCTACCCCATCGTGGATGCGGGGATGCGTCAGCTCTGGGAGACCGGCTGGATGCATAACCGAGTGCGGATGGTCGTGGCCTCCTTTCTGACCAAGCACCTGCTTCACTCCTGGCTGGACGGACAGGCCTGGTTCAACGATACCCTTGTGGATGCCGACCTCGCCAGCAACGTGTTCGGATGGCAATGGGCGGGCGGTTGTGGGGCCGATGCCCAGCCGTTTTTCCGCATTTTCAATCCCATGACACAGGGCAAGAAGTTCGACTCCCAGGGTATCTACGTTCGCCGGTGGATCCCTGAAATCGCCCACCTTCCTTCAAAGGTCATCCACGAACCTTGGACGGCCGATGTCATACCGGGGGACTACCCCTCACCCATGGTGGACCACAAAACGGCGCGAGAGCGGGCCCTTGCCGCGTACAAGAAGCCTCGGACCTAGACATGTCGTCGCTTCAGCACCGCAGCCACCCTCCTTAGCGGCCCATCTGGGCGCGCCGGCGGCGAAGGCCTAGGGCAGCCGGTACGTCACAGCCGTCCGAAAGAACAGGTCCGGGATTCCGGCGACTGTCACTCCGACGTCAATCCGATCCAGCAGCGTATATCTGCGCGCCAGCGCCATCCCGGTAGGCGTGGTGCCGTCCAATAATCGGAACAGATCCGCCTGAATGTTGCGCTCTACACCGGTGGCGATTCCCGATCCGGAGGCCACGCCCCCTCCAATCGAATAATGGGGATCCGAATAGCCGGTGACGCCTCCCAGCGCCTGGAACAGCAGGCCGTCCAAATCCAGAAAGGCGAGTCTTAGGGGAAGCAGGAGCCAACCCGCGCCCTTGATTCGATCTGGGAAACGGAAGTCGAGTCCCGCCCGAATTTCGTAGTCCAGAGCCTTCCCCACTCTGAATGTCTTGGGTGTGCCGGAGTCTGAGCCGTACGTGCCTTCAACAGACAACTCACCTTGATAAAGGACGTAGTTGGTCGTGAACGTATGCGGCCCCAGCCCCAGATCCACACCGAACGTCAGGTGACTGGGCTGACGAAAAACCATCGCCGTGCCAAGACTGTCCGAGGTTGGTCGCGTCAGGTTGGGTTTCGCCAAGTTGAGCGCTTCCACGTCCAGCAGTTCGTCTTCGTGGGGACCCGGGGCTACTTCCCCAGACAGATTGACGAAGATGGGCAGATGACCCTCCGCGAAGGCGGCAGGGTCATTCATAGTCAGGTCCTGTGACCAGTTGCCGGCAATGGAGAGCACCAGAACCTCATCAGGCGTGGCAAAGCGTAGACCACCTCGAGCCCCCCAGGCCCGTCCGCGGTAGTGGCCGCGGGCACGCCAATAGAGTGTGTTGCTCTCTCCCGGCGCCAGGTTGGGGTCGGACGGGTCGTTGTAGAAGTACTGTTGACTCCCACTCAGCACGGTCATAAGACCGGGCTGAAAACTCCAGTTCATGTTCGCGTGGGCAGACCGCCTGAGGATGGAGAAGCCGGCGTGCCAGGAGCCCAGGTCATCGGTCCCTAGATGGATTCCGGTACCCAACGCAAGCTGATCCAGGTCTAGGCTAAACTCGGCTGCGGCGCTGAGCTGCGCAAGAATGTCAATATCGATGGTTTGGGCGCCGCTTCGGCGGCCGGCATCCAGTACAGTCTCGAGGCCTGACATGCGCAGGCCTGCAGAGGCTGACGCCCGCCGGTGGTAGCCTCCGGCCAGCGTGAAACCGGAAGCGAGTTCATGGGCCACCACGAGCGCGCCAAGTTGACCAGACTGGCCCGCCGTAATTCCGCTCAGCGCGGTGTATTGGGGGACCGAGGTCGATGCAAAATCAAAGTCAGACAGAAAGTCATCGGTGGCGGTCTGCACGCGCTCCGCTGAGAGCAGTGCCTCCTTCCCGAACCCGAACGATGCGTTGGTAAGCCCAGTCCGTCCCTCGATAGCGAACCCGGTAGTGCCGCCGAGGGCCAGGAGCGCAGGGTTGGAGAAGAGGCTACCCGGTCCTGACGAATGCCGGGCCGACCAAACTGGCCCCAGAGACCGTGCTCCGGGTGCTCCCGACTGGATTCCCAGTCGCCAGTCGCTCTCCAGAATTCCGCCGGACCAGGACCCGATTCGGAAGTCCTCGTTGCCGGATTGGGCGAAGACGCCCGCGGTCATCAAGAACGAACTTGCTATGAGCACGAAATTGCGCATCAGAACGCCACCCGCAGGGCTACCTGTTGGCTCGTACCTAGGAAAGAATCCGCGTAGGCGTAATCGGCCGCAAGCGTCACCCCGGCAACGGCAGGCAGGCGCAGGCCGAATCCGAGCGTGAGGCGTTCGTCAGACTGACCATTGAGCGAACGTTCGGTCCCCACCCGAAGTGCGAGCATCTCGGCGAGTGTGACCTGGAGTCCGACTCGGACTCGTTCATCCAATTCATCGTTCAGCGCTGGGACGTAGTCCAGGAGAATCAACCCTTGGCGGCCCGCAGGAATCTGGCCACCAACCACCACGAGCAGGGGCAGTCCCTCGTTGTAGCTAGATGTCACACTCCCCGACGCGGTACCCGAATTCCACTGAATCAGCGAAGCCAGATTTCGCACATTTATGCCAATGGCGCCTCGTCCAGCGGCGTATCGAAGGCCAATTCCGCCCGTGACGCCGGTGGCATCGCCGTTAATCTGATTGGCCATGCCCTGCGCGATCTCAATCGGATCGAAGACTAATAGCGCATCTGGGTTGATCTGGTTACGTCCGAATCGGGAGAGAAGGAGGGCACCTGAGAATCCCATAGAGAATCGCCCGAATCGGCGGGCCAAGGCCATCTGAACCACTGTCTCCCGCATGGCGTCATCACCGGAATCCCGGAAGTGGAGGCCCATTCCCCATCCGCTGCGCGTGCTGAATCCAAGTCCGAATTGCCCGTGCTCCAGGAGATCGTACTGCTGGAGATAGCTGAACGAGAATTGGACCTGGTCCAACGCTGCAGCCGAGGCCGGATTTGACCAAACGGCCTCGAGACCCGAGTCTGAGGCTACGCCGGCCTGGCCGAGCGCTGCGAGACGGGGTCCTGGACCAGCGTCAAGAAACGCTGCGGGAATGGAGCTGAGTGGTTGTGCCCTCGCAGTGGACAGTGGGACCGCCAACGCGACAACAAGAAGGATGAGCACAGCCTCCCAGACAGGAAGCTTATCGAACACGGGTGTGGTTGGCTGGAGGCCGGGTATCTACTTAACGAGTACGGCGGAAATCTGCGCAGTCGTTGTGCCACTCGTGTCGCTGGCCTCGATCCTGATGATGTAGCGGCCGTTTCTGGCTCGCGTCCCGCCATCGGTTGTCCCGTCCCACAGGATTTCGCGACGCGAGGTGCCGGAGCCGTATCTCCCGGGCTCCTGGAGTTCAGACTGGAGGATGGTCTTCACCAATTGGGCCTGCATGTTGAAGACCCGAATCGTCACCGAGGCGGAAGGCTCCTGGCTAGTAAGCAAATAGCCAATCCGCAGTGGCGCCACGTTTGGAGAAAACGGTGACGGCAGGACTGCCACATTTCGGAGTCCCAGCGTCTCGTTGGTGGCCAGTATCGCGAACTCGGTCAAATGGCGAACCGAAGGCGAGACGAACGCGCCCCCGCTGTCCTCGGTCTTCAGTAGACGCCAGCGCAGGCGATCCGTCTCGAAACGGGCCATCACCCGCTCACCCTGAAAGAGCGCGAGCGAAGGGTCCGCGGATAACTGAACGGACGCGTCACCCAAGAGGGAGTCTCCCGGCAGGGCTCGGTCGGACCTCATTGAGAACCGAACGAGCGCATCGCCTACGGTCAGTCTTTGGGACCCGCTGGAGGCATTGCGTTTCGGGCCAATCAGCGGTGGATAAGACAGTCCGATTTCGGAGGCGAACGGAATGGCTCCGCCCGGCAGTGACAACTCTCCACCCCTTGCTCCTCGAAGGAAGGCTGGTTCGCCTGACAGGAGATCCCGGTAGAGGGAGAGCGTGGTAAAGGCGGATTTTTCGGAAATAGGATCAGTGACGTCAAGCCGGATAGGACCAATGAGAGAGCGGTCGCCGGGAACGAAGACACCGCTTTCCGTCACTCGTCCTGCACTCGGTGGCGAGACGCTCCAGGAAAGGCCGTTGCCCAGCAACTGCTGGGAGCCGTCCTCGAGCCTGGCCCGATAGTTCATCTGAATTCCCGGGCCCGAGTTGCTGACCGAGGGCAGAGGCGAGGCCAGGGTGAGTGCAGACAGAGGCTCCGCCTGAACCTGAAAGTCGGCCACGAATGTGAAGTCCGCAGCTCCTAACGTGGCCGTTACTTCTAGTCTCACAGCCTCTGCCTCCTGAACCGTCAGTAGCGCCTCGGTGGGATTGGACGGATCCGGAAAAACCAGGCTTGCGTGGTCTCCTCCCAGCGCCCACGTCATCTTGCCTTCCGTCCCGCCCAAGAACCGGGCACGCAGGTCTGTTCCGATACCGTCCAACAGAACGGCGCGCACCTGGTACGTATCTCCGGCGCGAAGCCGGCTCCCGGCTAGGGCAGGCTCGATGCGAAGGGTGGCGAGTTTTCCGGGAGTTTGGGGTATGAGAGTGATCGGTGCAGAAGCGTACCCGAGGCCAGTGCCTCCATCGGTGACGCTCATCTCGTAGATGATGGACTCCGCCCCGTTCGCCGCAGGCAGAGTAGCCTTCAGGTAGCCTCCCGAGGCAATAAGCGGGAGCGACTCGCTTGCCCCGCGAAGCGTATAGGTCAAGGTCCCAGAGACTGAAGTGAGGTCGTGCCCGTCAGTAGCTAAAACCAAGATCTCTGTCTCCTGAATGGAGGACACTACGCCGGCTGGGACATGGCGGTAGGGGAGTGCCAACGACACCGTCAGCTCATCTGAGTCACCTGTGAGTGTTGGCTCAAGCGAGGGGCCAGACGGGCCGAGATACCCCTGCTTAACTACGTCCAGGCGGTATGGCCCGGCTCCCAGCGTGGCCGGTGTTTCGAACAGCCCCTCCACATCAGTGAAGCCCTCTACCAGTCGGCCACCGGAGCTCTCCACCGTGACCTGCGCCGCATCGATGGGGAGCAGCCCGTCCGTCAGCGACACCGTGATGCGGCCGGACGGCAGCGCGATGTCGTCCAGGGTCACCACCTGTCCGAGTCGCTCTCCAGGTATACGGACCGTCCGGATGACTGGGGGCCCCTCGTCGGGGAGCACGGAAAGAGTATAGACGGTGGTATCCGGAGCCGGGACGTCCAGTGGCATGGCCGGGAATATGAACGCGCCCTGCGCGTCGGTTACCGTCTCCAAGAGCGAACGTGCTTGTGCTCGAACCAATACGCCGGGCGTGCCGGCTCCTCGGTAGACCACCCGCCCCTGGAGAAGTACGGTCGCGGGCCGGAGTGAGAACGCCAGACCCTCGCGCGCCTCGCCCTCGGCGAGCACAACCTGCTGCTCGCCCATCCGAAAACCCTGGGCGGTCGCGGTCAGGTTGTAAAGTCCGCCGGGGAGCTGCTCAAGCGTGTAGGCACCTGCAACAGACTCGGTCTGGTAGACAATGCCAGTGGTTCCTTCGACTGCGGTGACCTGTCCGTCCAAACTGGTCCCAGTCTCGCTTCGCACTGTTCCGGAAATTTGGCCGGTGGCCTCGGCCAGGGTGAACTCCAGGGTCAGGATGGCTGAGCCTTCCAAGAGAACGGTTGCGGCTGGAGGCGTGCTTGAGAATCCAGCGAGTGACGGACGCACCGTGTAAGTGCGCAGCAGAGGCAGGCCCTCAAAGGTGAAAACCCCTGCGATGTCGGTTCTCCCGGGTCGGACAACGAGACCGTCCTCACTGGATAGCACCACATCAACCGCGGACATGGGCTGACGCAGCACGTTGAGAAGCTGGACCCGGATCGTGCCCACCTGTGCCACGGCCGTAAAACTTGCGGTTCCAGATCCGCCCTGGGCCACAACCACGGACCGGAAGGCAGGACTGAAGGACACGCCTTCCTTCTCGGGGACAACACGGTAGCCTCCCGAGGCCAGCAGCGCGAATGCGTACCCGCCATCAGTCAGCGATGAGGTGATGCCTCGAACCTCCCCGGACGTGCCATCCAATAGCCTAACCGTTGCCCGTGGGAAGCCCGCATTTCCGCCGATCTCGGCGGTGTTGACGGCTACGATCAAAGCCACATCTGCCACATCCGTGACGCCGTCACTAAAAGCAGCGGTATTCGAGCCATTGACATAACCGGGCCGGTTGATCTCGGTCCGGAGCGTCCAGGAAGCCCCTGGATCGAGCCCGGTGACGGTGTAATTCCCGTTGTCGCCCGATGTGACTGTAACCACGCGGCCGCCGCCTGATGCCACAACGCGAACGGGAAAGCCCAGAGGGGCTCCCGATTTGTCGATCACCACACCCAGGATCCGCCCGTCCGAGGCGGCTAGCTCCACGTCCAGAACGCCACCCTCGGCAATCGTAACGCTTTGAACCAGCTTGCGAAAGCCTGATTGGAGGATCTCCATTTCATATAGGCCAGTTGCCAGCGCGCTGAAACTGTACTGACCGAGGTCGTTGCTCTCGGTGCTCGCAGCGCCAGGCTCCCCCACGAGTGTGACCTGGACACCGGCAAGTGCACGACCATCGGCGGCGCTGGTCACCAGCCCCGTCAACGACCCGAGGCGCGGCAATAGGACAACGTCGCCCAACGCTGTGACGGCCCCGTCGCTCACGGAAACGTTCGGGATGGTCAGTGCGGCGTAGCCGGCCCTTGCAATGGAGACCGTGGATGAACCGGACATCAGCCCCATCAACTCGAATTGCCCAGAATTGGAGGAGAGGGTGAGCGACTCCAGACCATTGGAGGAACCCGTAATGACTGCCCCCGGAATCGAAGCATTGCTAGTGTCCAAGACCCGGCCCGTAATGCTGCCGGTGGCCGAGGCCAGAACAGCCGGGTGGTCCCGGGTCTCGCCTTGACCCAGCGTGATGGCCGCGTCCTGCAACGGAGTGAATCCGGGGGCTTGAACGAGTAATTCGTAGGTCCCTGGGGCCAAGTTGGTATATCGAATCTGGCCCAACAGATCGGAGGAGCTGGTGAACCGAATGGAACCCGATCTCAGGTCACCCGCCGCGCCTTGAATGGGCGTGCCTTCACTGGTCTGAACGGTGACGATCAGCTGACCGGAAACGGTAGTCAGTTGAAAATCCACGCCTGATCGTTGCTCGCCGAGCGCCAGTGTGACAGATCTGCTCGTTGTTGCGTACCCGGCTAGCGATGCCTGGACCTCGCGGGTGCCGGGGTCCAGGAAGAGGGTGTAGGCCCCATCAAATTGCGAGGTTGCCGAGGCCGCGCCCGAAGCTACCGTCACGCCGGCCAGTGGGACCCCACTCGCGTGCCGAGCAACTCCGCTCAAGGACGAAGAGCCGGGGAGCAGTTCGACCGTCGTGGTGCGCGTCTCCCGTATCCCGAGCGATGACTGAGTGTTTTGGTAGGGCCTGAAGCCAACGGCCATCACCGCCACATCCAGAAGTGCTCCCGGCTGGACTGGCAGCGCAAACTGACCATCGGCTCGGACCACCGTGAATCGATCGAGCTGCCCTCCCATCACTGACACGACTGCCGCGCCCACAGGCTTGCCGGCCGACGTCACCACGCCTCTCAGCGTGGTTTCCGCGGCAATCAGATCCGCGTCCAAGCCCTGCAGCGCCTGTCCGGCCAAGAGCGTCCGAAGCAGAGGCGCGGAAGATTCATGCCCCTCGGCCCCCATGCGGACAGACCAGCTGCCGGGGGATAGACCTACGCTATACCGGCCGAATTGGTCAGTGCGCGAGGTGATGGACTGCTGGGTCGTGGTTGCTACAACAGTCGCAAAGGGTATGGTGGCGCCCGCCCGAGTGACGACGCCACTGACAGTCGAGGCCGCCGGAACCAGGATTACTTGTAGCCCGCTCAGCTGGGAGGACAATCCGAAATTGACGGCCTTGGACCCATGTCCCGCGGCCGAGGCAACGAACTCGTGAACCCCGTCCGTCAGCGCCAGATCGAATCGGCCGTCAGGGCTGGCCGTGACCCGACGAGGGAACGCCGAATAGGGACCCAACAGTAAGGTGGCTCCGCCGACAGCCAGTCCGGCCGGATCCACCACGCGGCCGGTAACCCGACCCTCTGCGGCCACGAGGTTCATATCGAGGCCGGAAACGGACTCTGCGTAGCCAACCCGCAGGGCTGCCGGGCTGGCATCCATGAACCCATCCGCGCGAGCAGTCACGAAGTAGCTTCCTGCCCCGACGTCAAGAATGAACTGGCCATTGTTATCTGCAACGGTAGTGAGCACCGGGCCGGCGTAAGGCCGGGCAATCACCAGGGCTCCCGCCAGAGAGCGGCGCTCGCGAACACCGTCCGAACCGGTGCTCACGCCGAAAACGCTGCCCGACACTTGGCTGGCCTGCTCCGTTAAGACCACCGTGACATTCGTCTGGTGCTCTGCGGTTGATACCTGAACTTGTACCGGCTGCCCACCCAGGAACCCGGCCTTGGACGCAGTCAGCGTCCACGATCCTGCGGCCAGCGTGAAGTCGAAACCACCCTGGCCGTCGGTGGTGTACCGCTGCGAACTGGATCCGAAACTGGCGACAACTGTGGCCAACTGGACAGGCTGACCGTCTTCGTTGACCACACGACCAGAGACGAATCCCGCGATGGCCTCCAGGATCAGATCAGGAGCGTCGACCTGCTCATTCGGCTCGACTTGAAGGCGCTCGATTTCGTCGGTGGCGAATCCGTCCTTCGTGCCGCGGATTGAGTAGGTGCCGGGCGGAACGCTGACAGACCAACGCCCTTCTGAGTCGGTTAGGGTCTGACGGATCGGATCGTCCCCGCGAAGAACGGCCACGGCTGCGTTTTCAAGAAGCCCCGCACTGTCGTCCAGAACCAGGCCCGAGACGCGCGCCGGCAATGGGCGCATCCCCAGCACAAACTCGTTGAGTTGATTGGCACTGATTGTGATCGCGTACGTCGTATCGGCATACTGGTCGCGACTTGCATGGAACAGGTAACGTCCGGTCACCAGGCTGTCGCGATAAGACTCGGTCGAGTTCACCAACGGGACAATCGGCGCATGCCGGCCGTCCAGATTCTCCACTTCGACACGGACTCCGAGGATGGCTGTGTCGTCGGCAGTAGACCGCGGTCGAAAGCGAAATTGTCCCATCGGGACTTCGTAAGAGAAGGCGCGATTCGAGGACAGGCCGGCCGCTCCGTCGGCCTCATTCGGGATCACGGACCACGTGTAGGTACCGCGCCTCATGAGACGGGATGCGTCCAGCGTGATCTCTGTCGATGGCGTCGTGGTGGTAAATACCGGCACGTCGCCGATCGAGCCGCCAATCACCTGGCGTTCTGTCAAGGTAAACGTGTAGCTGGCGGCGTCAATCACCGGCTCCCAGGCGAATCGAATAGATGCGTCTCCCAGGAATCGGGTGCCCTCTCTTGGGGTGATCAGGTTCGGCGGGAGCAGCCCGGTAAAGGCGTCATACCGGAAGGCCACGACACCACCAAAGGCTTCCGAGATCAAGGCCAGGTCAGACTTGCTGTAGGTGTTGACTACCGTGAAGTAGTACTCACGGCCAGGCTCCAGAGGTGGCGCAGGTAGGTTGGGAAAAGGACTGTCTTGCGAGGCCTGCCCGTACCGGGCCGATGTCTCTGTGGTCAAGGCGCCCCAGACCGGAGTCAGCCCTTCGACAACGGGATCGTTCGTTTGGGGATCGGTCCGCAACTCAAAGGGCGTGCTGGAGACCGCCAGGACGTAGGCTGCCACACCGGGAATCCCCTCCCATTCAAAGGTCGGAGTGGACGAGAAAATGGTACCTCTCGGCCCTAGAATCGTCGGCGCGACCGGCGACTCAACCACAAGCAGAAAGTCCTGGGAGAACACGATGGAGCGGTCTGAATTCGCCGCGTTACGGATATCCCGGTAGGTCTGCTGGGTGGGCGCGTTGGTAATGTTGGCGTGGTAGACGCCAACAGCAAGGCCGAGTTGGTTGGGCGTAAACTCCACCGACGTGAGATCAGACACGGAGATGGAAACCCTCGCGTAGGTCCCCGGCGAATCACCGATCTTTAGCTGCATGCCCGGCGCCGCGGGTGTCCAGTTGAGTTGCGCCGTCTCGGCGGGACGGAAGAGCGCGGAGGCAAAGGTACCATCTCCGTCCACGAGCCGGGGCGGCGAGACCGCCACGGTCTGGGCAAACGCCGAGCAGGTGCACAGCAACATGGCCACCCCCCAGAACGGGGATCGTCTCAAAAGGCCGGGCTCTATGGGTCGAATACAGTACACCCTACCCTCTTCGGATCGGCCAAACCTCTCGGCAGATAAGCCCAGGTATCCCGGAGTCTCAGCCGTCCTCGCGGAGAATCACCACGCGGCTTCGTACACGGGTCAGCGAGCCGAATAGGCCGTGGCCGTCGTTGACCCCTGCCTTGACGTTTGGGATCTCGCCCGGCGCGAATCCACCATTCCCCTCCTGCGCGTTGACGTAGCGGAAGTGGTTCCAGACGTTGTCGTCGATGGCGCTCACAGTGATCTCTTGCGGGCCGTAGAACGCGGCGAAGAACCAAGGCATTTTGAGCCGAATGCTCGCGTCCGGATTGACCTGCCAGTTGGCTTCATTCAGCGGAGGTGAAGACTGGAGGATTACCTCGCTTAGTTCCTCCGGATCTAGCGTTGAAGGGTCGAATTCCTCGTCGGCACCGATCGAAAAAAGGATATCGCGCAGGAACGGCGTCAGTCCATCGATGGATGGATCGAGACTCTCCATCGAGATGATATACACCGCATCACGCCCCGGGTACACGCTTGCCGAGACGTCAATCTCTATCTGCTCGGTGGACTGATAGACCACCTCGCGTACGGGCTCGCCCACGATATCAAAGCCCCCCGGAACAATGGTTCTGGCAGCGAGGGTCGGATATCCGGGCACATCGGCCGTGAGTTGGTACGTGGCCCCGGCCACGACTCTTGACTGAAAGCCTGAGCCAGTCTCGTCGGAAAACAGCGGCAGGTAGAGCCCGTCCGCAGCTTCTACGTCTGAGGGGACGTCGATTGGTGCGTAGGTGAAGCGTCGCTCGGGGAGTCCGGGCGAAGCCAACTGTGTAATCGTCACCGTGGCCGCACCAACGCCGACCGGCACACTTCCGTACTGGGTTTCAACACTCTGCGTCCAGGTGAGTCGGACGGGCGGGATGGTTTCGCCAGCTATCAGCCAGGCCTCGATGACGGGCTGCGGTTGGTGTATCCCCGGGTCCCCGAAATCACAGGCAGAGAAGGCGAATGCCGCGAGCGTTATGGCAACTATGCGTTTCATCAATTAGAAGGTCAGCGTGAACGCGATGTTGGGGATCGGGACGGGAATCTGCGGGACCGTGGTCTGCTCGACCGTTCCGTCATCGTTGAACTCAAAGAACCTGAACCAGATGTTCTTGCGGGCATAGACGTTGAGCAGTTGCAGCTGCAGCTCGTAGTCAGCAAAACCGAAGAAGCGGTTGCTCTTGGTGAACCCGACATCCAGCCGGTGATACGCCGGGAGGCGCGCACCCTGAAATCGACTGATCTGGGCCGTCTGGATGACGTTGTCCACCGGCGAGTCTACCAGACGATAGTAGGAGACCGGCTCCGTGTAGGCCTGCCCGGTGGCGTAAATGAAGGCTGTGGTGACCTTCCACGTCTTCCCCAGCCTGAAGTTGGCGATGGCGTTCACGTCATGCAGGCGGTCATACTTGGGGGCGTAGGGCGCTCCTTCATTCAGGTTGGGGAACGTCCGGTTGGTCTCGCCGAGCGTATAGCCCAACATCCCGGTGACGCCGCCGCGCGTTTTTTCAACCAGGACTTCGATGCCCGACGCATCGCCCTTTCCGAAGTGGAACAGCTCCGAATAGTCCAGGCCGGCCGCGTCCAATAGAAACGGGTCAAGCTGAAACAGACCACGCATGGTGCGATAGTAGGCCTCGACCTCCAGACTCCAGCCCTCCCAGTGCGAGGACTTGATGCCGGTCACGAACTGGTCACCGTAGGCCGGTGGGACCCCATCGTCCGTGGTGAGCCAGACATCTAGTCCGGTGAACACCTCATTGCTGATCAGCGTCAGGAACTGGGAGTACCGTCCGTACGCGGCCTGGAGTCGAAGGTCGGCGGTCGGGCGATGCTCTATCGAGATCCGGGGCTCCAGCCTGAGGTAATTGCCCTCGCCAAACCACGAGGCACGGAGTCCGCCGGTGATTTCTGTCCGAGAGCCGGGTCGATACCGCTGCTGGCCGTAGACGGACAGATAGGGCGCCTGAATGCGCTGGTTGAGGGACTCCTCGCCGTCGAACAGGTCCTTCAGACGCATGGTGAACATCCCACCCCAGAAGCCTCCCTTGAAGGCCAGTTTGTCATTCGGGACGTACTCCAGATCACCGCGCGCCGAGAAGTCGTTAACCGTGTTGTTGCGCGAGATGCGCGTCCCTCCAATCGTTAGGTCGGGCTGACTCGAATAGCGCGAGGCCGTGAACGTGAAGTTGGAGAAGACCTGGTCACTAAACAGGTGAGTCCAGTTCACACTCCCCGTGCGGTTGCCGTAGGCCAGATCGATGGTTGTCAGCGCCAGGGGCTCGATCCCAACGTCATCGCGTCCGGTGTAGCCCGCTATGGACACCTTGTCATCCGGTCCAAGGTCAAGACTCACCTTCGCGTTGATGTCGTAGAAATAGAAGTTGGACGGAATGCCGTCAATGTCCTGATTCCTGAGTGCAGCCAGGACGGGCTCCAGCGTCGAACGCCTAACCGCCAGCATAAAGGAGCCGAGCTTGTGCGGCCCCTCGACCATGGCCCGACTGGCCAGGATTCCCAAGCTCAGTCTTCCGGCATACCGATTCCGGTTACCGTCCTTGTTGTAGACGTCCACCACAGACCCAATTCGGCCGCCATACTCGGCCGGAAAGCCTCCCTTGTATAGTCTGACGTCCTTGACGGCGTCCGGATTGAAAGTGGAAAAAAAGCCGAAGACGTGAGTCGGATTGTAGACCGTGGTGTGATCCAGCAGAATCAGGGTCTGATCTGGGCTCCCCCCCCGGATGTATAGCCCGCTTGAATAGTCCGAGGCGGCCTTGACGCCAGGGAGCAATTGCAGTGACCTGAAGACGTCCGGCTCAAGGATGGTGGGCAGCGACCGGATCGTGGCCGTGGTCATCCGGCTTACCCCGATGCGCCCATCCTCCAGGCCTTCGCGCTCTCCAGAAACGATCACCTCATCTACCATCAGACCGATGGGTATGAGTTCGACGTTCAACCGGCGCTCTTCACCCGCTCCAAGCGTGACTTCCAGGACAGCCGTTTCGTACCCGATATAGGAGGCCAAGACCTGATAGGATCCGGCCGGGATCCCCGACACCACGTAGTAGCCTGACGTATTGGTGGCTGCTCCCAAAGAGGTCTCCGCCAGGACGAGATTGGCCAGAATCAGGGTCTCTCCTGTATCCGCGTCCC
Source organism: Rhodothermales bacterium (assembly GCA_047611125.1). Classification (GTDB taxonomy): domain Bacteria; phylum Bacteroidota; class Rhodothermia; order Rhodothermales; family UBA10348; genus JABDJZ01. The sequence continues at coordinate 42,485 of JBLFXH010000003.1, forward strand.
GGATAAAACCGCTGAGCGTGGCCGCGTTTTGCGCGGTCACAGGAAGGACAAGGCACATGACCGCGACGGCGGCCAAGAGGTATCTCATGGAAATCTCAGGGGGTGAAGCACCTAGACGAGATACTTGCCGCCTGGTTGACCGCTCGGGTCACATTTCGACAATCCTTTACGCGTTATGCGATCAGCGGCAGCGTCTCGACGCTGCGCGGCGCGCTCAACGGCGAAGTGGGAGAGCACGGTCCGGATAGTCGGTTATGAGGCCGTCGACACCCATCTCCAAGAGTTCCTGCATCCGGACAGGGTCATTGACGGTCCAGGGCACGACTTCCATCCCCATCGCCTGAATCCTCTTAACCAACTCTACAGTCAGCGGGGCGTGGTTCGGCGAGTACACCTCTGGGGTGAAGCCCAAATCGGCGACGGTCCCCTCGGGGTCAGCTGCCCGGCGCGAATCAACCAAGATTGAGAGCCTCAGGCTGGGGTCCATAGCCCGCAGTACCTGCAGCGTTCTCGGATCGAAGGACTGGATCACGGTGTGCTTTTGAATGCCTCCCTCCTGTACCACCTCATAGAGCAGGCGGGCAAAGACCTCCGGGTCGGGGTGATGAGTGCCATCACCAGCCAGGGTGGACTTGGTCTCGATATTCCAGAACGCCGGTTGGCGGCCCAGCTCCGCCGAGCGCTGCCGCTCCATCGCGATCACGTCGGAGAGGAGCGGCTTGCTTGCCGGCATCCGCTGCTGGTCTGGGAAGTTCGGATTGCCCCGCAGGCCACAATCGTAGGACTGAATTTCTTCGAAGGTGAGGTCGAAGATCCTGATCTCCCGGTCCACAGGCGTGCCATCCGGATTAGAGCAGATGGTGGTCGACATGATGGGATCATGGCTCACCACCACCTGGGAGTCTGCCGAAATGCCCACGTCCAACTCCAGCGTCTGGACCCCGAGTTCGAGCGCAATCTGGAAAGCGGGTAGGGTGTTTTCGGGCAGTAGTCCACGCGCTCCCCGGTGACCCTGGAGGTCGAAAGAGAAGGACTTCTGTCGGGCTTCGGCCATGGTCACGGGAGTTAGGGAGAGGACGAAAAACAGCCACAACCACGACCGGTACCGGCGCAGACCCTTCGGCCTGATTGTGAAGCCATTTATAGGATCAAATGAACGAGTATTCAACATGTTGTTTTTTATTCACTTACACGACTCACCCCAAGGGGCGACCTGAGTGGCAAAAATGACCCAAAAACCGTACATTTCTGTTCTGAAAACGCATTTCTAGCCACGGTCCGAGTCCGGACCTCCCTGCGCGCTCCAATAGTACCCGAAAAGGGCTGTGGACGCACGCCGTTTGCCACCATATGGAACACAATCAGGGTCGCATAATCCCCATCAACATCGAGGACGAAATGAAGTCCTCGTATATCGACTATTCGATGTCCGTCATCGTGAGTCGAGCGTTGCCCGACGTGAGGGATGGGCTGAAGCCGGTGCACCGTCGCGTGCTCTTCGGAATGAGCGATCTGGGGATGACAGCCGGTGCGACGTTCAAGAAGAGCGCCCGTATCGTCGGTGAGGTGCTTGGTAAGTACCACCCTCACGGTGACACGGCGGTCTACGACACCATGGTCCGCATGGCGCAGGATTTTTCTATGCGCTATCCGCTTGTGGATGGACAGGGCAACTTTGGTTCGGTCGATGGGGACTCGGCGGCCGCCATGCGGTACACCGAAGCCCGCATGACGCGCCTCGCGGAGGACCTGCTCCGTGATCTGGGCAAGGAGACAGTGGACTTCCAGGAGAACTTCGACGGTTCGCTCGAAGAACCCCAGGTGCTTCCCGCTGCGGTACCAAACCTGTTGATCAACGGGTCTGATGGTATTGCCGTCGGTATGGCCACCAAGATTCCGCCCCACAACATCACAGAAGTGATCAATGGCGTGGTTGCCTACATCGAGAACCCGGAGATCTCGATCGATGAGCTGATCGAGCACATTCCGGCCCCCGACTTCCCCACCGGCGGCATCATCTACGGCCATCAGGGCGTGCGACTCGCCTATCACACCGGCCGCGGCCGCGTCGTGATGCGGGCCCTCTTCTCCGAGGAAGAGGTTCGGCCTGGCCGACAGGCGCTCATTGTGACCGAGATCCCATATCAGGTCAACAAGAGTACGCTGCTCGAAAAGATTGCCTACCTGGTCCGAGACAAACGGATCGAAGGCATATCGGACCTCCGTGACGAGAGCGATCGCGACGGAATGCGCATCGTCATCGAACTCAAGCGGGACGCCATGCCCGCCGTGGTCCAGAACCAGCTATACAAGTTCACGCCACTCCAGCAGACGTTCGGCGTCAACGTGGTGGCACTGGTTCGTGGCCGGCCCCGCACCCTGAATCTCAAGGAGATGATCCACCACTACGTGGATCACAGGCATGAGGTGGTTGTTCGCCGGACTCAGTACGAGTTGCGGAAGGCACAGGAACGGGCCCACATCCTGGAAGGCCTCACAATTGCGCTGGACCACCTGGATGCGGTCATCACGATAATCCGCAACTCGCCAGATACGGATATCGCGCGGGACAACCTCATGAGAGGGGTCTTCCCAGATAAGCTTAGCGTGGCCCAGTTGGAGCGTCTCGGACTGCCGTCTGGCGGCGGCTCCATGTTCACGCTTTCCGAAGTGCAGGCCAAGGCCATTCTCGAACTGCGGCTCAGCAGACTGACGGGTCTTGAGCGCCAGAAGATCGAGGATGAGTACCGCGCGATCGTGCAGGAAATGGAGCGCCTCCAGTCGATCCTCGCGAGCCAGGCCCTCCAGATGCAGATCATCAAGGATGAGCTGCTCGAGATGCAGGAGAAGTACGGCGATGAGCGCCGCACCGAGATTGACTACGCCGGCGGCGATGACATCATCTACGAGGACCTGATCGAGGCCGACCAGATGGTGGTGACCGTATCCCACCAGGGACTGGTCAAGCGGACCAGCGTTTCTGAGTACCGCCAGCAGGGACGCGGCGGTGTCGGTGCCCGCGGCCTGGCCATGCGGGACGAGGACTTCGTGGAGCAGCTCTTCGTGTCGTATAACCACGA
>JBLFXH010000004.1:0-41360 GCA_047611125.1 Rhodothermales bacterium
GAACCGTCCGGAAGTGGTCGTCGGACTTTTCACGCTCCCAATCCGCGCGCGCGTACCAATCGGATGTCCACTCGGTTTGGGTCCAAGACCCCGGGATCTGGTCGGGGTGCGGCAGGGACTCCCGGGGCGGATCGTTGGAGGGATCGCCGTTGGCGAAACGCTCGGGGAAGATCTGGTACCAGATCATGTCCGCCGCCCAGGCGGGGACGGTCTCTGATGCGCTGGCGCCGTGGATGACGATGCCTTGGGGCAGCTCCGTGCCAGGCCGCAGGCCTCCGCAGGCCGCGACCAGACCCGTAGCAGCAATCAGAATCAGTGGCCGAATCATTTGATCAGGACCATGGTGCGCGTGAAGGACTGGCCGCTTGCCCTCAGCCGATAGAGATACGTCCCGCTCGGCAGCGCGCCCGCATCAAACGACACCTCGTGACGACCGGCGGTCTGCAGACCCTCGGCTAGAACGCTGACCCGTCGACCGAGCATGTCGAATACCTCGAGGCGGACATTGCCGGATTGGCTCAACTCGTACGAAATGCGGGTTGCCGGATTGAAGGGATTCGGCCAGGCAGGATTCAGCGCGATTCGTGTCGGCAACTCCGGTGACGCACCTTCCACCCCCGTGTAGAGCGCGCCGTACGGCAACGCCGGAAGGGCAGGCAAGGCAAAGGCGGGTGCATCCGAGGTGATGAATACCGTGGCTCCGTACGGGGGCAGCGTGATCTCGAATTCGTCCAGATAGGCAGCCGAGGTGTCGGCGAAAATGTCGTAGTACGGAATCGGGCCGTCCGTTGACATCTGCATGGCCGACGACGGGTCGAATCTCACGGTCGAAGATGTCGCCTCAAAGTTGATGGCCACGACCGCGTTTTGGTCCAGGAACGGCCGCGCGTAGGCGTAGACCCGGGGAGTGCCAGAGAAAGGCCGTCCTATGAACAGCGTCTGGAGGTCCTGCGTCCAGAATGCCGGAAACTGCTGTCGGGCCTGTGCAAAGGCCTGATAGTGGGTGGCTAGCGGCGCGTTGTTCGGGGTGTTCCAGTCCACCGCCAGTCTCCGCGTGTCTCCCGATCCGGATCCGTAGCCGACCTCCTGCCCCGCATACACCATGGGCACGCCGGTAGTGGTGAGGAGCATGGCCGACAGTGGTTTCTGCTGATCCGGAGACCGGTACTTGGCCATCCGCTCCTCGTCGTGGTTTTCCAGGAATCGGAAATAGCGTGCGTTGGGACCAGGCCAGAAGTCGCCATTCCGGATCTTGGACTCGTAGCTCGTCAGGTCTGCGTAGGTGCCGCGGAATGCGTCGTGAAACAGGCCCCAGTCATACGCCGAGTCCAGGCCGCCGGCCAGACTCGTGCCTCGATCTGTGTCTGCGTAGTACACCTCGGTGCCGCCGCCTGTCCCGACGATCTCGCCCAGGATCCACGCGTCCGGCCGTTGCCGCTTGATGACCTCGCGGGTAGGCCGGGCAAACCGCTCGGCACCATAGCGCCGAATCGGCCCCCACCAGACGTCCATGCGAAATCCATCGATGTCGAATTCGTCCAACCAGTAGGCGAATACGTCCAGCATTTCGGCCTGAAGGTCATCGTTGTCCCAGTTCAGGTTGGCCAGGTCGCCAAATCCGTCGTACTTGCGGTAGAGGTTTTCGCCGTTGAACTGCTGCCAGATTTCGCTCAGATTCGCGCCGCGATTGTCCTGCCCTCGATTGTGGGAGGAGGGCGTAGTCTGGATGTAGTCGGAGAACGGGCCGCCCTCCTTGAGGCTAGAGACCCAGGGGTGATCAGGTGAGACGTGACTTTGCGTGATGTCCAGTACGATCCGGATTCCAAGCTCGTGGGCACGATCTACGAGCGCGCGGAAGTCGTCGTCAGATCCCAGCCGCTCGTCGATGCGCTTGAAGTCGATGATGTTGTAGCCGGCACCGAGGGGCGTCATCCCATTGCGATTCCGCATGATGGGCATGAACCAGATGGTGTTGAAGCCCATATCAGCGATGTAGTCCATCTCTTTCGTGATCTGCCGAAGCCGGCCGCCCGGCGCGGATGCCGAGCCCACCGAGGTCGGCCCGTACTGGAGCGGGAAGATCTCGTAGACCACTGCACGCTTTGTCCACTCGGCCGTCTCTGCGTACTCCATGCCGCGGACGGTTCCGTCTTCCTCCACAATGGCTGCAATGCGCAACTGATCGATGATCTCACCGGCCGCCGTGACGTCTACATCGAAGTACAGTTCTCCCGGGCCGTCAGCGGTAGCCGTGAGGCTGAGGCCCTGGGAGGAGATGCTGGATGCCGTGACGGTGCTGAGTCGTTCATCGAACGCCCACGCCACCTCGAAGTCCGCCGGCAGGTTGGCCGTGCCTTGAAGGTCCAGTATCACGCGGAATCCGGAACCCCGGACTGTGGGTGTGACGGCGTAGGCCTCTCTCGGGGGAAGCCTTCGGGTAACGGCGAAGGGGGCACCTGTAAATGTCTGTCCTGCCAGATCGGCTTCCAGACGGAAGACGTTGGCGCCGCGGTCCAAGGCTACTTCGTGGTTGACCGCGCCGTTGTCGACGGCCACCGTGGTGGAAGCTCCTCCCTCGCGCAGGAGCGTAGCCTCGGTCAGCGACGGGTCGATGCTTCCGTCCAGACTGGTGATGACTCCGCGCAGCGTCGCGGTCTCGCGCACCGTTGAATAGTCCGTATCCAGCCACTCAACGGGCGGCTGCAATTCGCCGATCTCGACGCTCAGCGTCCGCGCGCCAGCATCTGTCGCGTCGATTCTAAACTGCGCGCCGGAGCGAATATCCCTATCCAGTTCGAATCGGAAGACTCCGGTTGCGGCGTCGAAAAAGTCCAGGCCATCCGTCCGGGTCACGCCGTTGATGGTGAACGAGATGTCCGTGATGTCCTGGGTAGAAAAAAGCCCAGCGGAAAAATATCGGACCAAGCCCTCGGCCGAGAGCTCCTCGGCGGGCTGGAAGGTCATAGGGTCGGTGACGTCGATGACGGAATCGCTGTTGGATCCTGTCACCTCAGCATTCAGGGGATCCGATAGCCAGTCGCAACTGCTCCCGGAGACGTTCCGATGGACCTGGATCTTGTAGGTGTAGCGCGCGCCGACATCCAGCGGGACGGTCTTCACCCAGTAGTTCTCGAATCGCACAAAAGACATCTGAGACTCGTGACCCGTCCCGATGCAGTTACCACTTGCATACGGAGCTCCCCATCCGTTGAAAGATCCCGGGACAAAGGCATTCTCAACAACGCCAGAAGGCACGTAGCGAAAACTGACATCCAGTTGCTGGGCAGCGGCAGGAGCCACTACCACAGTCAGGGCAAACAGGAGAAGCGAGAATCGAGTCACGTAAATCAGGGTTTAATCAGACTGCAAAGGGGCCGACACACGCGTCGCGCGGGCCGGCCCCCTTACGTCTGAAAAGAGCCTGTGGGCAGTGCCCACAGCAATCAGCTTACTTCAGCAGCACCATGGTGCGCGTCAGTGAATGCCCTGCTGTGTCGAGACGGTATATGTAGGTACCGCTCGCCAACTGGCTGGCATTGAAGGACAGACGATAGCTGGCAGCTGGCTGAACGCCATCCACCAGTGTCGCCACTACGCGTCCGAGGACATCGTAGACCCGGACCTTCACGTCCGCCGTCCTCGTCAAGCTGTACTCGAACGAAGTGGACGGGTTGAAGGGGTTCGGGAAGTTCTGGCTGAGTGCCACCTTCTGGGGGACCTCACCATCCAGAGGTTCGATGTTCGTACCGCTCGCCGCCGGGTTGGCGTCGAAGGGAAGCGAACCTTCCGGCTGGAAGGTCTCAACATCAATCTCGTAGGTAGCAGGCCAGGAGCCATCAGGATTCGGAACGATGAAGCGCTCGCGGCGACGGCCAAGACCGTCAAAGCCACCACCCATCTCCGTACCCGACATGTTGGCTGAGTCCGTGCCGAACCCGAAGAGGTACTGCATACCCGAATACGACGGGCCGACTATCGGGATGGTCACGGAGTAGGTGCCATCTCCATTGTCTGACATCTGATGATCCGCATTAGCGTCAAAAGCCGAGTAACCCTGCGTGAACGCCCAGATTGGATCCTGGAAGATCGGGAAGGGAAAGTGCGTGCCCTCAACAAACGGATTCGCGAAATCTCTAGCCTGACCGCTCATGTCGATGTTGAGCGTCACATTCACGGTCGTTCCAGCCGGGATGATGTTGGCTTCCAGCACATCATTGAAGCGCTTGTCTCCAAGGAATTGATCGTTGGCCTCGTCCCCATCATAGACAAACGTCCGGTTGGCGCCCGTTGTTGACAGGGGCTCTTCCCAACCGCCTGGAGGATCCTGTCCAAAGTCAGCGATGAAGTTCTCATCGTTGAAATTGATCAAGAACTTGTACGGCTGCGTGGACATCGGGAGTGCGGTCACTGGGACAGCGGCCTCGAAGATGTTCGTACCTGGGAATGGAAGCAGAAGGCTCTTGTCCGGGTTCTCAGAACTCCAGCCGTTGAAGCCTCCCATGACATTCAGCGTGTCGCCACGGGACTTGTCGAAGATTCCTATCTCCTGAAGCGGAGTCAGGTCAACCGAGAAGATGACCGTGGAGGTCACAGGCTGAGCGGCACAGGTAGTTGGGCTTGTGTTTCCGTAGTAGACCCACGCGAGCGTGGAGTCCTGAGCCGGAACTGTAAAGCTCCGGTTGTCGATATCTTCCCAACCGACCACGTCCGTCTCGACCACGTACTTGTACTCCTGCATCGCGCCGATTTGGGCGGCATCGTAGTAGGCAGTACCGGACCAGAGGTCCCAACCGGGCGTGCCTTCCAAGTCGCTCTCCTGGGAGAGGGCCACGCTTACGCCCCAATCAAGGACACCGGGCTCGGTTGCGCCACGGACGCCAACGAACATGTTCGGATTGCTCGGAACGTAGAGATCGTTGGACCCATCCTCGGTGCAGGCAAAGACGCGGTAGTGTACCGCAACCTTGCCGTCCTGGGCTTCAAATGGACGCCAGTCATAGGCTGCGCCGCCTCCCTTGTAGTAGTAGTGCAAGGGCATAGCGACATCGCCAGTTCCAGCTGCAACCTCGTGGTTGTCGCCGTCTTCCCAGCCGCCGAGTCCGTCGTCCTCAAGCAGCTGAGAGTAGAACTTGAACTGGAGGAAGTCGTCGTCAGGAATCTGGAAGTCCAGCTCCCAGTAGTCGCCGCCCACATTGGTCGGCTTCAGGGTCGTGGCATCATTCCAGTCGATTACGCCGCCGTCAGGAAGGGCGGTTCCGCTGCCAAGTTGGCCTCGGACCTGGATTTCGTCAAACGCATTGATGGTATCTGCGGCAGTCGCAGTATTCAGCGTGAGCGTCACAGTGCGCTGCGCGGTGGCAGTGCCTGTAATCGCCAGCATTGCGACTGCAATGAACAGTCCTCGCGCTAGCTTTGTAGAGGTGTGCATAAGCGCCTCCGATGGGTGTTTGTGTTGGATGATAAATGGCAACCTCGTCTCGGGGGCACGGGGTCGTTTCTATAGATCAGAGCGATCGTCTTGTTGGAATGGGCCCTAGAACAGGATCGCCATCGTGAATCGATTCACGTCGGCGAAGTACTCTTGGGCCTCATAGGCATAGTCAAAGGAAAAGTTAAGCGGTGCGAAGCGGTACCGGAGACCGGCCCCCACCGAGAACGAGCGGACAGCGTCATCCAGAAGGAGTTCGCTGTAGCCGCCGCGCAACATTACGAGATCATTCAGCAGACCGAGTTCGGCGCCGATGTTCAGGTACTGCTCACTGCTGTTGGGGTTTAGGGCCTCTACAGCCAGCGTTAGCCGAGTAGTTCCGGATTGGTAGGCCTCGCCCGCCAGGCCGATCCGCATGGTCAGCGGCAGATCGAACTCGTCGGTGTTCAGGGATGCCCGATTGGACTCGTTGTTACCGGCGTTGGCCGGATCGATGTCCACGCGGACCAGGAGGTCATCTCCCGTCAGTTTGAGCTTGGATCCAAAGTTAGAGATACTCGCCCCAAGCCGGATGCCGCGGAACGGCGTCACAAACTGGGTACCGATGTCCACGGCGGTCCCGGAAGCACCTGAATTCCAGATCCGCTCGTTGATCTGCTTGATGGAGGCACCAATCGAAAAGCGGTCGGTGAGCGCCCGTGCGTACGTGAGCGCAATCGCGTACGAGGCGGCGTCAAACGTTTCGCCTGTCCCGTTGGGATTCGCGACCGTAGTGACCTCCATATCCGCAGTCCGCATCGAGGTAATTCCGACGGCCAGTTTTCCGCCCGCTGCGGGGAATACCACGGACACGAAATTGAATTCGACGCCTGCGAGCCACTGCGCGTACTCGCCGGCAAAGCCACCACCTTCCATGGCAGTCAGGCCGGCCGGATTCCAGTAGACCGAGGTCGCGTCATCAATCGTGGCCGTGACCGCATTGCCCATGGCCGTGGCGCGGGCGCCGACGGGAATGTTCAGGAAGTCCGCGGCCGTCGTGCCCCGCTTTGTCACGGCGCGGGTTGTGGTATCAAACTGGGCCAGCGCTGCATCCGCGCCGATGAACCCAATCACGGCCAAGAGGATCGTGATCCGCTGGAGAGCCTTCATTGTGTTGATTGTCAGCATGGCCGCTACTTGATAATGGCGAAGGTGCCGGTGGACTCGCCCAAATCCGGCGCCTCGACGTGATACAGGTAGACTCCGTAGGATATGGAGAGACCGTCATCGCTCTCCAGATTCCAATCCAACGTCCCGTTGAGCAGGTTTTCCGCCGCGAATGGATCGAAGAGCACGGCCTCGTTGGACCCCTCGTCGCGTCTGAGAACAGTCACCTGCTTGCCACTGAGCGTGAAGACCCGGACGATGGCCGACGGCGGCAGATTCGTGAACTTGATCACGCGCGGCCCGCGACCCGTTGAGAACGGATTGAGCGCCTCAAACGAGTTGGTGACCACATACGGGTTGGGCACAACCCGGACCAGGCCCAGCAGCGAATCGGGATTGGCCCGGGTAACCGTCGCCCCGGTAGTTGAAAACTCGAACGCGTCAGTCGCCAGGAACGGCTTCCGTGTGATCACATCCAAAACGTCTCCCTGGACCGGACTGTTGTTGTCCCTGAAGACGAAGTTCATTCCGATTCGCCAGGTGATCTTCGGATCGCCGGCCCCGCCAACCTGGGGTTCTAAGAGTACAAGCAGGTCACTCTCGCCAATGGCGGGATCAGCGGTGAACGTAGCCGGAGCGGTCGACTCTGCCGAGATGTAGTCTGGGCCTGTCAGGTCCCAGTACCCGTACGGGACGGGCGTCTCTGTGCCATCAGGATTCACCCTGAAGACCTGCACATTGGTCGGACGGGCAGGCAACGTCAGACGACGAGCAACAGCCAGTTCTATCGATTGGCCTTCGCCATCGCCCACCACCTTGACGCGGTAGTCGGCGGGATTCCGCAACCCCTTGACAAAACCGGCCGAGAGGTATGGCTCGAGCGTTGGCGGGTAGATGGTTGCATCGTTCCACGATGAAGCAGACTTGTTCAGATTAATGAACGGCTCCAAGATGAACTGGAGCTTGAAGCCCAGCGGATCTCCCTCGGTGTCGAAAATCGGAAACTCAGACCCATTGAGGAATGATCGTGACCGGTCAATCAGCACCTCTCCCGTTGAGGTGTTGGTCAGCGAGTAGTTCTTCGTGATCAGCGTATCCGGAAAGTTGCGACCGCCGAGGCGCAGGGTATCCTGGAAGGTGACACGGAAGCGCTCGCCGTCATTCAGGACAGTCGGATCAATGATTTCGTAGCCGATGCGGCTCGAGGTGGCTCCCTCGACACGCGCCAGGTCCGTAATGTCAGCGCCGACATAGCCGGCTACCGGCGCGTTCGGTGTGATGGCCACCACGTTGCGCCCGGTGAGGATGGTCCCGTCTGCCAGGCGCTGAATGCGGATCGGCGTTTCGGTAGGCGGAATGTCTTCGATGGTCGAACCAAAGTCGTAGGCCGTCAGCGCGTAGAAATACTGGATGCCATTGGTCACATCAGTATCCACATACGAGTGTGTCAGGCCCTGCTCGTCCTCGCCCGGATCCTGCCGGTTGGTGCCCAAGAAGAACTTGACACCGTTGACGTCCACCGGGTGGAAGCCCGCGAAGCCATTAATCTTGTCGAACTGCGCGATGGGCTTCCGGAGAAGCGCATTGCCGAAGCCATCGGTGATGGTGAGTGCGTCCAGGAAGGCCGCATCTGTGGACCGGTATACCCGATAACCTTCGAAGTCGTTCGGGTTGCGGCCCAGGCCGGCCAGGAAGTTGTCGAAGGAATCCTCGGCATCGGAATCCCAATACAGGGTCACTTTGCCGTCGCCAGGCACCGCGGAAAGCTCCGGCGTGATCGGCGCCTGGGCAAACTGGTAGTCCTCCAGGTACGCCTGCAGGGCCTTGTCCCTGGAATTCAGCACCTCGTCTTCTGTGATTCCGAGCACAATCGCCAGGCTGATCCGCTCCGTCTGTCCGGCCTTGAGTGGGAAGGTTGAACTCGAAACTACAAGGTCATTCTCACCGGGCTCAGGGATGTTCTCGTCGAACAACCCCGGAATCATGAAGGAGTTGAACAGGAACCGATCCGTCTGCGAGTTGAAGTTCAGGAAGAAGGCCGGGATGATCTGGACGTTCGTGATACCGATCTGATCGGACTCCGAGACATCGGTGACGTCAATGTTTTTTTCGCCTGGGAAGTTGGTGCCGGCCCCGGTCGTCGGTACGCCGTCGCCATCGCCCCGGTCGCCGGAGAACCCGACGCCGTCCAATCCCACATCATCCTGGAGGAAATTCCAGTCACCGTCGTTGTCGATGCCGTCGTCGCGGGACTCGTCAATCATCTCATCAATGCCCTCGTCGATTCCCTCGTCGATGGCGCCGTCTTCGTCGTTGTCCAAGCCGTCCGCGTAGGCCTTACCGAGATCCTCGGCGCCCACCTGATAGAGAACGATTCGGGTCCCTGGCACCCGGTAGCGCCCGTAGGCATCGCCCGCTGCCTGAGTCACCATGGCCTGAGTCACAACCGGCGAACCCGGCTCGGTGAGCAGACGGTAGTTGGGTGTCGCCGTTACGTGAGAATCATCGTTGTCGATTCCGTCCTTGAACGACAGTCCCAGGTCCTCCTCGCTCAATCCGAGAATGCCGACAATCGGCCGCCCGTTGGAATCCGTGGATGTGGCATCGTTCCCGGGATTCGGGGGCCAGCGCTGAAAGGAGTTCGTGGAGGCCTGCGCAATCATCTCCGGGCTCACCACGGGGCCACCCTGCTCGCCATCGGAATCGTTGTCTATGTAGTCCGCGTAGCCGACACCAACGTTGACTGCCTGCTCACCCACGAAGGGCGTGTGCGTACCGTTTTCGTCAATGAGTCCGTTTCCGTTGTCGTCCTGTCCGTTGATCGGGTTTTCGCCAATCAGGAAATTCGCGGGGACCACCGGGCTGTTGCACTCCCCGATGCTCGGCGTGCAGCCGGTTGCCGTCGAGGCGTCGGCATCATTGTCGATGCGGTCGGTGGCATTGCCTGGCGTCTCCAGGAAGGCAAATACCGCCTGGCCGACGGGATCCGAACCAAAGAACTCATCGCCCACGCCATCGGCGTCGGTCATGAAGGCCACGTCTTCCAGGAGGTCAAAGAAGGGGATGTCATCCTGACTATCGCCGCCCACGAGGTCGGCCAGCCAGATGGTCATGCCAACCTGGTCAATGTCCTTTGTCCCATCGTTCTTGACGCCGTGGATGTGGAAGATCACATCGTCAATCAGGATCTGGCTCCAGGCCATGGTCCTGACCTCAGCCACGATACCGAGTCCCTTGCGACTCGCGTCGGTGGAGTCGGGGAAGTAATTGGGGTACTTGTTGTACTGGTCGTCTCCCACCTTGTAGAAGAATTCCTGGTCGGCGTTGAATACGTTCTTGCCGAAGAACCCATTCCAGGAATTGCTCCATCCGGGATCGGTATCGTCGCCCAGTTTGTCGGGCCAGAATGGGGGCCACGAATCGAACTCGTCGGACTGGGCAATACCGAGCTCTGCTCCCGCTGGGTTGACGTAGCCCTTGACGGGCTCGAACGACCAAGAGATATTCTCGTCAACCGGGTTGGTGCGAAAGCTCGCCACGTCCACCACAAAGAGCGAGTCTCCGTTGCGGTCCTGCACACGGGCGCCCACCCAGAGCTGGGTCAGCGCGATGTATCGCCGACCGGTGTTCTTTGGCCACTCGTACAGGAAGTCGCCAGGACTTCCCGAGTTGGCGGTCTGAGCGTAGTTGGTGATACTCGCGCGGATGTTGTTTCCGTCGATGTTGTCACGCCTGCGCTCGAACGGATCGATCCGCTCGGTGCTCGGGACGTGATTCCTATCGATGACACCCTGTGCCATCGATAGGTCTGTCCCAAAGACAAACAATAGGGCGACGACCGCCAGGAGACGGATATGCTGCATGCTGGTCATGTATAAGTGCTTGGCCATCGCCTGCTAGAATCGAAAGTCTACGCCGACCTGAATCCGGCGCGGTTCGCGGAAGTGGTCCGGCCTGACAAAATATCCGGGGTCAAACTGGCCCGTCCGGAGCTGGTCGAGCGTCACATCCGGCTCGCCCGTATCGGAGAACACGGAGTTCACGTTCCGCGTGTCGAGGACATTGAAAATGTCGAGCGTCAGTCGGGGTCGAATGTTGCCCACGGTGAACTGCTTGTAGAAGCCGAAGTCCGCCTCAACCGCTCCCGTGATCCGCCGGGAATTGCGTGGAAACTCCGGCTGCACATCATTCCCGGTCAGCGCTGCCTGTGCAAAGGATGGGGTATATGGGAAGCCTGACTCGGCGCGGAAACGAATCGAGCTGCCCCAATCATCACCGCCCGCGTAAACGGCACCGGCAATCTTGTGCCGCTGGTCCCAGTCGAGTGGCAGCAGTGCCAGCGTTGGCTGATTGTTGCCCAGTAGACTGAAGAACTCGTCGGACGGATTTGAATTGGAGCCCTCCGCCACCTGAAAGGTGTAGTTGAGGTCGAAGCCCCAGCCCTCGGCGAAATTTTTCTTCAGGCTGGCGGTCACACCGCGCGTGTTGGCATAGTCGCGATTGGTGAAGACCACGTAGTTGATGCCCGGCAGAGCGGCCAGGATCGGGCTGGACGTGGACACCCAGGAGCGCACATCACGGTAATAGCCGGTGACGTCCAGCACAAACTCGCCGAATCCCTGCTTGAAGCCGATCTCGTACATCGTGGTCTTCTGGGCGTCCAGGTTTGGATTGCCGAAGGGTCCGTAGGATCCTGATGCGTTCGGGATCTTGTAGCCGAAGTTGGCCGACATCTGATTCACCGTGGGCACCTGAAAGAAGATGCCATAGGAGAAATGAATGACACCCTGCTCAGTGATGGGGTAGGCCACGCCCAGGCGAGGTGAGACCTGCCAGTTGCTCTTCGAATCGGCCCACCAGTAAGCCTCGCGGTCAGACGCGGTCAGGCGATTGTCAGCCCGTTCCTCGTCCACGGTTATGACACCGTCTCCGTTTTCGTCCCCAAAACGGTTGATGGCCTTGAGCGGACTGAAGATGTTCGGATCGCTCGGGTCAAGCGGTACCTGGGCACGGGAATCGAAGTAGTCCAGGCGCAGGCCGGCGTTCACGATGAAGTTCTCGAACTCGATCTTGTCCTGCACATAGGCGCTCAGCGAGATCGGGCTGAAGTCCTCGAACCACGTGTATCGGGAAGAACTTGAATCCGGGAAAGCAGACTGAAAAGGCTCGATCAGGTTGCCTGACGCGTCTGACGCCGGCTGCAGTGAGAAACCGCCCAGATTCATACGGTCGATCTTGACCTGAAACCCAGCCTTGGTCAGATGGGCTCGGCCGATCTGACTGGAGACATCTCCCTTCAGAAGGATGGTGTCCGTGGTGCGTTCGAACCGTCCCAGGTCCGTTCCGCCCCGGCCATAGCGTCCAAATCCGGTACTGACAGGCACGGAGTTTCCCGGGGTGTATTCCACGGAATCCGGCGGCGAGAGGTTGAACCCGTTGTAGCGGGCGTCGAATGGATCGTCGTACAGATACGACTCGTTCTTGGCCCTGAATGTGGAGACGTTGAGCGTGTAGAACGTGGTTGCGCTGACCAGATGGGTCATCTTCAGCATCACGTTGTACCCGTTGTTGAAGCCAAAGGACCGACCATCCGGAGACCACCGGCGGAAGAGGTTGTATCCGCGGCTCTCGGACGACTGCCCCTGCCCGATCAGGTTCAGTATGATCTTGCTGGAGGCGCGGTACCTGAGGTTGGCCTGCCAGGACAAGCGCTCAAAGTTGTTCATCGGCACCAGCGTCGAGTCACCCGCCTGCCCGTTGATGTCGAAGATGTTGGCGCCGTACAGCCAGCCATCATTGTTAAAGAAGCGGCCCAGCGCAAAGAACGTCAGCTTGTCCCCCATTATCGGGCCTTCTAGAGCGAGCTGGGTATTGTAGAACTGACCCGGCTTGAAGGGCAGGTAGGAGTAGGGATCGACATCGCGATACTCGATGCCGGCCTCCTTATTGTCCTCCACGTCTGTCCCGCGGAGGAAGCTTTCGCCGCCGCTGCCACTGACGGCGTAGGAGCCGATATAGCTGGAAAAGCTGCCCTTGTAGTCGCGACCACCCTCCTTCGTGACCACGTTGATCACGCCTGACATGGCGTTGCCATACTCCGCGTTGAACGTACCAGAGATAATCTGTAGCTCTTCGATGCCATCATTCTCAAGCTGGACAGAAGTCGATCCGTCGTAGGAGTCAGTGACCGGCACACCATCCACCATGAAGACGATCTCGCTGGAACGCCCGCCGCGGACGTGCAGTCCGTTCCGATTGGTGATGCCCGCCTGCACCTCCAGTACCTGACCGAGTTCGGTCACGGGAAGCCGATCTAGCGTCTCCGAATTAACCCGCGATTCCGAGCTCGTAACGTCCTTCCGGACTGCGTTGGCCTCCGCGGTCACCACAATCTCTTCGCCCTGGAATATCTCCTCGGCCATGGTGAAGTCAACCGTGGTGGTCAAATCCACGCTGACCCGGACGCCTTCCCGACGCTGAGTCGAGAAGCCAATGAACGAGGCCACGATGGTGTAGCTGCCCGGCCTGACGCCGATGATGACGAACTCGCCGTCCAGGTTGCTAGCCGTGCCCTGCAAGGTGCCGTCAATGAGGACATTCACCCCCGGAAGAGGCAGGCCAGTATCGTCGATGACGGTACCGGAAACCTTGCCAGTCTGAGCCATGGCCGGCTGCAGAACCATAATGGATCCGACAAGGCCAAGCAGTATGGCCAGGCGTCCAAGCCTTGGAGTTCTGTTAAGCATTTGCAGGTCCTGAAAGCGGTACTTCTTCAAGGGAATCAATCACGATTCGTACGGGATATCGGCTGCGTAGCATTTGGACGTGCTCGCGCAGATAGGTCTGTTGGCGCTCGCGACGCATGAGCGCCGTGGCTTGTTGCCGGGCTTCTTCAAAGGTGGCCGGGCGCGATGACTCTATGGCATCCACCTTGAGCAGCAGGTACTTCCCGGCCGATGGCAGGGGGCCGAGAATCTCTCCTTCTCGGGCACCGAAGACCTGATCTCCCCAGGGTCCCAGTTCGTCCCGAGAAAACAAACCCAGATCACCGCCGGAGGCAGCAGACGCTGGCCGGAGCGATTCCCGGCGCGCGATGGATTCGAAATTAGATGCGGTCAGGCGGCCTTTTAGCTCATCGGCATCGGCCTTGCTGGCCGTCACGATTTCCTTGACGCGCGCCTTCGGCGGGAGAACGAACTCTCCACTGTTTGCCTCGAAGTACGCGCGGAGGTCCTCGTCGGACAGCTCCATGTTCTCAACGATTTGGTTGAACGCGTTCTCATAAATCCAGTCGGACAGGGCCGCATCCAGCCCTGCGCGCACACGCGAGTCCCGGCCCAGATTGAGGGCGTTGGCTTTCGAGAGCAGAAGCCTTCTTGCAATGAGGCCTTCAGCGAACGCCCGGAAGTCTATCTCGTCATCCACCGCCCTGCGCTGGCGGTCCGATGTGAACTCCGCGGCGGCCATCAGCTCATCCAGCGTCCACGATTCTGGCTGGCCGTCCAGGGCGAAAGTCACGACCGGCCGTGATATATCGCCCTCAGTTGCCTCGGTATCGGCGGCCAGAAGCGCCACGGCCTCGGCGGCATTTACGGTGGCACCAGCCTCGGCCAGAAGCTCATCCAGGAAACGACGCCTTGCGTCAACCTGCTTTCTGGCCTGCACAAATCCCGTTAGCTTGGCGCGGGACTGGGCAAACTCGTTCTCGGTCATCACCGGCTTCGTAAAGCGGTCATCCAGCTTGATGACGGAGTAGCCTTGCGAAGTGCGCACGGGATCTGACACCTCTCCCACCCCGAGACGGAAGGCGGCATCTTCAAAGGCGGGGTCCATCTCGTCGAATCCAAATGTCCCCACCAGGCCACCGTTGGTGGCAAGGACAGGATCGGCAAAGACCTCGGCCGCCAGTGTCTCGAATGATTCGCCCTGCTTGAGGCGTTCGGCCAGACGGGCGGCTTCTTCAGGACCGGAAGCCCGCAAGTGTCGAGCCGTCATCTGCGTGTTGACGCGCACGAACTGGTCTACTAGGTCATTGTCCGTGATCTCGATCTTGCTGTAGACATGGTCGGCCAGATAGGCTTCGATCAGAAGCTTTTGGCGAGCACGGTCCTTGGCCAGAACGAATTCTTCGGTGGCCTCAATGCCCGAGTCGCGCGCCTCAGCCGCGATGAGTTCCACGGCAATGAGTCGATTCAGGAATGCTGCACGGCGAGTCGGTTCGTCAGGGAGGCCGCCGCGAAAGAGGTACTCGCGATACCCACGCTGATACTGGTCCAGGCTGATGGTCCGCCCGTTGACAATCGCCAGGGCCTCCTGAGCGGGCTCTGCGGCTCCGCATCCGGCCGACAGGACCAGTGCGAGAACGATCAATACTCCTGGTACAACTCTTCTCATGCCCTTCCCACTACTTGTTCGTTGGATTCTTCCTCGGAGACCACGTCGATTGATGTGGTCCCCCGTACTACCAGGCGAGGCGAAAGGACTGTCTGAGCACGTGTCTGCGTCGGTACATCCATCTGGGAGAGAAGGCGCTCGGCAGCCATGACACCCATTTCGTACATCGGCTGACGGATGGTGGTTAGACCCACGTGCCGGGCAATCAGAATGTCGTCGTATCCCACCACTCGGACGTCTTCCGGCGCCGAAAGACCGGCCTCGCCGATAGCCCGCAGGGCCCCGATGGCCTGGACGTCCGAAGTGGCAACCACGCCGTCCGGGCGCACCTTTCCGGCCAGTAATTTTTGCATGGCATCGTAGCCAGACTGCTCATTGTAGCCGTGATGGTCCGAGTCCGCGCTGGTTTCGACCAGGGAGGCATCTAGAGAGAGGCCCGCTGAGGTCAACGCGCGCTCGAAGCCCTCCTTGCGGTCCTTGGCGGGTACGGAGTCCGGATTTGCCATGATCAGCGCAATGCGATCGCATCCAGCCTCCAGGAGGTGGCGCGTAGCAACCTCGCCGCCCTCGACGTTATTGGTGGTTACCGAATCCAGGCCCGCGTGGAAGCAGTCCACAAGGACTAGGGCTTCCTGGAATCTGGATAGCTTGGCAACCCTTTCGCCAGTCATCGGACTGGAGAAAACAAAAACCCCCGCGGCCTGTCCGCGCTGGAGGGCACGATCCATCTGACCGTCCACCTCATCCAGTGTCCGCGCCGAAAAGACAAGCAGGTCATACTCGGTTTGCGCCAGGGCATCCTGCAGTCCCCGGAGGATCTCCACGAAGAAATAGTTCGTGAGCATCGGGATGACGGCCGACACAATACTCGATCTCCGCCTGGCCAGAGACCTGGCTGTGGCGTGCGGCTGATAGCCAAGGTCAGCGGCAACTTCCAACACATTGCTTCGCGTGGACGCGGACACGCGTTTGCTCGCGTTGAACACGCGGGAAACGGTAGCGATTGATACGCCGGCCTTGCTCGCTATGTCGTAAATGGTCACCGGCATAGCAAAAACGGCCGCGATCGATTCTGGTGGGTGCTGGAAGCGATAGCGAATCCCCAAAGGGGTTGTGTAAGCGCTAGTGTAAGCGCTTACACAACGAAATCAAACGGGTATGAGGGCATTTTGCCATACCGCAATCCAATTCATGAACCATTCGAAAGCGCGCCGGTTTGTGCCCGGACCACACACTGCTTAGCAACTGCCTAGCAACTGCCTAGCAACTCCAGCGCCCTGCCAGCCCATTTCAGTCCCATTGCCCTCGAGTAAGCCCACCGACATTGTCTTCGCCATGGCCGGGGATGTGCATCGAAACGCGCGGGCACTCCGGCAACTCGGAGCACTGTCGAACGCCGGACTCTCGGTGACCGTGGTCTGTCTGCCGGGAACCGACCTCGAGTCTGCCCTCCCCGCTGGCGTGAGCTTTGTGCCGGTGGTGGTGACCGGATCAGGCGGCCCAAGATTTTTCTGGGCATTACACAAGGCCTTTTCCCAGGCGCTGTCCCGGATCCCCGCTAGGCTCTATCACGCCAGTGACCTGTACGTGCTCCCCGCCATCCACGCGGCAGCCGGCACGACGCCATACACCTACGACGCGCGCGAGCTTTACACGCACGTCTCCGCCACCGTGGGACGGCCTCACGTCCGATGGCTGTGGGGCCTGGTGGAGCGTCGTCACATCCGCCACGCCGCGCAGGTGTGGACGGTCTCGAATTCCATCGCCGACCACTTGGAGCGAGCCTACAAGGTGCCGCGCCCACGCGTTCAGTTCAACGCTCCCGTCTTCAAGCCCGTGGCCCCTACCTCCCGTCTCCGGAGTTCGCTTGGCCTTGGCAAGGACACGCCCGTCATCATCCACGTCGGGCAACTGCGGAAGGACCGGGGTGCCGAAGAACTGATTGGTGCGATGGCCCTGTGGAGGCCGTCCGACCCCAGCGATACACGATTGGTATTCCTGGGCTATGGCCCGGAAAGGGCGAGGCTCGAGGCCAACGTTAAGGTCCAGGGCATTCAGAACCGGGTCCACTTCGTGGATGCCGTCCCGCCGGCTGAGCTCCTCGGTGCAGTGGCCGAAGCCGATGTCGGAGTCACGCTGCTCCAGCCTACCTGTCTGAATCACCGATATGCGCTGCCAAACAAGCTGTTTGACTACCTCGCAGCGGGGCTCCCTGTTGTCGCTTCAGATCTGATCGAGACCAGAAAGATCATCTCGGATTATGCGTGCGGCTGGACGGTCGATCCCAGTAGCAAGATTGCTATCCGGGACACGCTTAGTGCCGCGGTCAGCCATCGTCACGAGGCACTTCGCTGTAACGCAACAGCCGCTGCCGAAACATTAGACTGGAATAAGACTTCTCCAGCCTTCGCCGCCCGACTGACCGAACTCATCGCCGGCTCTTGAGCAAAGACATTATGACCCGACCGTTTTCAACACTCCTCCTGACCCTGGTGCTCCTCACTGCCACCGCGGCGTGCGCGCAGGAACCCGTCCTCCCAGACTGGATCCCCTTCGAACAGGCGATGGTCGATGGCCAGGAGTCCGGCAAGATGGTCCTCGTGGATGTCTGGTCCCCGCGTTGCGGATGGTGCCGAAAGATGCAGGAGGAGGTGTACCCTCGCGAGGACCTGCTCGCCTACGTGAACGAGCACTTCATCACCGGCCGGCTGAACATAGACGTCAAGGACGACACCCTGTCCTATCTCGGATACTCACTCTCCTCGGGTGAACTGTCCGCGGGCTTCGGTGCCACCGGTACACCGACGACCATATTCCTGAGTCCGGAAGGAGCGTACATCACGCGACTCCCCGGTTTCCACGACTACGACTCTTACTTCCCGGTCCTCCGGTTCATCGCCACGGAGTCCTTCCGCGACATGTCGTTTCAGGACTTCATGCTGAAGGAAGGCCTTGAGCCCAATGCTTCTGGAGATCAGTAGCTAGCGGCGATTTAGCCTTAGCTGTACTGATCGGGCCGTCTGTGTTGGAGGAAGAGCTGCCGGGCGCTTGACTCGGCGCATCGATCCATATCGATGTCGGCATGGAGGACAGCCTCCATGGACTCTGGCGCCCGAGCCACGACCTGCCCAAAGGGGTCACAAACGAATGACCCGCCGCCGAAGGTCAGCACCTCCTCCTCGCCTACCCTGTTCGCAAGCGCCGTGTAGAACCCGTTGTGGAACGCGGCCACGCGCATCTCGGCTTCGAACAACCCCTCGGGCCATTCGCCGGCCGCTCCGGCCTGGGGAATGATGATCACGTCCGCTCCAGCCAGGGCTAAGCTCCTCATGTATTCCGGATAGTGGCGATCGTAGCAGATGGCCACGCCGATGCGGCCAAACGCCGTTTCGTATACCGGCGCGCCGGAATCGCCCGGATCGTAGTAGTCCTGCTCCCAGAAGCCTTCGTAGTGGGTGATGTGCATCATGCGCGTGCAGCCCAGAAGAGTGCCATCGGCGTCAATGACCGGTGACGAATCGAATGTCTTTTTGCCGTCGCGTTCAAACAGGTTTAGGACGAGAACAACCCCGAGTTCGCGGGCGAGGTCTTGGAACTGCTGCACCAGCGGCCCTGGGACCTCGTGGCTGTGCGCAAATCGATCTCCCGAACCCAGCCGCTTCTGCGGGAAGAATTGCGTGAACGCCAGCTCGGGGAAGGCTATCACCTGGGCGCCGGCCTCAGCGGCCTCTCGGACGGAAGAGAGTGCGCGGCGAATGTTGGCTTGCTCATCGCCGGATGCGATGTGCTGAATGAGGGCGAGGCGCATGGGACACGTCGAATGAATCGGTGCCGCAAGGTACGCCGGAGTCTCGTCTAGCGGGAGGCAGAGGGGGCAAACGAGCTCGCAGCGAGAGTCGCGGCAAACAGAATCGCTCCGACTATCCCAACGGCTTTCAATCCGCGGTTGATCTGATCCTTCTTGCTGCTGTTGGGCGTCGGTAACGAGGCACTCGCCAGAGCATGGTCGTAGATCTCGGGCGAGACCCGTGCCACATAGTCCGCGTCGAGAGCGCGCGCCATGTCGCTGCCGAGCTGCTCCATCCAGTAGAGACCAATCAGCCCATCCGGTGCCCGGCCGCCTGCCATCCGTTGGAAGTTGCCCTTAATCTGTACCACCTGAATGCCGTCGCGACTTTCGCTGTTGATGGTCAGCCGCATGTAAAGGTCATTGAGCGCAATGTGAGCCCGGCCCGTGTCAGGACGCATGGCCTCGACCTGGCCCACCGAAGCGTAGTCCGTCTGCAGAAGCCCCAACCGTTCATTCGCCAGCGTAATGGTGAAATCATGATGCACCAACAGCGCGGTAGCCACGTCCACGACCGTCACGCGGTCCGCGGTTGTGGTGAACGCAACTGTCTCAACGCCGGCGTCCACGGGAGTGGCAACCTGACTCGTTGACATGCAGCCTGCGGTCAGCAGCGTGCCCAGCATTAATGCGGATAGAAGCTCTTTCACAAGGAAGTGCCGTTGGATAACACTACTAGGATCGACTCTCGGCGGGGGGTCTTAAGCCTGCGGGAGGCCTAATAGAGTGCCATCATCCGTTAGCCTGCTTCCACGCCATGAGCACTTCGGCCTCGCGATCCTCGCTCAGACCAGCGCGCGGAGAGGCCCGCACCTCCTCAGGACGGGTCGCATTCCACTCGATGGTATCCCGCGCCGTTTCGGCCAGGGGCCTGAAGGTTAGTCCGGCCGTGACCGCACGGGCATTGCGGACAAATGTTAGTGGGGCTCGAGGAATCCACACGGGCATGTCTCCCCACGCGCCAACATTGTGCTCGGCAAGGAAGTCGGCCGGCACCCACTGGAAGCGGACGGAGTTAGAGGTTGCCGCTCGAATGCCTGCCAGCATCTCGGACATGGCCAGTCTACTGGAGGGACCGCTCGCGTTGAATGTGCCGGCCGTTCCGGACTCGGCCAGCCTGATTATCCAAGCCGTGAGGTCCCGAGCATCCACAAACTGTACGGCGTCCTGGCCGTCGCCCGGCGCGAGAACGTCTCCCCCTCGGTCTATGCGAACAGGCCAGTAGGTGAATCGGTCGGTGGGGTCACCTGGACCGACAATCAGACCCGGGCGGACGATGGTCGCACGGTCACCAAAGGCATCGCGCGCCTCCTGCTCGGCCTTCCATTTGAATGGACCGTAGGTCTGACCGGTGACATCCTCCGAGCCGTCGTGCGTGTCCGGTAGCTCAGCCAGCGGCGAGTCCTCATCCATCCGGGCAGCGTCTTCCGCCTCCGAACCTGCTTCCGCGTTGTCAAAGGTGGCCGGCGCGTAGACGGAGATGGTCGAGACGTGGATGTACTGGCTCGCGGCGTTCTTCAGCAGGTGGGCAGACTGGCGCACCCAGCGGGGCAGCGTCGCGTGATTGTCGATTACCACGTCCCACTGCCGGTTCTCGAGGGCGGTGAGGTTGTCCGAGCGGTCACCAACCAGCTTTTCTACCTCTGGAAACAGGTGGGTGTTGGTTCGCCCCCGATTGAAGATGGTGACCTCATGACCGCGAGCCAGCGCGTATTCCACCATCGGCGGGCCGATGAATCCTGTGCCTCCGAGGATGAGAATGCGTCTTCGTTGCGAGGCCGGCGCTGCCTCAGGGTGGGCGGAACCGAACTGAGTCCCGGTGACGCCGCTCTCGGCGCTTGCCCCCGCCAACGGATGCAGCCCCATAAGCGCACTCGCCGCCAGGGATTTCTTCAGGAAGTCTCTTCGATCTGCCATGCCATTCGACTATCTGGTTCCGACCAGAACCCTTGGGCGCCGCGAGAGGTCCTCTACCGTGTGCGGGTCCCGATAGCCCTGGATCCTGAGGTACTCCAAACTGGCCTCGGCTTCGGGTGCGTGGGTTTCGATCATGAGCCGGCCGCCCGGCTTGAGCAGACGGCATCCCACCAACCCGAGGCGCTCGATGAAAGGGCCGGGCCCGTTTTCGACAAACAGCGCTTGTGAGGGTTCAAAGGCCAGCTCCGGTTCCAACTCCGGCTGATCTTCTAGGGGGACGTACGGCGGATTCGAGACAAGAAGGTCCAGCGATGCGTCTGGCCCCTTGATCCAATCGTCCTCGAATACATCGCCGGTGTAGAACAGGACACCGGCACCGAGCTCTGCCGCGTTCTGCCGCGCCACCTTCAGGGCGTCCTCGCTGATGTCCACCGCCGAGACCTTCAAGTCGGGACGTTCCAACGCCAGAGAGATGGCCACACAACCGCTTCCCGCCCCCACCTCCAGGACGTGCGCACCCCCGGGCAGTCCCTCGAGCGCTTTCTCAACCAGCAGCTCGGTCTCTGGTCGCGGGATCAGAACCGACGGTGTGACACTGAACTCGCGCCCGTAGAAAGACGTGGTGCCCAAGATGTACTGGAGGGGCTCTCTCTTCAGGCGCCGTCGAACGGCATCGGCCAGCCAATCCCCCTGACGGCCAGTCAAACGGTGATCGCCATGCGCGAGCAGATAGGCGCGCCCCAGACCGCTGACTTCTTCGATCAGCCAGTCCGCCTCCTTGACGGCATTATCGATGCCGGCGGCAGCAAGGCGGCCGGCCAGGGCACGGCGCAGGGGTGATATCTCGACTGGGAGCGCTTTCAGGATGTTTTGCCGTTGAGGGCGGATTTGAAGCTTCTGTTGGTTCGTCGCTGGCGTTGGTTTGCCCGCTATATTGAGGACTATTCCACGAAACGCGTTCCTAACCGTTTCCTCCGCCCGATCGGGCCCTGCGCTGCCGTCTCGAGGCAAGCCAGCCACCTTAGATCTTCTCCATGGATACGCTCACTACGCTTCAGAAACTAGATCTCCTTTCCCGAAACCTCTGGTGGAGTTGGCATCCGGAGGCCATCGAACTGTTCAGCAAGCTGAACCCCGGTGCCTTTCGTACCGCGGGCAACAGCCCGGTTGCGGCGTTGCGCATGGCGGATAGGGATGTATTGGCCGAGCCGGGCTTCGGAGCCGAAGTGGACGCGGTCTACGCTGAGTTCCGGACCTACATGGACACACGGGGGCCGCGGGCGGATGAGCCCCGCACGGGCTACTTCTGCATGGAGTACGGTCTGCATGAGAGCCTGCCGCTCTACTCGGGCGGACTCGGAATCCTGGCCGGCGATCACGTCAAGGCGGCCTCCGATGTTGGACTTCCCTTTGTTGGAGTCGGCCTTTTCCTACGGGATGGCTACTTCAAGCAGTACTTCGATCCGAAGGGCTGGCAGGAGGATGAGTACCCGTCCATCGACGCCACCAAGCACCCTGTGGAACTGATGCGCGGGCCGGATGGCGCTGAGATTGTAGTGACTGTGCATTTTGGCTGGCAGGAGGTCCACCTCCGTGCGTGGAAGCTTCAGGTGGGGCGTTCCACGCTCTACATGTTGGACACCGACTTCGACGCCAACCCATACGAACTCCGCTTCTTGACTAGGCGTCTTTACCAGGGCAATCGGACTACTCGCCTTCAGCAGGAGATCATCCTGGGAATCGGCGGTCTCCGAATGCTTCGTGCCTTGGGCGAGGAAGTGGACGTCTATCACATGAACGAGGGCCACTGCGCCCTGCTGACACTCGAACTTCTCCGCGAGCGTCGTGGCTTCGATCCGGACGCGGAAGCATGGGTGCGCCAGCACGCTGTGTTCACCACGCACACTCCGGTCCTGGCAGGCCACGACCGATTCGATCCGAGCCTCTTCCTGCAGCAGCTTGCTCACTTCCGCGAGCAGATCGGCTTCAGTGAGCACGACCTCTTGGCCTGGGGACGCGTCAACCAGCACGACATCTCCGAGCAGTTCACCATGACCGTACTGGGCCTGAAGTTGGCCCGCCACTCGAACGGTGTCTCGCGTCTCAACGGCGAAGTCGCCCGGCGCCAGTGGCATCACCTTTATGGCAGTCACCCGGTCGATCAGGTGCCGATTGGTCACGTCACGAACGGCGTGCACCTGCCCACATGGACGGCCCCGCATGCCCGCGACTTCCTCTCGAGCGCGCTTGGCTCAGGATGGATGGACCGCCGCGAGCAGCCTGCCGTCTGGGATCAGCTGGACAACGTCTCTGACGCCGACTTATGGGCCTATCGCCGCGCGCTCCGGAAGGCCCTCATCGGGTTCGTGAACAACCACATCCGATACCAGACCATGCCCCAGCAGGCCAATCTGGATCCCGATGTGCTCACAATTGGATTTGCACGCCGGTTCGCCACCTACAAGCGCGCCCCGCTGCTCTTCCGCGACCTGGACCGCGCCGCCGACCTATTCAACAACCGTGACCGCCCCATTCAGGTGATCTACGCGGGTAAGGCCCATCCTGCCGACAAGGAAGGCCAGCGCTTCATCCATCAGATCTTTGAGCTCTCGCAGGACCCGCGCTTCAACGGCCGATTGGTGTTCCTGGAGAACTACAATATGGAAGTGGGCCGCATGCTCGTTTCCGGCTCGGATATCTGGCTGAACAATCCGCGTCGCCCCTACGAGGCCAGCGGCACCAGTGGCCAGAAAGTGGCCATCCATGGTGGACTGAATCTCTCGATTCTGGACGGCTGGTGGCCCGAGGGGTACGACGGCACCAACGGATGGTCCATCGGCGAGGATGCCTCGCACGTCTACAAGGATCCAGCCGTACAGGACCCAGAGGACGCCGAGTTCTTGTATCAAACGCTAGGCGGCAGTGTCGTGCCTACGTTCTACGAGACTACAGATGGCATTCCGAAGGCCTGGGTAGCACGCATGCGCTCAGCAATGAAGGGCCTGAGCTACCAGTTCTCAGCCCATCGCATGATCGAGGACTACATCAGGACCATCTACCGGGAGCCGGTCGAGGCGTAGGCTCCGGCTGCGGCTGCGCCCCTGCCTAGGTCAGCCCGCGTTCGTGCGTCCAGGAGCGGAATCCGTCCACCAGTTGGTCGAACGATTCCAGGACGAACAGGATGGGCTGCAGGTGCCATACCTGGTAGTCCTGCTCGACCACCTTGGCGACGTCGAAGGGGATGCGCTGGACGTCGTCGGACAGAGCGTGTATCACTTCGTTTCGTGATGACAGAATGCCGGCGCCGAAGATGCGGGTGCCTACGTTCTGCTTGACCAGCCCGAACTCTACCGCAAACCAGTGGAGCCGCTCCAGGCGAACCCGGTCCGCACCCTTTGCCGCGAGCGCCGCCTGGCCGAACAACTGGTAGAAGTCCGCAAAGGCGGGCTCCGTCAGCATTGGCATGTGTCCGAAAATATCGTGGAAGCAATCCGGAGCTGGCGTGTAGTCCAGTTCATCCACGCCGCGGATGTAGTCGGTTGAGGGGAAGATCCGCTCAGACAACAGGTTAAAGAAGTCCCGCTCGTGGAGCAGGCCCGGGATTCGAGCGATGCTCCACCCGGCGGCATTCTCCATGCGGGCACTCAGGTCGGCAAGGCGTGGAATCTGGTCGGGCGTCATGCCCAGGGTTTCGACCCCTTTCATGAAGGCCTGACCGGCGCGCCCAGGAAGTAGTTGTATCTGAGTGTCAAACAGGAAGCGCCAGTTGTCGTGCTCTAGCGTCGAGTACTCGGGCGGGACAATGTCCTGCCCAATCGGCGGGTTCTCGTCCAAGCCTTGCGGCACACACCGCGGATCTACGCCGCGATCGGCCGCTCTTTCGTACGCCGATCTCAGATCGGGCTCTACCACTGCATCCATGTCCAGGGGACCGTTTCCGTTGATTCTGACCGGGCTTACACGCCCATAAATAGTCCAGCGAAATTTCGCTAGCTACCTACTCGTCCTCCTCAATCGGGTTCCTTCGATGCAGGGCAGCGACACCCAGGTATCCTCCGAAAACCATGACGAAAGCCGCTATGGTCGCGCCGTCAATCGCCCTGTCCAAACCGGTCGCGACGCGCCCCAAAGCATGGACAACCGCAAAGGCCGTCGACAGCACCAGTGCCCCCACAATAATCCGCGGCCACGTTTCAAATGCCCAGTCAGTCACGCCCGGTTACGCCAGGAGTCCTGCCACCAGATACGCGGCAAAGGCTACGCCACCCACAATCAGGGTGTAGGGCATTTGGGTGCGGATGTGATCCACGTGGTCACACGCTGCCGACATCGACGAAATGATCGACGTGTCCGAGAGCGGGGACGCGTGATCGCCCCAGACCCCGCCGGACAGAACCGCGCCGAGCATGAGTGACTCCGGAAGGCCCAGGCCGCCGGCTAGTGGCAACGCGATGGGAAGCAGAATCGCGAAGGCCGTCCAGGACGACCCAAGTGTGAAGGAGATGAACGAAGTCACCACGAAAACCAGAGCCGGAATCCACCAAGTGGGGACCCCGTCACCGACAAGCCCCACCACGTACGGCCCCATTTCAAGGGCGCGGGAGACCTGGCCGAGTGCAAACGCAAATACAATTAGTACCGTCACTCCGATGAGCCCGGCCGAGCCTTTGAGGACCAGCGCAGATGACTGCATAGGTGTCATCACCCGTTGGCCATTGCGCGGGATGGCGTAAAGACCTGCCGCCACGATGATTGCCGTGCCTACCGCCCAGAGAACCGACGTCGAGCCCGATCCACGCATCGGATCGCCGTCTCCGGTGATCCAGAGTCCGACGAAGATCATCAGGACCATTACGCCAATGGGAATCAGCAGGTCACGCGCCTGCTCAGGAGCACCGTCCACGGGCTCCAGCTCGGAGACCTCCTCGGAGACCAGCGGATTTGAGCCTGGACGGGTCAGCGCCCCAGTAGTCAGGGCACGCGCTTCCGCCGTTTTCATCGAGCCGAAGCTCCAACCCGT
Source organism: Rhodothermales bacterium (assembly GCA_047611125.1). Classification (GTDB taxonomy): domain Bacteria; phylum Bacteroidota; class Rhodothermia; order Rhodothermales; family UBA10348; genus JABDJZ01. Next base: position 25,753 of record JBLFXH010000004.1, read on the forward strand.
CAGCGCTATCACAAGCGCGAACAGGATTGCCAACCAGCTATAGAAATTGAAAAGGAGGCCGGAAACTAAGAGGCCTACCGCGCCATCTGTGATTCCCTGGGCCGCCAGCAGTCCAAGGATGTACGCGCCCCAGCCGTTCAGAGGCAGGATCATGCACACCGGGGCGGAGGTCGCGTCGCAGTAAAAGGCCAGTTTCTCGCGCGGAATCTTCAGGCGATCGAAGAAGGGGCGACTCACCGCACCTACCACGAGGCTCGTGATGGACGACTCAACGAAGATTAGCATGCCGACGACCCACGCTAGTAGTTCGGCTCCAAGACGAGTCTGGCCCCAGCCGCGCGACTGGGCCCAATTGACGAAGCCAGCCACACCACCCGAGGCCTGGACCAGCGCCATGAGACCACCGACCAGCAGGCAGAAAAACACGATTCGCGTATTTCCCGGGTCCTGAAATACCTGCACGAGTTGCTCGACCAACTCAGCCATTCCCAGCAACGGGTTTCCCCCAACCAGAATGGTGGTGCCTATGAGCAGCCCCGCGAAGAGGCTGAGGTAGACCTCTTTCGTCCAGAGGGCAAGAGCAATGGCCGCGATGGGCGGCAGCAGAACGATCCAGTCCATAATGCGATGTTTTCCGGTCTTGAAGGTAAGCGCAGGAGTCTATCGCACCCTAATTACAGCCCGCCCGTAGTAACTTCCTCCACACCCTCACCTATGTCATCGTCCGAGAATCGCACCGTTTTCGAGAAGTCGGCCAAGTTCGCCGAGTCGCTCTTCCGCGACCTGAACTCGGCCGAGATCCCTCAGACCCTCCGCCAGGATCTGCAGGAGACGTACGACTTCTATCTGGATCGAGACACCCGGTCCCGCCTGTCCGGGATGCATCCCGTCAAACGCTGGATGGTGTCTTCTTGGCTGCTCGTCAAGAGCATGTTTCTGAAGCTGACACCCACTCGCCGCGTCATCATGGCCGTGAGTCTCGTGCTTGCTGCAGACGGCGCCGCGGGTGACACTAGCAATCTCCTCCTTGGATTTTTGTCCATGCTCTTCATTCTCTTTCTTGAGCTGAAGGACAAGCTTCTGGCCAAGGATGAGCTGGAAGCGGGACGCGCGGTTCAGTCGGCGTTGATGCCCGAGCAGAACCCGGAGTTTCCCGGATGGGATATCTGGTTGTACACGGCTCCCGCCAACGATGTCGGCGGAGACCTTATCGATTGTCAGCTGATCGAAGAGGGCCGATTTTCTGTTTCCCTCGGCGACGTCTCGGGGAAGGGACTGGCGGCGGCGCTCTTCATGGCCAAACTACAATCCACAGTGCGCGCGATTGCGCCCTCGATCCACTCGCTTGCCGAGCTCGGCTCCCGCGTGAATGAAATTTTTTGCCGAGACGGCATGCCCGGCCGCTTTGCCTCGCTAGTCTACGCCGAGCTCTCGGACGCGGACACCCACGTCCGCGTGGTAAACGCCGGCCACCTCCCACCGCATGTAGTGACGCGCGATGGAATCGTTGAACTGGAGAAGGGGGGCGCGGCCATCGGTCTGAGTCCACGGGCCCGCTACGTTGAGACCGAGGTGGAAGTGGACGTTGGCGAATTGCTCGTGATTGTCAGCGACGGAGTCACCGAGGCACGTGACGCGCACGGAGCGTTCTTTGGGGACGACCGGCTGCATCGACTGCTCGAGCACGCCTATGGACGCAGCGCCCGCGAGGTCGGCGAGCATATTGTCGCGGCAGTCACGGCTTTTGTCGGCGCCGCCCGCCCGAGTGACGACCTTTCCGTGGCAGTTGTAGCCCGCCTGGAGCGTGCACGGCACCCGCTGATCACCTTACCGGACGGATGAGCACCAAGCGCCTCAACATCAGTACAAGCGCTCCCTGGGAGCCCATTGTGGGGTACTCTCGGGCCGTCCGAGTCGGCAACCTAGTCGTGGTCTCAGGATGCACCGCAACGAACAAGGACGGCGAGTTGGTCGGCGAGGGCGATGCCCGGGCCCAGACCATCCAGACGCTCGCAAACATTGAGTCTGCCCTTGTCCGCGCCGGCGTCACGCTCGCCGAAGTGGTCCGAACGCGCATCTATGTGACGGACATTTCCGATTGGGAATCAGTGGGGCGAGCCCATGGCGAAGTGTTTTCCGCCATTCTGCCTGCCACTTCCATGGTCGAGGTCTCCGGGCTCATCGACCCCCGCATGCTTGTTGAAATCGAGGCCATGGCAGTGGCCTCTGTGGAACAGTAGGCACGGGTGGGTCATTGATCGGGAGTTGCGCGGTCCCTATTATCGCCCCCCTCCTCGCTCGTGCGTTGAGTCACCACTTCATTCCGAACTGACCAGCTCCCCAGACCATTCGGCCCTGCGCCGGCTCCCCCCCGGGAATGCCTCACGACCTTCGCCAAAGCACAATTCGAGACGGCCGCCCTGCGGACGAGAACTCGAGTCTTGGACGAAGTGAACGCCGAATGATCCCCTTGCGAAGCAGTCCGGCCGCTACTGAAACCCAATCCCTGGCCGATAAGAGATCTCTCGATAGATATCGGAACCAGGTTGGTCCCCGTCGCCGCATGGCTAAACATCGCTACTATTATTACGACTCTGACAGTTGCTCGTTCGTCGAGTTAAAGAGTCGACGCAGGCGCCTGCAGATGCAGGTTGCCGGCGTGGTTTCTGTTGCCGTCTTCCTTGCCCTTGGTCTGACCTGGGGAATGGATCACTTGGTTGAAACCCCTCAGGAATTGGCTTTGCGCTCTGAGAATGAGGCCCTGCAGCAGCAGTTGGCCGATTTCGATGATCGCATCACATCCGTTTCCTCCGAATTGGAGAAACTGAGTGAAAAGGACCAAGAACTCTACCGCTCGCTGTTCCGGGCCGATCCGATCTCAGAGGATATTCGCCAGATGGGTGTCGGTGGTACCGATGTCTACGCCGAGTTCTCCGGTTTCAGTTCGTCCGCCTCGCGCGTTTTGCGAAGTACGGCCGAAGGACTGGACAGACTCGAACGGCAGGTTGGTTTTCAGACCGACAGCTATCGCGAGCTGACGCGTTATGCCTCGGATTACGAGGTGCAGCTGGACGAGATGCCCATCATGATTCCGTCTGAGGGGCGAGTCATCTCCGGCTTCGGGATGCGCTACCATCCAATTCTGAAGATTCGCCGTATGCATTACGGAGTCGATATCAACGTCAACACGGGTACGCCCGTCGTGGCAGCAGGAGACGGCGTTATCCTTGAGGCAAAGCGCGGAAATGGATACGGCAACTATGTCAGGATCCTGCACGAAACCGCTGGCTACGTCACCCTTTACGCCCACCTTCGCAATTTTAAAGAGGGTCTCCGCGCCGGCCAGAAAGTCTCCCGAGGAGATATTGTGGCCTACAGCGGTAACACCGGTCTCTCTAAATCACCGCACCTCCACTATGAGGTCCGGGATCTGGAAAGACGCGCCCTTAACCCTGTCTACTTCTTGGCTCCGAGCCTGACTCCGGCAGCCTACCAGAAAATTCTGGAAGAGGCGGAGAACACAACGGTCATCTTCGACTAAGCGTGGTCTGCTGCCGCAAGGCGGCCGCTTCACAAAGACCACTGATCGGCCGGGAATGTACCCACGTGGGTATTCCGGCCGTCTTGCATTTCACCCCGAAGCATCCTATAGTGGCCGCGAGCGATTCTGCTCCCCGCCTAATTGAGTATGTACTGGACTCTTGACTTGGCCTCCTTCCTGGAGGATGCCCCTTGGCCCGCCACCCGCCTAGAACTATTGGACTACGCGGACCGCACTGGTGCGCCTGCCGAGGTTAGCGATAACATCGAGGCCATGGAGGACGACGGCGAACCCTACGAAAGTATCGAAGAGGTTTGGCCGGACTACCCCACGGGCGACGACGACTTCTACTTCGACCAGGAGGACTGATCCGGCCTCAGGGCCGATCAAATAACTCCACCGCAATATGCTGCGTGCCCTGCTCGGCCTGATTGTTCTGGTCGGAGGGCTGGGCGACGCGTCCGTCGCCCGGGCACAGGATACTTCGCCCAATCAGCGTACGTATCGAGTTGCCCATGTCAAGTATCAGGGTGACCTGGTTTTTTCCCAGGAGCAATTGCAGCTCCGGACCAGGACGCGCGGCAACCGCAGACTGCTTGACATTCCCGGGGCCAACTGGTGGCTCTGGCTGTACCGGTTTGGCGATGGCGTTGGTGGGCGTCTGGGACGTGGCATCCGGGCTAGCGGCGAGGCGCCAGCGCCCCTCGACACCGCCGTTGTCGCCGCCGACGTTGACCGGCTGAACCTCTTCTACAATCAGGAAGGGTTTCGACGAGCCGAGATTGAGGCCATCATTGACACGACGCGGGGGCGCCAAAAGACCCACGTCATATTCCGTATCGAGCCGGGACCTCCCACGTTTATTAGGGAGGTTCGTTATGAAGGACTCGAGCCCCTGGAGCCGGCCACGCGACGCGAACTTCTGGACGGAGCGCTCCTGGGAACGCCCTCCACAAGCGGACCACTTCGGGGTAACACACGCTATTCCGAGCCGCTGCTGCTGGAGGAGGGACGCCGAATCCTCGGCTTTCTGCGGGACCACGGGTACGCCGTCATCACGCGGGACTCCATTCACGCCGTGGTCATTCCGGCCAGGCCCGACTCGTTCGATGTCGTGATGGATATCCGCCTGGACCGACGTTACCGGTTCGGGGACTTGACCTTCGCTATTTCCGGCCCACAAGCGGCCATTGGCGCCAGGCTGGATTCGGTCATGGTGAACCGAGGGGACACCACGTTTGCCATTCCCGGGGGCTTGGTGGGCGACAGTCAGATTAATCCAGACGTCCTGCGGCGGACCCTTCAGTTCACTCCCGGGCAGTGGTACGATCAGAGCCTAGTCAGTGCGACCAAGCGGCGACTGGATGCCATCGGGGTCTTCGCGTTTACCGAGCTGCGGATGGTCCCGTCGGACTCCGCCTCCACCAAGATTCCCCTACGCTTCGATCTTCAGACCCGGGCTCGACACCGCATCCAGGTAGAGACCTTCATGCTCCAACGCAGCGGAGGGTTCGCAGACAGCGACAATGAGATCGGAACTGGCCTTGGTGTGAGTTACTCCAACCTCAACGTCTTCGGCGGAGGAGAAGCGTTTCGCCTTCGGTCCACAGGGACCATCGCGGCCGACCTCGGTCTCCAGAAGGGCTTCACCAGCTCTCAGTGGGACGTCTCAGGGACCCTGTCGTTTCCCTACCTGATGTGGCCGCTGGGCCGACTGGACCGGGCCCTGGGTCTTTACGATGCCCGAACTAGGCTGTCGGTCAGCTTCCTCGCGGCCCGGCGGGACGCGCTCCGGTTGGTACTCCGCGGCCGCGGCAACCTCGGGTTTCGCCTTGAGTTGCGGCACTCGCCTACACTGACTTCCTTCGTGGATATCCTGGACCTGAGCGTGTCGAATCCCGACACGCTGCAGGGGTTCGGTGAGATCTTTCTGGACGATGTGCTGGCCTCGATCAGTGATCCTGTGCAACAGGGTCAGATTGTCGAGGACTATACACAGCCTCAGGTGAACAATGCCCTCCGGTACACCCTCCGATCGGGCCTGGTTGATCCGTTTCGCCGCGACGATGGTCACGCGTACGAGGCGGCCATCGAGGTTGGCGGCAATTTGCCCTACCTGCTGGATCGATACATCTTCAACCCGGGGACCATTGAAGGAAGCTTGCCGGGACTCCCCTTCTTTGGCGGATCATCCAGTGATGACAGGCTGATCTACAGGCAGTATGTCCGTGGACTGGTGGACCTCCGCCGCTACCGTACGCTTAACCCTCGCCAGGTGGTAGCGTGGAAGGCCGTGATTGGGCTCGCCCAACCACTCGGCGCGGCAGACGTTGTCCCCTTTGACCGGCGGTTCTACAGTGGCGGAGCATCGAGCGTTCGCGCCTGGCGACTCAGGGAACTGGGGCCAGGAGCGGCCTCGTTCTCGGACTCCGTCGGGGTTGGCGGCACCAATATTCTCGGAGGCGAGATCAAGCTGGAAGCCTCGGTCGAGCATCGGCAGATCCTCATTCGGGGGCTATTCGAGGCCGACTGGAGTATTGCTACTTTTGTTGATGTGGGCAATGTCTGGTCTGGACCTAGAAATCCAGGACCTTCCGCTGGGCGCTTCCGACTGGACCAGTTTTATCGAGACCTGGGCGTCGGCTCTGGGATCGGGATCCGACTGGGCTGGGATTACCTGATTGTCAGGCTGGATCTGGCCTTCAAAGTCCACGATCCCCTGAGAAGAGGCGAATTCATGCCAGATGGGCTGTCTGATCTCGTGCCACAGTTCGGAATCGGCCATACCTTCTGATTATGTCGGTTGCGACTTCCATATCAGACGGCCTCCGGAAACTGGGCAAGCGCCTCTTCAGACAGGAAGAAGACGCGCGACTTCGCGCATTGGCCGATTTGCTCAGCGATGTCCCTCTCTTCAATCCGCTCCCGCGCGGGATGCTCATCCATCTCGCGGAAGCCTTCCATGAGCGGGCATATCGCAAGGACGAGTATCTGTACTACGAAGGAGACCCTGGGATCGGATTGTACCTGGTCCAACTAGGGTCCATTCGGCTTCTGGTGGAAGACCAGGACGGCGAGCCTCAGGAAGTGCGTGAGATAGGACCGAACGCCATGCTGGGTGCCACCTGCCTGCTGGGCGGTGGAATCATCAAGCGGACGGAGAGTGCTCAGGCCACCTCCCCCACGGAGGTGCTCGGCCTATTCAGCCCTGAATTCCGGACTCTGCAACGACGCCATCCCAAGACGGGAGCGGCCATCGCCACCCTGCTAGCCAGACACTTTGCCCAGCGCCTTGTTGGGACTCGGCGCATTCTTTCCGAGCGGGAGGGCGCCATCGAGGCTGCCCGATGCCTGGGTCAGGCGGCCGAAGAAGCTGCCCGCCAAGCCGATCCCCCACCGGGCTGGTAGCCCATTAACCATTTCAGCTCCGGTCGCTTCACGCGCCGGCAAGTGCATGAAGAAAGGAGCCCAGTTGGAGCTCACGATCGAGAAGTTCGCCGATCGTGGAAAGTCCCTAGCCAAGCACGACGGCTACGTCATTTTTGTCCCGGGGGCAGTCCCGGGCGACCGGGTTAAGGTCAGGATTACCCGGAAGAAGAAGTCCTACGCGGAAGCTCGGATTGTCGAACTCCTCGAGCCGAGCTCGTTGAGGACCGAGCCCCGTTGTGCGTACTTCGGAGCCTGTGGAGGCTGCAAGTGGCAACACGTCCAGTATCAGGCTCAGCTCGACGCCAAGACTCAGGGCGTTCGCGAGGCCCTGGAGCACGAGGGCGGATTCGCCGACGTGACCATGCGGGAGACCATCCCGGCGGCGGACATCTACGAGTACCGCAACAAGATGGAATTTTCCTTCAGCGCGGAGCGGTGGCTCACGTCTGAGGAAATCGCCAGCGACGAGCGCTTCAACCTGACATTCGCCCTCGGCCTTCACGCGCCGGGGTTCTTCAACAAGGTGATTGACCTTGACGAGTGTCATCTGCAGTCGGGGCTCAGCGCCCGCATCGTCAATGCAACACGCGAGTTCGCCCTCGAGAGCGACTGGAAGCCGTGGCACATCCGGAAGCACGCCGGTTTTCTTCGCCACCTGGTGATTCGTCAGGCCGGAAACACATCCGACCTGCTGGTGAATCTGGTGACCCGTAGCCACGTCGCCAACCGCATGGAAGAGTTGGCGGAGTTCTACAAGGAGCGATTCCCCGAGATCACCACGCTGGTTAACGGGGTGAACTCTGGAGTTGCTCAAACGGCCTTCGGCGAATCTATCCACACCATCTACGGACCCGGCTACCTGACCGACCGCATTGGTGATCTCACCTTTCAGATAGCGCCGAACGCATTCTTTCAGACCAACTCAAAGCAGGCCGAGAAGCTCTACGAGGTGGCCCGCGAGGCGGGAGATCTCAAGCCCGACGACCTGCTGTACGACCTGTATTGCGGGGCCGGTACCATCAGCCTCTTCGTGGCTCCAAGTGTCCGCCACGTGGTGGGTGTCGAGTTGATCGAGGAGGCCGTGGTGAATGCGCGCCAGAACGCCAAAATCAACAAGATTGAGAACGTCACGTTCAAATCTGGCGACATGCTGAAGCTGCTCACGCCTGAGTTCATCGAAAAGCACGGCAAGCCGGACGTCATGATTGTTGACCCACCCCGTGCGGGCATTCACCCTAAGGTGGTCGCCCAGATTGCCGCCGTGAAGCCTGAGCGCCTGGTCTACGTGAGCTGCAATCCCCGGACGCAGGCGCGGGACATGGCCCTCCTTGGAGACGCCTACCAGATCGAATGGGCGCAGCCCGTAGACCTGTTCCCACACACGCATCACGTGGAGAATGTCGTCCGACTCACGGCAAGGGGCTGATCTCGTGGGGGCAGCCTTGTCAGTAAGCCGTGAGAGGCCGGTATTTGTAACCGGTGGTACAGGCTTCGTGGGAAGTCACCTAGTGGAGGCACTTTCGGCTCGTGGATACGGCCAAATTCGGTGCCTTGTCCGCAAGAATCCGGGCTGGCTGAGTGAGGTCGATCACACGCCGGTGTCTGGCGACCTGAGTGGGGCGGCATCACTGACTCAGGCCATGCAGGGCTGCGGTCTGGTATTCCACGTGGCCGGTCGCACCCGGGCCCGATCCTGGGAAGCCTTTCACGAGGCGAATGTGGCCGGGACCATCAATCTGCTTGAGGCCGCCTCCAGCCTGGATAATCCTCCTCGGATCCAGATCGTCAGCAGTCTGGCTGCGGTTGGACGTGCCAGCGAACCCGTAGCGACCGAGGCTACGCCGCTCGACCCGGTGTCCATGTACGGCCGCAGCAAGGCGGAAATGGAGCAGGCACTGGAGCCGTTTCGTAACCGCCTGGACATCACCGTGGTCCGCCCACCGGCGGTCTATGGCCCTCGGGACACGGACATCTTCACGGTCATTCAGGGAGCGTCACGCGGGCTCTTCGCCGTCGTAGGCGGTTCCGAGGGACCGGCCCTCACGCTGGTTCACGTGCGGGATCTGGTACGCGGAATGATCGACGCCGCCGAGGCTCCCCTCACCAAGGGCCGGACCTATTTCCTGGGCGCCGATCCGGCCTACGCATGGACTGCCGTGCGCGACGCCGCCGCGACTGCGCTCGGCCGACGTGTCTTCACCCTCCGAATTCCCTCGGGGCTGATTGTGCCGGTTGGAACGCTCGTTGAGAAGGTCTCGGGGCTGTTTGGACACTACCCGCCTCTCAACCGGGAAAAGGCCCTAGAAATCAGGGATGCCTGCATCATGTGCAGCTCCGATTCGGCGGCCAGAGACTTTGGTTACAACGCCGACACTCCACTCTGGGACGGCTTCGCCGAAGCCGTCGCATGGTACCGCGAGCGGGGCTGGTTGAAATGAACCAATCCCTCAGGCGCATCGTTCGTCTTTTCCTCGGTCCTGCGCGCCTTAGGCTGAAAGGCACTACCACCACATCGTCGCACTCAACGCTTCCTCTCTGTGAGCAACCTCGGATTCAATACCGGATACATCGAAGACCTATATCGTCAGTATCTGGGCGATCCCTCCAGCGTCAGCGAGAGTTGGCGCGACTTCTTCGCCGACTATGACCCCGGTGCGGAGTTCGTCACCCCGGAGCCGAGCGCTGTAGCGGCCCCCGCGACAACGGCCGTGGCTCCCGCGGTAAGACCGCCAGTCAGTTCGGGCGATGGGGCGCCTGCTTCGCCCGAGGAGGCGGTGAAGGCAAAGGCCATTCGCGGCGCGGCCTCCAAGATCGTGGAGAACATGGAGGCCAGCCTCCTCATGCCCACGGCCACCTCCGTCCGGTCGGTCCCAGTCAAACTACTGGCTGAGAACCGAACGCTAATCAATGCACACCAGCGGGATGTGGGCGGAAATAAGGTCTCCTACACCCACGTGATCGCTTTTGCGATCGTGAGGGGGATCAAGGAATTTCCCAACATGAACTCGTCGTTTCGGGAGACGGACGGGACTCCCGAGCATGTGACCCGAGAAGCGGTCAACCTGGGTCTCGCCATCGACATCGAGAAGAGGGGCAAGCGAACGCTGATGGTGCCCAGCATCAAAGGGGCTGGCGCCCTTTCCTTCAGCGAATTCCTAGGGCACTACAACGACCTCGTCCGCCGAACGCGTGACGGCAAGCTCGAGATCAGCGACTTCACCGGCACCAGCGCGACGCTGACCAATCCGGGGATGATCGGGACCATTCTATCCGTGCCGCGCCTGATGCAGGGGCAGGGGTTGATTGTCGGGGTCGGGTCCATCGGGTATCCCACGGAATACCATGCTTTTCCGCCTGAAGTGATCGCCCAAACCGGCATCAGTCAGGTCATGAGCATCACGTCCACCTATGATCACCGGGTGATTCAGGGTGCCGAGTCCGGGGCCTTCCTGAAGTATGTCCAAGACCTGCTGGTCGGGCATCACGGGTTCTACGAAGAGATCTTCCTCAGCCTGGGGATCCCCTACCAGCCTTACGTGCTGGCATCAGACTCGACGCCGCAGGTCGGCGGGCACCAGCGCGACGAGATGCAGATGATCCGCAAGCAGGCCCGCGTGCTGCAGCTGATCCGGGCCTATCGCGTGCGAGGGCACCTGCAGGCCGACGTGAATCCGCTCGGGTACACCTGGGCCTACCACTCGGAACTGGACCCCAAGGAATACGGACTGACCATCTGGGATCTGGATCGCGAATTTGTCACCGGCGGACTGGGCGGGGCCGATGTGCTCCCATTGCGGGAGATCCTCGAGATTCTCCGCCAGACCTACACCCGGAAGGTGGGCGTCGAGTTCATGCACATCTCCGACCCGCAGGAGAAGCGCTGGCTGGTAGAGCGCATCGAGCCCGTCCGCGGGGTTGAGCCCATCTCGGAATCGGCCAAGAAGCGGATGTTGGAGAAGCTCAACGCGGCAGAGGCATTCGAAAATTTCCTCCACACCAAGTACATCGGGCACAAGCGCTTCTCGCTTGAGGGTTCCGAGACGGTGATTCCGATGCTGGACATGATCCTGTCGGACGCCGCCGAACAGGAGACCCAGGAAGTAGTGATCGGGATGGCCCATCGCGGCCGGCTGAATGTGCTCGCAAACATTCTGAACAAGCCCTACGAGGTCATTTTCTCGGAGTTCGAGGGCAACATTGACCCGGCCACGACGCAGGGCTCAGGGGACGTGAAATACCACCTGGGGGCCAAGGGCGAGCACACGTCACCCTCGGGTGATACCGTCAAGGTGACGCTGGCGTCCAATCCCAGTCACCTCGAGGCCGTCAATCCGGTGGTCGAGGGCATGACCCGCGCCAAGCAGGAGGCCATCCGAGATACCAGACCCGACTCGGCGCGTCGCGATTACCACGACTCGGTCATCCCGATTCTGATTCACGGCGATGCGGCCTTCGCCGGACAGGGCGTGGTGGGCGAGACGCTGCACTTGAGCCAGCTCCCCGGATACGAGACGGGCGGAACGGTCCATATCGTGATCAACAATCAGATAGGCTTTACCACCGGACCTGAGGCGGCGCGCAGTTCGACGTACGCGAGTGACATCGCCCGCATGATCCAGGCGCCCATTTTCCATGTCAACGGGGATGACCCCGAGGCGTGCGTCCGGGTTTCCAGGCTCGCGCTGGACTTCCGACAGGTGTTCAACAAGGATGTCGTGGTTGACCTCCTCTGCTACCGGGTGCGCGGCCATAACGAGGGCGACGAGCCGACCTACACGCAGCCGATCCTCTACAAGAAAATTGAGGCCAAGCGATCGGTCAGGAAGCTCTACACAGAGCTGTTGCTGCGCCGGGGAGACATGAGTCCCGACGAGGCCGAGAAGTTGCTCGACGACTTCCGCGACAAGCTGCAGGAGGCCTTCGCCAGAACCAAGGAGGTTTCCGAGGAAGTTGTACCCAAGGCTCCGGACAATCCGCTGGCTCGACCAGTCCGCGAGTCCATCGTCAGGGTGGATACGGCAGCATCACAGGAGCACATCGACAAGGTCATCTCGTCTCTGATGAGTTTCCCAGAGGGCTTCAATGTCCACAAGAAACTGCTGCGCCAGTTTCAGCGGCGGGAGAAGCTGTACAACAGTGATAGGAAGGTGGACTGGGGCTTCGCCGAGGCGCTGGCCTTCGGGACGCTCCTTGCTGAAGGCACCCAGATCAGACTCAGCGGACAGGACTCTAGAAGAGGCACGTTCTCGCACCGTCACGGCGTGGTCTATGACCAGAACACGGCCGACGAGTATATCCCGCTCAACCACGTTGCCGACGAGCAGGGGCGTCTCTACATCTACGACAGTCTGCTTTCAGAGTACGCGGTCTGTGGTTTTGAATACGGCTACTCCGTCGCTGCCCCCAAGGGCCTCGTAATCTGGGAAGCACAGTTTGGCGACTTCGCCAATGGCGCACAGATCATCTTCGACCAGTTCCTTTCTGCAGCCGGAGAAAAGTGGGGGCAGGCCAGTTCACTGGTCCTGCTACTGCCTCACGGATACGAAGGTCAGGGGCCCGAGCACTCTTCTGCGCGCCTAGAGCGTTTCCTGCAGCTCTGCGCAGAGGACAACATGCGTGTCTGCAACATCACGACGCCGGCCAACCTGTTCCACGCTTTAAGACGCCAGATCCACGCCGAAGAGAAGCGGCCGCTGATAATCATGTCGCCCAAGAGTCTGCTTCGACACCCGCTTGCCATCTCCGACCCGAGCGAGTTTTCGGAGGGACACTTCTGCGAAATTATTACGGCCGAGCGTGCCAACCCCGAAGACGTCGAGCGCGTGGTCATGTGCAGCGGCAAGATCTACTACGATCTGGTCCAGAAGCTGGAGGGCGATGCCGAGGCCTCACGCCGGGTGGCCGTTGTTCGCGTGGAGCAGCTCTACCCGCTTGACTCCGAAGGCCTCAAGACCGAGCTGAGACGATACCCGGATACGGCCGAGGTCATCTGGATGCAGGAGGAGTCGGCCAACATGGGCGCGTGGCAGTACATCCGCTATCGGCTTGAGGATCTCATGGAGGAGCTTCGCTCATCGCGTCAACGGGTGCACTACGCCGGACGACCGGCCTCAGCGAGCCCGGCCACTGGCAGTGCGCACATTCACCAGTACGAGCAGACGGCCATCCTCGAAGCCGCTATTGGCCTGGCGGTAGCCTGAGTCAGTCCGCGTAGCAGGCCGGGCCGTGCTACCGCGGCCTGAAAAATATGCAGCGCGAGAAAAGGGGTCCCTCCATTCAGGAGAGACCCCTTTCTCAAACAGTCTTGGCTGTCGACGCCCTAGGCGCCTGACTCCGCTACCGCCTAGTAGTAGCGGTTGCGCTTGCGCGCATTGCGGAGTGCCTTCTCTTTATCGAGTCTGGCCTGCTCTGATGGCTTGACATAAGCCATGTTTCCGCGAAAGATGCGGAGCACGCGGCTGCGGTTGACAGCACGTTTAAAACGGCGGAGGGCGCGGTCGATTGACTCGTTGTCGCGAACTTTGATTCCTACGGACACAGGTTCTGAATCGGATTGCGATTAGTATAGCGAGCGAATGTAAGTAGGTCAGCGGCCTTTGTCAACGTGGTCAATGGCCGCGTCATCACGAACTCGCGTTGTACGCATAGATCACCGCCGCTGCCACTCCGCGAACGCGGGCCGACTTTGCGGAGGCCGCGACTACTGAAAGTCGCTCTATGGTCATTTTTTCGCCTATTGCGCTGAGCGCAGCCAAGGCAAGCAGGCGCTCGCTCACGTCCTCGGACCCCTCGAAACGCCCCATGATCTCGTAGGCTGCCTCATCGAAGTTGACGAATTCATCATAGTTCTCGGCAAAGAAGATGATGTGCTGGATGGCTTGCTGACGCACCTTCGCCACTTCCGACGCCGCTGACTCTGTGAGCTGCTGCTCCAGACTCGTCCACCACTCGGCGTCCATATCCTGATAGGTGGACTGAGCGAATACCTGAGTCGAGCCCAGAATGGCGATTGCGAAAGCGAAGCCGGCGGCCCGGCGGAGACTAGTAGTGATTTGCATGTGACCCTCCCTCAAGGATGCAGTGATTTGAATGATTTTGATCTCCGATACGGGAGGGGCGGTGAGCGGTTACCGGAAAGGGTTGAACCCCCGATATGGCCGCGTGAACCGCTGTGAGGGTGGGACGGACCGCGTTGGCAGATGCGGTCTTGGGCCATAGCTTTGCCGCCAACACCACTGCTATCCAGCCGCGCACTTTGACCAGACTCAGCCAACTTCTCATTGCCACTACCAATCCCGGCAAGCTCGCCGAGTTCAGAGAGTTGCTCCAGAACCGGGTGGAAGAGATTGTCTCTTCTATTCAGGTCAATGCCCCCGAGGTGGAGGAAGACGAGGCCACGCTTCAGGGCAACGCCCTGAAAAAGGCGCAGACACTCTTTGAGTTCACCGGAATTCCCTCCCTAGCCGACGACACCGGACTGGAAGTAGATGCCCTGAACGGGCGACCCGGAGTATGGTCTGCGCGATATGCTGGACCGGATGCCGATGCCAACGCAAACATGGCCAAACTCATCCACGAGTTGAAGGGCAAGACCGATCGCTCCGCGCAGTTTCGAACCGCCGTGGCCTACTATGACGGCAACGGCGCCAGACTCTTCGAAGGCATCTGCCGTGGTGCCATTCTGGAAGCTCCCCGAGGAGACCAGGGCTTCGGTTACGACCCGCTCTTTCTCCCCGATGGTGAGTCTGGAACGTTCGCCGAACTGGCCTCAGAGGTTAAGAACCGTATCAGCCACCGTGGACGCGCCTTGCAGTCCTTCCTCAACGACCTCGAGACATGGTAGCACTCATTCAGCGCGTCAGGGAAGCCAGCGTGACCGTCCAGGAAGATGTCACAGGGGCCATCGGGGCCGGCCTGCTTATTTTCCTGGGTGTCCATCGAACCGACACAACGGCCGAGCGGGACTGGCTCGTCAGGAAGTGCGCCAACCTTCGAATCTTCCCCGATGACGACGGCCTCATGAACCGGTCCGTGCTGGATACCGGAGGCCAGGTCCTCGTGGTCTCGCAGTTCACGCTTTACGGAAACACGGCGAAAGGAAATCGACCGTCCTTTGTTGAGTCAGCCCACCCGGATGTCGCTGAGCCGCTTTACCAAAGCTTTTGCGTCGAACTGGGTGAAATGCTTGGCCAGGAAGTCCCGACAGGTGTCTTCGGAGCCATGATGGACGTGCGCTTGCTCAACGATGGCCCTGTGACGCTCTGGGTTGAACGCCGGGCGCCAGTCTGAGCCGTCCACTAATCAACACCCACACCGGGAACGGGCGAAACGAATGCCGTCTGTCCCTGTAATCCTGTTCCAATCCCGTTGCTACATGCGCCACATCTCCGTCCCGCTCTGTCTTCTGTTCGGTGTTCTGATCTCCGCATGCCAGCCGGCCGATGAGTCCACCGCGCCCATACTCTTTGAGAACGGCGTCATCTACACGATGTCCGAGCAGACTCCCGTAGTCGAAGCCATCCTAGTTGATGCCGGTCGGGTGATCGCGACTGGGGATACCCAGACCCTGCTCGATTCCGCGCCCGATGCCGAGCGCGTTGACCTTCAGGGCCAGATGGTGATCCCAGGGCTAATCGAT
>JBLFXH010000005.1:0-33461 GCA_047611125.1 Rhodothermales bacterium
ATTTTGCTTTTGGGTGGCGTGCAGTTTTTCTGTGGGGTCCTCTGGTTGCTGATTGTGGTGCCCAAGGAGCGTCTGTTCCAGAGAAAGGCTGCTGCCAGAGAGTGAGCTGCTGCCGCCCCGGACCAATCGGAACTGGGATTGGCACCGTTTTCGATAGGGATGACTCGACAACCCAACTGGATCGGATCACCGCTTATGGCATCACCCACGTGGATGCAAGTTTCTGCCCTCAGCGCCGACGCGCTGCAGGAATTGGCAGATCTCAAGGAGTTCGCCTTCGCTGAGGTGGACTCGGCGGGCGTGATCCAAACGCTCAATCCGTTTGCACGCCTCTGCTGGGACTGGCAGGAAGGCCATTCGATCCCGGATGATGTGGACTGGATGCTGCGCGAAATGGCTCCGGATTCGTCCGGAACGCTGCCTTTAAAGAAGGGAGGCCTGTATTTGCAGGCGGTTCGCCTGGCCGGTGAACAGGGGTGGGTAGTCATAGGATATGAGCCCGATGCGCTGGAAGATGAGGACGAAGATGGTCCTGCTTTCGCGGCGCTTCTGGACCAGATGCCGGCCATCGTACTGCGCATGCAGACCGACGGAACGGTGCTGGCAGTAAACAAGGAAGCCGTCCGCAGAACCGGGTTTGCCGAGAAGGATATCGTCGGCATTCGGTTCTGGTCACGGGTTGTCCTTCCGGAACATCTTTCCCCAGTAGAGGAGAGTATTCGCACCGTGACCGCCGAGATCGGCAGCATGGTCACGTTTCAGTATCGCACTTCCAAAGGCGTCGTTCGCCGGGCGGAGATGCATCTCTACTTTAGCGAAGCGTACGAGGTCGAGGCGGTCGTTTTCGACCTGACTCGATTCGAGAGTGCTGGTGAGGATCAGGAACTCAACCAGACCCTGCGCCGCGCCATCGATCAAAGCCCGGTGGGAATGCTCTGGGTAGACGCAGGCGGCTCAGTGCGCTACATGAACAACCGCGTGCAGGAGCTGGTGGGGATCACCACCGCCGATAGTTGGAAGCAGCGACTGGTTGATGAGGCTCCGGGATTCGATCCAGAGGCCGCACGCAGCATCAGGCGCTGTCTTGCGAACGGCGATGCCGCCCGTGCAATCGACGCACGCTTTGAGACTGCCTCGGGAATCATCCAGAATGCAACGCTGGCCGTTAGCCCCGTGTATCTGGAAGGTGTGCGCGCAGGATGTACCGTAATGCTCCACGGAGCCGATGGGCGCGACGGTTGGAATGACCCCCGCACCCGATACGAAGCCGCCTCACTTACCCTCCGGGAGATTGCTACGGCCTCACCGGATGTCAACGTGTTTTTGGACTCGGCCGCGCGAATCATCGGCGAGGCTGCCGGTGCGGATCGGGTACGAGTTCTGTTCAGCGACCCTGCTGCTACGGCACCGTTCACGCGGGCCATGTGGACTGCGTCAAACGGATACGCCCGTCAGACTAACGGCGGGGATCGCGAGGTGCTCGTCACCATGGGCCCCGGCACCGAACTGTATGTCGGCCCCGACGAGGACGCAGATGCAGCAGCGCTCGCATCGGTCATAGACATTCACGAGGCCATCTGGCTTCGACTTGGAATGGAGGGTGGCTTCGACGCCTTCTTGGCCCTGGAACGCCTGCCCGGCGAGCACGAGTCCCGCAAGGCTTGGACTCCGCGAGAGCGTTCGTTCCTAAAGAAACTGCAGGAAGTGTTCGAGACCCTCTGGTCTTGGATCGAGGTCGGCTCGCGCTACCGCATGGTTGTAGCCGCTGTCGAAAACGCCCTCTTCGGGTTTGCCTTCGGCGATGCCGGGGCACGACGCTACCTGTTCGTGACTGACCAGATCGAGGACATCACCGGACATCCGGCGTCTTCGTTCACCAATCTGCATGGATCGCTGGACTGGGTCGAATCCGTGGTACACCCGGATGACCGCGCCATGGTCCGTGCTCACGACCGAACGCTGGAGCAGGGGCACGAAAGTCGGATCACTTACCGGATCCGCTCTGCCGACACGTCGGTCCGCTGGATATCGGAGCAGGCTGCCCCCAATCCTGACCCAGCCGGATTCAGTACGGTCTCAGGCACCCTGACCGACATCACGGAGCGCAAGCGCGCCGAGGATGTGCTAATGGACGCCAAGCAGCAGGCCGAACTTGCCGTCAAACGTAAGACTGGGTTCATCGCGACACTGAGTCACGAAATCCGAACGCCGCTGGGAGCGGTAAACGGATACGCTCAGCTTCTGGATCGTGAGATCTCGGATCTCGAAGAGAAGACCGGGACCGCTTTGCCCAGCGAGATCCACGAATTTGTCAAGGCTATTGGCGACCGCTCCGGACGACTCTCCGAACTGGTCAAGGACCTCTTTGAGGTGTCGAACCTTGAGATGGGCGACGTCTCCATCCGGAAGGTGCCCGTGGCCATCCATGGTGTCATCCGGAAGTCGGCACAGAAAACCGCCAAGTCACTCCGCGAGAAGGGCGTGCGCATGCACTTGCAGTTGGATAGCCGTGACCCCAAGGTTGCCGGAGATCCCCATCGCCTGGAGCAGGTTCTGGATAACCTGCTGTCCAATGCCGTCAAGTTCACTGAGGAAGGCTCGGTTTCGGTTCGCACCCGTCACTCTCGACAGAATGTAGAAATCGAGATCACCGACACCGGAATTGGCATCGATGACCAGTTCAAGGACCAGCTGTTCGAAGCCTTCACGCAGGAGGACGACTGGAAGAATCGGCGATTCGAAGGGACCGGACTTGGGCTCGCGCTCGTCAAGAAGCTCGTCGAGCTGATGGACGGCTCCATTGAGGTCAAAAGTCTAAAAGGGCAGGGTTCAACCTTCAAGTTGACGCTTCCCGCAGCCCGGATGCCGGACAGTGCCTCTACGAGATTGCCTCGGCCGCACCGCGGATAGCAGCGGACTCAGGCGGGTTTGTCCCGGTTTCGCGCTGCGTTCCGAACGTTGCGCATGAGGCCCGCATACTTGGTCCGCTTGGCAGCGCTCTTCCGAAAAAGCAAGCGGAACGCCTCTATGTCCAGTTCCTCCCACGAGCTGAGGGACGTTTCTGGCAGGGCTTCGCGCACAGAGTAGCCCGGCTCTGATGTCGGCTGGCTGAACCGATTCCAGGGGCAGACTTCCTGGCAGATGTCACAGCCGTAGATCCAGTTTCCGATCTCGCTCGCGGTCTCCTCTGGCAAGTCCTCGCCGCGGTACTCGATGGTGAGATAGGAGATGCAACGCTTGGCATCCAACTGATACGGTGCCGTGATGGCATCGGTCGGGCAGGCGTCGATGCACCGGGTGCAGGAGCCGCAGTGATCGGTGGTCGGTCCGTCCGGTGGGAAGGGGACATCCACGATCATTTCCCCAATGAAGTACCAGGACCCCGCTGCTTGGGTGATGAGGTTAGTGTGCTTCCCAATCCACCCCAGCCCTGATCGTCGGGCCCAAGCCTTGTCCATGACAGGCGCGGAGTCCACGAAGACTCGACCAGAGACTTCGCCTACCGCGTCCTCCAGCCAGGCATAAAGCTCGGCAAGGCGTTCTTTCATGACCACGTGGTAGTCATCGCCCCACGCGTAGCGACTAATTCGGCCGGTCGCCGGCGTGGCCGTTGGCGTAGTAGGCTGGTAGTAGTTGTCTATCACTGAGATCACGGACTGGGCGCCGGGAACGAGCAGGGTAGGATCGATGCGCTTGTCGAAGTGGTTCTCCATCCACTTCATGGTGCCGTGCCGACCGGCATGAAGCCAGGCCTCAAGGTCCTTGGCTTCCTGATCCAGTGGCTCCGCCTTCGAAATGCCGCACGCAAGGAAGCCGAGCTCTTTTGCCCGTTCCTTGAGGGCTGTTGCCAGACGGGTCTGGCCGGCAGAATCAAATCCAGGCATCAAGCAAAAGGGCGACGTTCTGAGAGAGAACGCCGCCCTTGAGAGGCTGTTGCCGTTAGGATTCAGACTGTGGTGCCAGTCTGAGCAGCCTACATGTTTTCCAGTCGCCTGGAGCGGTTAGATCGCCCGCTCCCCAGAATCGCATTCCGCATCACTCTGGCGCAGTCAAAGGGCAGGGAGTCCACCCTTCGGGCTCTTGGGCAGCCCGGGCCCAGCGTATCCTTGGCCTTGCCGCAGGACTCTCCGAAGCCTTCCGCGGAGACCGTGAACATATCGGCGGGCAGTCCGGAGCGAACGTAGTAGTTGAAGACGGCCTCGGCTCGGGCCCGGGACATTCTCAAGGCCTCAATGCCAGAGTCGTCGCGGTCGGTGTAGCCGATTATTTCAACGCAGCACGCCTCATTGATCACAAGGGCCTCGATGTTCTCGTCCAGCAAATTACGGAACTCCGAGCCCAGTTCGGCGCTGCCATACTCGAAGTAGACCGAGTTCAGCTCAACGAGCGGGCAGATCAGCGGAGATTCGGGCAGCGGCGGTGCGTACGCAGGCACCGTCATCGGTGCAGGAATGCGAGTTGGCTCCGGAGCCCGAGCCGTCCGACGATTCATGCACATCCTCAGGCCGCCCAAGACGAGCGAGGTATTGTGAGGATCGTAGTCGGACTCATTACGCCAGACGTAGTTCAGGTCAAAGCGCCAGCTGGCTTCCGCGAATACAGACCAGCATCCGTTGAAGGCCACGTCAATGCCAGCACCGATTGGAAGGTGATAGACAGACCGCTCCGGGCCCGGAACTCCCGTGCCAGGGATGTCAATCTTGGGCTCCGACTTGAAGGGGTCGGCGATCATAGCACCGAAGCCTGTAAAGATGTACGGGAGAAAACGCGACTTGGAGCCCGGCGTCAGGGTCATCACGAGTTCGGGTTCGAAGAGCAGCAGAAAGCTGGTCAGGAACTCGTTCTTTGACGGCGCCGGCTGGGCCGCCACGAGGTCTTCGCCATCCTTCTGGCTGAAGTTCGTGAGCGCAACCATCCCCCGGAAATAGAACCGGTCCGACCTGATCGGGAAGGACCCGAAAAAGACTACGGCCGGATCACTCTCACGAACAAAGTTCGTAGATGAGCGACGCGCCATCAGGTTGGTCGGGCCGTGATAGGTAAAGAGACCTGCGGCGACGCCGAGGTGCGCACGAGAGTCCCGGAATTGGTTGCTCTGTGCCTGTGTGTTCCCAATGCTGAGCGCGCTCAGGATGAGGGATAAGGCAATAAGGCGAAGGGTCTTCGACATAACACCACATGGTGTTGAATGAATGCAGGTCTGGTCGATGGAGGCACTCCAATCCCCGTGCCACAATGGCAAAACGGCTATGGAGGCGATTTTTGAGGGGTGCCGGTACTGTTATGAGACTCATGAAGGCTATTTTCCAACAATGGAACAGCCTGGCCCGTGACGGTCATCGTCAGGTGGACCCAAGGGATCGGACAATTCGCGCGTAGCTACAGCGTCTGTTCGGTGAAATCACCAGTCTGGACGGCGGGAATTGGGCGAAACTAGAATAGGCCCGACTCCCCACGGGAATCGGGCCTACCAAAGCACAGAGGCTTAGGAGTCTAGAGCGTGTTTACGTGACGCTCTAGCTCGCTCTTGTAATTGGCTGCCTTGTTCTTGTGGATGATCTTCTTGGAGGACAAACGGTCCAAGTACGCCTTCGCCTGATTCAGCAGGGTGCCTGCCTCATCCTTATCCTCGGCGGTGCGAAGGTTCTTAATCATCGTCCTCATCCGGCTGCGATGCAGGCGGTTCGAGACACGCTTCTTTTCGGTTTGCCGAACGCGCTTTGCGGCTGACTTATGCTGGGGCATGGTGGTATACGGGACTGTCCCCGACTAGAGCCAATTAAATCTTACAGAGCCCGCTAATATAGCGTGTCTCATCCAGACCGTCAATACGGTGACGAGAGGAACCGCCCGGAAGACGGTCTCGTTGAGCGGCCATCCCACGACTTACACTGATTGGATGTTCTCCTTTCTTGGCGATTTCATCCGGAGCGCTGGCCGGGCCATCGATGTCATCCTTCTGGATGAGGATGGCCTAGATGCGCCCCGGCGATACCGAGTTCGACCCGGACAGATCCTGACCCTGGCCGGATTCGTCTCGCTTGCACTCGGTCTGGTATTCCTCCTGACCGTGGTGGCAACTCCCATGCGGAGCCTGTTCCCGGGTCTGGCAACCCAGGAAATGAAGGAAGAGGCGCAGTTGAACGGCCGTCGGCTTTCTGCGCTCGAGGATTCCCTGGCTACTCAGGACGCCTACCTGACGCACATTCGGGATCTCATGATGGGGAGGGTCGAGCCGGCTGGAGTGGCTCCGGATCTGGAAGACCCTGACACCGGAGGGCTAGTGGCTGACGAGGCGGATCCCGCCTCGGCCGATTGGGAAGACCATCAACAACCGGCCATTGCGCTCGGGTCGCTTCCTATCGAAGCTGGCTCAGTCTTGCCCGCTGCGGCTGGTTCACAGGCCGGCTTCAGCGCTCCTCGCTTTCCCGTTCTGCCTCCCGTTGATGGGCTCACCACCCGCGGCTTCGATCCTCGGATCGGTCACTATGCGCTCGATATCGCGGTAACCGAAGGATCGGTGGTGCGCTCCATCAGCGCAGGTTACGTGATTCTGGCGGACTGGACTCACGACGGCGGATATACCATCGCTGTCCAGCACTCCGGCGGTTACCTCACGGTCTACAAGCACAACCAGCGGCTGCTCAAGCGGGCTGGCGATCGCATCGCCTCACGACAACCCATCGCGATTTCCGGTAATACCGGGGAGATCACGAGTGGGCCGCATCTCCACTTTGAATTGTGGCGGGATGGGTTGGCACAGGATCCCGTTGCATACTTACTGACCTTATAATGCAGGTGCTAGGATGCACCTCTAACCCGATCGCCCCTCTCAGACATGGCTAAATCATCAATGACGCCCGACCTCACCTCTATCAACCTCATCGGCGAAGGCTCAGAGGTTGAGGGTACCCTGAAATCGAGTACTGATGTCCGCGTTAACGGGCGAATCAAGGGTGACCTGATTGTTGAGGGCAAGGTGATCATTGCCGACAAGGGCGTGATCGATGGCACAATGAAAGCGAAGAGTGCTGATATTGCCGGGAGGATCGAGGGCGACATCGTGATTGAGGACCGGCTCGTCCTCAAGGCCACCGCCGAGGTGGAGGGAAGCATCAGGACCGGGCGCCTGGTTGTCGAGGAGGGTGCAAAATTCGAGGGCTCCTGCACCATGGGAAGGCTTGACGCCGCGCGGAAGGTGGCCATGGGAAGCGGCAATGGACATGCTAAGTCCAAGCAGCCGGTCATGAACAACTAGGCACCAACCGTGGCTGACTCCCCGCGAAAGAGTCCGGGGGCGGGCTGGCAGAAATCCATGCTTGAATCCAGTCCCTACGTGGGTCTGGGATTTCAACTGGCGGGGGCCGTTCTCATCTATGTCGGAATCGGGTTCTTCGTGGACCGATGGCTGGATACCTCTCCTTGGGGGTTGGTGACTGGCGCCGTTGTGGGGATGATCGCCTTCTTCCTGCAGCTGGTCCGCGTGGTTCGAAGAATGAACGCGGAGACTCATCGAGGCGCGGGCGGCAAGAAGTATCGAGAGTTCAAAGAGTCGGAGTGGGCCGATGGCCCCCCTGAAAGGGACGAATGGAAAGAGAAGTGGAAAGACGACTGGGACCGCGATAAGGACTGGGGAGCCGACCGGGGCGGAAAGGTAGGAAGGTGACGGAAAGCGGCGTTTTTGAGTCCATTCACAACTATTTCACCGCTATCTGCGGGTCCGTTCATTCATAATTCACCCCTACCCCTCGTCCGTCTGGAGGGGTCTAGCGTAGAATGCTCAACTACTCGAAACCGGGGTCCGAAGGGCCCTCCCGTTGACACCGGACTCTTGGCACCAGAAGACGCATACATCCTGAGCTTGAGTCTCGGAATTGGCTTTGGACTGGTGTACGGGGTTGTGAGTTACCTCACGTATCGAGTAGCGCTCACCAGGTCTCCCCAGGCCTTCATGTTGGTGGCACTCGGCGGTATGACCGCTCGATTGTTTGTGGCCGCAACCGCGGTCGCCCTCGTACTGGCATTTGCTCCGGTGCTGCCCATGGTGTTTGTCGTCAGCTTCTTTGCGGTATTTGCGATGGCGCTGACCCTAGAGATTACACTTCTTCATCGTCAGCAGTCCCGTCAAGCGGTTCAGCCTTCATGATCAAGACATTCCGATTCGGCACTTCGCTTTTTGCGGCAGCCATCGCAATGATGGTGCTCGCGCCGATGACCGCGCAGGCCGCCTCTGAAGGTGAAGACCTGGATGTGGTCAGTCACTCGGCTGACGGGTACTACTGGGACTTCACGCCAATCCCGATTGGCACCGGCGGCAAAGGCAAGGTGGAATTGCCTCGCATCTTTATCGTCCGTGACGCCGATGGTGGCCTAGGTGTAGACTTCTTTTGGAGCTCCACCGCGGCGGTCCATGCCGGGCACTACACAGCGGTTTGGGAAGACGATGGGCACGGTGCGGCGCCGGCGGCCGAAGACGATCACGCAGACGCGGCTACCGACGACCACGATGCCGGCGCTGGTGTCGAAGGCCGACACGACTATTACTACGCAGCGTTGAGTCCGGCAGTGGGATCGGTTGTGATCGACATGTCGATCACGCGGCAGCTGCTTTTCGCCTGGTTTGGAATGCTCATAGTAGCGTTCACGTTCATTCGGCTGGCCGGCCGTTACAAGGCTGGCGTCGGACGAACCTCGGCACCGAAGGGCCGCCTCCAGAACATGCTGGAAACCCTGATAGTGTTCGTCCGCGATGAGATTGCCCGTCCGAACCTTGGAGACAAGACCGACAAGTACCTCCCGTACCTGCTCACGGCCTTCTTCTTCATTCTGACCTGCAACCTGATTGGCTTGGTGCCCTTCGGCGCGACGGCCACATCCAATATCATGGTCACGGCGGTCCTTGCGACCATTACGTTCCTTCTGACCCAATTCGGCGGATCGCGAGACCACTGGATGCACGTCTTCAATCCGCCGGGCGTGCCCTGGTTTGTGAAGCCCATCATGCTCCCGGTCGAGATCCTGGGGTTGTTTACCAAGCCCATCGCTCTGGCCATCCGGCTTTTCGCGAATATGACCGCGGGACATCTTGTGATTTTGAGCCTGATCGGCCTCATCTTCACGTTCGGCAGCCTCTTTGGCAGCGTCGCCGGCTACGGGGTGTCCATCGTAAGCGTGGCTTTCGCGCTGTTTATCTATTGCCTGGAATTGTTGGTCTCCTTCATCCAGGCCTACGTATTTACGATGCTCTCGGCTCTGTTCATCGGCATGGCCGTGGCAGAGCATGACCATCACCATGAGGAAGATCATCATCACTCGCCAGCCTTGGCGGAGATGCACGAAGCGGTCCTCGAATAACTACTCGGTGAGTTTCCGGTCGACGTTTGTCGGCCACGAGACGAGCCATTTTTACACAACGAAGAACACGTACTGAACAATGGAACCGACAGCTTTAGCTTACCTGGGCGCAGGACTCGGCGCTGGTCTTGTCGTACTCGGAGCTGGCCTCGGCATTGGCCGTCTCGCCGGCCCGGCCATGGAGGGCTCCGCCCGCCAGCCGGAAGCCGCAGGCGATATCCGGACGACAATGATTATCGCTGCTGCCCTCATTGAGGGTGTCGCGCTTTTCGGTCTGGTTATCTGCATCCTGCTCGCGATCAAGTAAATCGCATCGGCAATTCGGCCGGCCCTTAACCGGGCCGGCCTCTGACCCTCTTGACCATGACACCGATCCTGGCCGCAGATCTCTTGGATCCCAACTTCGGTTTGGCGATCTGGGTGGCCATCACTTTTGTCCTTCTCCTGCTGTTGCTCCGCATGTTCGCATGGGGACCAATCACAAAGGCGCTGGACGAACGCGAGACCACGATTCAGACTTCACTCGATCAGGCCGAAAAGGCTCTGGCTGAGGCGAGGCTGATTCAGGCGGACAATGACAAGGCTCGCCGCGAGTCAGAGGTTGAGTCGCAGCGCATCCTTCGGGAAGCCCGCGACACAGCTGAGACCCTGCGTGCGGAAGAGGTCGAAAAGACCAAGGCTCAGCTCCGGCAGATGACGGCAAACGCTCAGACAGAAATCGAGCGAGAGCGCGATTCGGCCCTAGCAACGCTTCGTACTGAGGTGGCCGACCTGGCCCTTCAGGCAGCTGAACGAGTCTTGGGTGCGAGCATGAACGACGATCGCCAGCGCAAGCTGGTGACTGACTTCTTGAACGACATGCCGACCAACTGAGCGCCTTAGATGAGCAATCTCACTATCGCACGCCGCTACGCGCAGGCTCTTCTGGAAGGGGCGGCTGCGGCTGGCTCGAAGGACGCTGTTGATCAGGACATCGCGAGCATTCGTGACGCCCTGGACAACTCGCCTGAGCTGGTTCGCTTCTTCGGTAGTCCCGTGATCTCGCGGGACAAGAAGAAAGCCGTGGTAGACAGCCTCTTTTCTGATCGCCTTGATGCCATCACGGTTCGCATGCTTCACCTTTTGGTGGACAAGCAACGTGAGGGAGAGGTGATGGAAATGGCCGCTGCTTATCAGGACCTCCGTGATGAGCAGGAAGGCATTGTCCAAGTGGCCGTGCGCTCTGCCCGGGAATTGTCGAAGGATGACCTCACGGCCATCTCGACAGTCCTGGAAAAGCGCCTCGCGAAACGAGTGCGATTGGACGTCTCCGTGGACGCATCCCTCATCGGAGGGATTGTGATTCAGGTCGGAGACACGGTGTACGATGGAAGCGTATCCAACAAGTTGGCCTCACTTCGTGAGCGCATGTTGGATCCCGCCATGATGAACTAACCACGGCTTACTGAAGCCCTTCAATTTGATACGCGATGGCTACGGCAATTCGACCCGATGAGGTCACTGCAGTCCTGAAGCGCGAACTCGGTGGCTTTGAATCAGCTACCGATGTTTACGAGGTAGGATCTGTTCTCCAGGTTGGGGACGGAATCGCCCGCATCTACGGCCTCTCGAAAGTGCAGGCCGGAGAGCTCCTTGAATTCCCTCGTTCCGGTGTTTCCGGAATGGTGCTGAACCTCGAGGAGGACAACGTAGGCGCGGTGCTATTCGGCCGAGCAGACGCGGTCAAGGAAGGTGATGAGGTCCGCAGGACCAAGCGCATCGCTTCGATCAGCGTGGGCGAGGGAATGCTCGGCCGCGTGATTGATCCGTTGGGAGTGCCCATTGATGGACGTGGTCCAATCGCCGGCAAGACCTACGAGATGCCGCTGGAGCGCAAAGCGCCCTCGGTCATCTACCGTGAGCCGGTTGCTGAGCCGCTTCAGACTGGAATCAAGGCGATCGATTCCATGATCCCGATCGGTCGGGGTCAGCGCGAGCTCGTGATCGGTGACCGACAGACGGGGAAGACCTCCGTGCTGGTAGACACGATCATTGCCCAGAAGGCCACGCACAAGACTGACAAGCCGGTATACTGCATCTATGTGGCTGTCGGGCAGAAGACATCCACGGTGGCTCAGGTCCAGCGCTCCCTTGAGGAGAATGGTGCCATGGAGTACACGACCATCGTGAACGCCGGCGCCTCCGATCCTGCGACGATGCAGTACATCGCGCCGTATGCAGGAACCTGCCTAGGCGAGCTCTTCCGTGATACTGGCCGCCATGCGCTCGTGATCTTCGACGACCTCTCGAAGCAGGCCGTTGCCTATCGTGAGGTTTCGCTGCTCCTGCGTCGTCCTCCAGGACGCGAGGCGTACCCGGGTGACGTGTTCTACCTCCACTCCCGGCTTCTGGAACGCGCCGCAAAGGTGAACTCGACCGATACCGTGGCTCAGGCCATGAACGACATCCCCGACTCGCTCAAGGGCATGATAAAGGGCGGTGGATCCCTGACGGCCCTGCCAGTGATTGAGACTCAGGCCGGCGACGTTTCAGCCTACATCCCGACTAACGTGATCTCGATCACCGACGGTCAGATCTTCCTCGAGTCCAACCTCTTCAACGCCGGTGTGCGGCCCGCCATCAACGTGGGTATCTCCGTGTCCCGTGTGGGTGGTAACGCCCAGACCAAGGCCATGAAGAAGGTCTCCGGTACGCTTCGTCTGGACCTCGCTCAGTATCGCGAGTTGGAGGCTTTCTCCAAGTTCGGTTCTGACCTGGATCCCGCGACCCAGCGCCAGCTGACCCGTGGTGCTCTTCTTGTTGAGGTCCTGAAGCAGGGTCTCTACCAGCCCTATCCGGTTGAAGAGCAGATTGCCATCATCTTCGCGGCTACCAAGGGTTTCCTTGATTCAGTTCCGGTGCATCAGGTTCGCGAGCTTGAAGTCGAGTACCTGGAGCGCCTCCGCCTGAAGCACGCCGATGTGCTGGACGGAATCCGCGAGACCGGCAAGACCTCGGACGAAGCCGCCGCGACGCTGCAGAAGGTCGCAGAAGACCTCGTAGCCCTCAAGACCGCCTAGCCCAGGTATTGACCGATGGCAAGTCTCAGAGACATACGAACCCGAATATCGTCGGTCCAGAATACCCAGCAGGTAACCCGGGCGATGAAGATGGTCGCAGCCGCAAAACTGCGAAAGGCCCAGGAAGGCATCTTTAAGACCCGTCCGTACGCGTTCAAGGTTGGCGAGATCATCAGTCACCTGAAGCGTCACGTAGATCCGTCGAGCCATCCGCTCTTCAGTCTGGAAGACGTGTCTGAAGGCGTCTGCCTAATCATCGTGACCGCGGATCGCGGACTCGCCGGTGGTTTTAACTCCAACCTGATCAAGGTTGCCGAGAAGACCATCAACGAGCGGTTCGCCATGGAGCGGGACAACGGTCATCTGACCTTGATTTGCGTCGGGCGAAAAGGCCACGAGCACTTTGCCCACCGCGGTTATCAGATTCTTGGCGATCATCGCGGCGCTTTCGACAAGCTCTCGTTCTCGACCGCCAGCGAGGTAGCGAATGAGGCGGTGAGTGGCTACAGGTCACTCAAGTGGGATCAGGTGCACCTGGTCTACAACGAGTTCAAGAACACAATCTCGCAGAACCGCATCGTTGAGCCGTTTCTGCCGATTCCAAGTCATCAGTTCCTCACTCCCGTTATGGAAGATCAAGGAGTTGGTGAGGAAGAGGAGCCCAAGGCAGCGGTAGACTACCTCTTCGAGCCCGGAGCGGAGAAGATCTTGGACAAGCTTGTGCCGCGTTATCTGAACTACCAGCTCTGGCGTGCCCTTCTAGAGTCCAACGCGTCCGAGCAGGGAGCCCGTATGGTGGCCATGGATAACGCTACCAACAACGCCGAGGACCTGCTCAAGGAGCTGAAGCTCAAGTACAACCGCGCCCGTCAGGACGCGATTACCAAGGAATTGATTGAGATTACGTCCGGCGCCGACGCGCAGGCGTAGTCCAAGCCTCGGAGAATCTGCCGAGTCTGGCTGGATCATGAGGCTTCTATCATTGTAGATTGCCTCGCTACGGAGAGGTGGGTGAGTGGCTGAAACCACCGGTTTGCTAAACCGACGTACGTAGCAATACGTACCGGGGGTTCGAATCCCCCCCTCTCCGCACCCGGATGACCCCGACTGTCTTTGACAGTCGGGGTTTGTTCGTTGGGGCAGGCGTCAAGCCGCCCCAACCATTCCGCCAAGGAATGCCGGCTCACGTTTGCGGCGGCTTGTAAGCCAGCCCGAACGAACAAACTCAGGGCCGCCTGGCGGCCCGCGGGGTCATCCGGGTGCGAGAATGCCGTAGTAGGATCGAAACTAGATTCTTACATTGATCGCCTCAGCCCCCCCGCAGTTTTGGACTCAGCAGCGCCCCCCAGGCAGATAGTCTTGACACGAAGAATCGATCTCACCAGTTTCGCCATGTCGATGTGTCTTCTTGCATCGTGCGACTCCGGAAGTCTGGGCGACCCTCCTTCTGATCCAGGGGCCGCGGCAGAAGAGACTTTCATCTATCTAACCGTCTATTTTGGCCTCAACGAAGCCAGACTCGCCGAAGCGCCCTTAGAGAACCCCGCCGATGTCCGGTACATCACGGACGCAGGACGCAACATTATTAGGCCGAAGGTTTCGCCTGACGGCAGTTGGCTCCTCGCAACGATCGGTACAGCCCACGGCGGCGCGTTTCTAGTGCCAACCAGTGGGGCTACCGAGTTCATCGAACTGACAGGAGCCACGGACCCGTACATGTCGTTTTGGGCTGGGTCAGGGGAGATCTTCCAGTCATTTCTTGGCGGGGGGATCGCGTCCTGCTGCCGTCGTTTTTCCCATTTGAATGTTGCCTCCAACAGGACATCAGGGACCGTTGACAACTACAACCTATTCGGACGCACCGGCGATTCCCTCGTCGTGCTTGGAAACGACCATGGGTCCGGTGATCGTCAGTTCTATTTCATGAACTCCGACGGTTCGTGGAAAGAAAAATGGGCGAACCCGGCCCTGGAGGAAAACAACGCGGCACTCAATCCACTGAGATTCATTTCCGGGGACTACACTTCGGATCAACGTCAGGTGGCCGTTCAATACAGGATTGCTAGCGGAAGTCCACAGAATGCGGACGGCAATCACATCGGCGTAGCGCAGTCGAATGGAAGATCACTGTCGACGATATCGACAACCGGGCGTGCTTCACATCCTGTTTGGGGACCGGGTTCCTCTGTTCTCTGGACGGTATCACACGAGAACCAAACTGGCTTGCCCGAGAAATCAATTCGGATCTGGCAGGACGGGAGGGTCTCGACCCTTCTGGGCCCAGAGCAAATCCCCGATGCTGTTGGCGTGGAAATAGGATCTGTAAGAACCGCGACGGTCGTAGCCGCCGTAAACCAATTCGGCAACAGCACTGTCTATCCCGTGCAATAACCCCACACTTCGGTCGTTGGTTTATTAATTCTGCCTCGCATAAAAAATAATGCTACTTCCCCGTTCAGACGAACAGATTCTCCTCGCCGTTTGGAGGCTCCAGGATGAAGCCTACGGGACCCTAGTCCTTGAGCGCCTGGAGTCATCGACAGGACGAGAATGGTCAATCGCCGGGGTCTATGCACCGCTGAAGCGGATGCGGCGCGCGGGCCTGCTAGTGGCGCGGGAGTCCGCTCCATTGCCTCAACGGGGCGGGCGTCGCAGACGCTACTATCGCCTCACCGCGCTAGGAGTCCATGCTCTGAGCGAGTCAAAGTCCAGGTACGAAGCGATGTGGGCCGGGTGGACCGGCCAAGGGGTCCTGCAATGACCCCTGCTGACCGGACCGGCGCCGCTGGTCCTCCCAGGCTAGCCGTCTGGATGCTTGCCGCATCTCTACACCCTTACGATCACGACCCGGTGATGGGTGACCTAGAGGAAGGGTTCGCGCATCGGCAACTGCGCTCGCGCCGTGAGGCCAATCGCTGGTACTGGGCACAGGCCGCTTGCTCAATCCCACGTTTTCTATCCAGCTCAATTCTCTGGACCGTCGTCATGTACGCCAACTATCTCAGACTTGCTCTTCGGAATCTGCGCAAGCACAAACTGAACGGGGCCATCAACATTGCAGGCCTATCGTTAGGGCTGTCGCTGTGCATACTGATACTCCTGTTTGTGCGGGACGAGCTGACATTCGACCGCTTCCACGAGCAGCATCAGTCACTATTTCAGGTCCAACAGCACACATTTGACGCGCAGGGAAAGCTAGAGGACTGGAACAGCAACGGGCCTCTGCCACTCGGGCCGGACATCCTGGCCAAGGTCCCTGGGGTGGAGGCGGTGACGCGGTTGTGGGAGGAAAGTACCTTCATTCGGTCTGGGCGAGAGGTGTTTGAGGAAAATGCACTCTATGTGGATCCCTCGTTCCTGAGCATGTTCAGCTTCCCCCTATCGGAAGGAGATCCCGGACAGGCGCTAATACGTGACGGCGTGGTTCTTTCGAGAGAAGCGGCAGGCCGGCTTTTCCCCGGCCAAAACGCACTTGGCCAGGTAATCGAGGTGCGTCTCGCGAATATCTATGAGACCTACCGTGTAACTGGCGTTGCAGTAAAAATCCCGGCCAATTCCAGCATCCGGTTCGACGTATTACTTCCGATCGACCCCTGGATCCAAGCACGGTATCCCGACCGGGTCGATTCGTACAACATGTCCCTGGTCGAGACTTATCTCCTTGCTTCGGCCGATGCCGACCGGGTTGCGCTCGCTACCGGCTTGGAACGCTTCTACGCCGAAGTGCGGAGCGATGTGCTTGCGCGGCTCAGAGAACGGAATGACTATGCTCCCGGCGTGAACCCAGCCACGTTTGGCCTGCTGCCCATGGCCGCCGTGCATCTGCAATCGGCGAGCGATCCGCTCTACTCCTACTTGCTGTCGGCGCTCGCGCTGGGCATCCTGCTCATCGCCTGCATCAACTTCATGACCATGTCCATTGGGCGCAGCATCGCACGGAGCACCGAGGTGGGAATCCGCAAGGTTGTTGGTGCAGTTCGTGGGCAGCTGATGACCCAGTTCTGGGGCGAGGCTGTCCTGATCGTCGCGATCAGTATGGCCTTAGGCGTCGTTGGCGCCTGGGCGGCCCTTCCATGGTTCAATGAGTTGACCGACAAGTCACTCTCCATAAATCTGATGGCCCACTGGTCCATTCCCGCCGTGATTCTGGGGCTAACGCTAGTCACTGGCCTGATTGCTGGGAGCTACCCCGCTCTTGTGCTCTCTGCTTTCAAGCCGGTGGACGTTCTCAAGAGTCGGCTCCGGGTTTCGGGGGCGAATTGGTTTACGCGCAGCCTGGTGGTGCTCCAATTCGCGATGTCCGTCTTCCTGATCATTGGGACCCTGGTGATGAAGAGTCAGACTGACTATTTGGGGGATCGCGAGCTAGGATTCGATTCCGACCGTGTCGTGTTGGTAGAGCTTAACGGCCTGGACGGTCCGATGGTCGCCAGCCATTTTCGCCAGGCCCTCGCTTCCTCGCCTCACGTGGGCGGGGTGACGGTGGCGGCAAGTGCTCTGGGATACCGCGGCTCCTCCGGGAGACGCTACGAGCACGAGGGGATCACCTACACCGTGGACATGCTCAGTATCGATCACGATTTTCTGCGTGAGATGGGCGTGGAGCTAACAGCGGGGCGGGACTTCGACGCCGCGAGATCCACCGATTCCACCGGAGCGGTCATCGTCAATCAGGCTCTGGTTAACGCATTCGGCCTGGAGAGCCCGCTCGGGACGGAGATTCCCGGAATCGCGGGCACGGAGATTATTGGGGTGACGAAAGACTTCAATTTCCAGTCCTTGTACCAGGACGTTGGGCCGATCATGATGGCGGTCGAAGACTATTGGGGATACAGTTATCTCTACGTCAGGCTCAACGCAGGATCGGTGTCGAATGCGATGGAGGACCTAGCGCGTACCTGGGGAGAGGTCACGGCGGACGTGCCGTTCCTCTTCGAGTTTTTGGACGACCGCATGGCAAAGGTCTACGCGTCAGATGTTCGGTGGCAGCGAATCATAAACGTCGCATCAGTCTGTGCCATTTTCCTCGCGCTCCTGGGACTCTTCGGGTTGACGGCCATCACGGTTCGGGGTCGACTCAAGGAGCTAGGCATTAGGAAGGTGCTTGGCGCCTCCGCGCCGGGACTGGTCACCCTGGTCGCGCGCGATTTCCTAGTCCTGATTGCGATTGGTGCGGCGATTGCCATTCCGGCAGCCTGGATTGCTGTCGATCATTGGCTTTCAGGATTCGCATACCACGTGTCTATCGGGCCGGCTGCCTTTCTTGTAGCGATAGGGCTCGTATTGGTAGCGGGCATGGCAGCTGTGGTATTCCAATCTTTGACTGCCGTAATGGTGGATCCAGTTCAGACGCTTCGCTCCGAGTAAGCCTTCGCTCTGAATCCACTCAAAGGTGCTCAGCTACATCCCTGCGGAGTCTGACAGTTCATCCGAGCCTCAACCTCGTCCACATACCGGGCAATCTCGCGGCCAAGCCCCGCCTGGTCGAATACCAGAATCCTGATTCCGTGCACACTGACCAAGTTCTCTAGCACCTCGCGGGTCATGTACTCGCGCACCATCTTCCCTTCTTCCAGGTCCTCCGGCAGTTCCGTTCCTGCATACCAGATCTGATTCTGCGCCCCCGCCTCAACGCTGTTCTCGCGCAGCCCCGAGCCTTCCACGATGCTTAGAATCACCTGCTTCCCCTCAGACGTTGCGAGAGCCTCCGCACGGGCGTGGAGCCTGAGACCGTAGCCGGCGGAAGGATACCCTCGGAGGAGGAATTCTGCCTGCAGGGCCTCGATCACGGTCCTGTTTAGTGCCTGATCCGGGTCGTCGGGACCTTCCGCAACCCCGCTGACCAAAACGGGGCCGAGTTGTGATGCCTGGGCCTGAGCCGTAGGGACCAAGAAGAGCGCAATCAGCGCCAGAAAAATAGAGCGTACCATATTCCTTACCTCGAATTGGGAAAAACGGTAGCTCTGTCTCTCGGTCAGTCTGGGTTAGTTAGGTGCTCAAGAAAACTACACACACGACACACCACGTACCCAAGTGGCCGGTCAAAGGGTCAACACGGCGCTCGACTGCTATGAGTCGACATTAAGGCCGATCCGACGCTTCACGAGGACCAGCCCGGTGGCGGCCAATTCAGCCTTTTCGGCTGGGCTAGCCCGCCGAAACCAGGCCCAGGTGCTCAACAAACGGATCGAAATCGCGGTCCGAATACAGCAGCGCACACCCCTTCTCAATACAAAAACTGGCGATGATCACGTCGATGGTCTTTCTGATGGTGATCCCCTTTTTTCGAAGGGCGCGGAAGTTGTCGGCGCAGGCGACGGCGCGACGAGTCCCGAGCATCTCGTATACAGGCATTCGGATCAGGTGAGACTTGGCCAATCGGTAGTCCTTGTCCGAGCGAAAGCCCTGAAGAACTTCGGCGAGGATCAAATCCCCAACAGCCACCATCTCTCGACCCAGAAGCGCATCCAGAAATGACGACTCCGGGGTCTCGGTGCCGCGGAAGTAGTCGACCCACACACTGGTATCGACCACGATCATCGGTCGGTTCTCATATCATCGAGGTCGCCGTCCCAGGACAACTTTCCCCGAAGCTCTCTGAGGCTCGCCTGCTCGCCTAGGCGGACGAGTGTCCTCAGTCCCAATTCGACAGCTTCTCGCTTAGTCCTGAGGCCAGTGATT
This sequence comes from Rhodothermales bacterium, assembly GCA_047611125.1. Lineage (GTDB taxonomy): Bacteria > Bacteroidota > Rhodothermia > Rhodothermales > UBA10348 > JABDJZ01. The sequence continues at coordinate 19,095 of JBLFXH010000005.1, forward strand.
TGGAGGGCCTTGCTCATCAAGGCGTCGTCGATGACAATGTTGGTGCGCACGTGGCTGGGGTGATGTGTATATATACGACCACTTATACACATGATTTTTATCATTGGTTTCGGGAGGGGGTTCTAGTTCGCAAATGCGCCTATGACAATGGAGGCAGCACCCAGGGCACCCGCAACGGACACGGTAACTGCGCGTACCCTGCTACTTCGCTTATCCAGCCACTGACCCGCGCTCATGAACCTCAGCCCCTCCGTCTCCCGCATCGCGCTCTTCAGCGCATTCGTACTCCTGACGGCCGGCTGTCAGGCAGCGCCCGAGCACGCCACCCCAACCCAATCAGTCGAGGAGGCAACCGAAGCCATCAAGGTCCAGGCGCTCAAGTTCTCGGCCGCCTACGTAAGTGGTGAGGTGGATGAATTGGTAAGCATCTATACCGAGGATGGAATGGCGGCGCCTTCGGGCCGGGACTTCATCGTGGGACGAGAGGCGTTGCGTCCGTTCTGGGTCATCCCCGGCAACACCCGCATTCTGCGACACAAGACGACTCCCACCTCGTTTGTGGTCGATGGCAATCATGCCTACGACTGGGGCATCTACGAGGGGCAAAGTGAGCGCGATGGTGTAGTGCTGCCCCCGTTCGCCGGCAAGTACGTCATCGTTTGGGAACGAGGAGATGACGGCGTCTGGCGCATGGCTGCTGATATGTGGAACGACCTCCCGGCCCCAGCGACCGACTGACACCTGCGGTCTATCCGCCCTGACCCGGCCGGCACATCATGCTCTAGCCAGGCCGGCCTTGACGTTCCTGGCTTGGCCAATGTGCCGAGCCTCATGGTCCACGAGGATCCGGATGCAATCGCCTAGCGAGTACGCGACCAGGTTATTGATGGGGGAGGCTACTACGCGATCCAGATCATGCCCGGCACATCGCCTGATTTGGTCGATGAGCACCTGGTTTTCCTCAACCAAGTCATCGGCCAGATTCCGTCCGTATCTGAGCTGACGCGGATAAAGCTTGTGGCTGGTCCTGGACCTGCCGTTGTAGTCTGGTGAGACCACCCGAACAACAAGTCGCCCCAGCCAACGAGACAGCAGAGGGATTCGGCTGAGACTTGCTCGGCGATACGTCCCATCGTGGAGGGACTCGAAGAGGTCGTAGTACTTCCGATTACTCTCCATGAGGTGATCGAAGCACTCGTTGATGCTCCACGTATTGGCATCAAGCTTGTAGTCAGCGGTCTCCGCCGAGAGGCTGGAAAACTCGGCCGTGATATCTCCAGCCATCGCCTCAAGGGCTCTGGTCTGCTTCTCAATCCAGTCCATGTCTACAACCGCTTGGTCATGAAAGCACTCCGGGGGTGTTCTGGATAGTCGGCGAAGGCGCTTCGAGATACAAATCCGTGACGCGCATACCAGCCGCGGACAGAGGCGAAGGCCTCCTCGCCGCCTGTCTCTAGATGGAGCCAATCGTAGCCACGGCGCGATGCCTCGCCGATAATGTGCTGGAGAACGCGAGACCCGACGCCTTTGCGTTGATGAGCGTTCGCTGTCCGCATTGATTTGATCTCGCCCGTAACGGGGTCCAATTCCTTGAGCGCGCCACACCCCACGAGGTCCTCATCCTCCCAGGCAGACCAGAACGTGATGTCGGGTGCCCGGAGCCGGGTCAGGTCCAGCGTGTAGACGCCTCCTGGAGGGGTGAGGTCCTTCATCTCTGCCAGGTGCTCCCTCAGGAGTCCAGCGACCTCTGGGCCAGTCAGTGGATCCTCACGAATCAGTAGCTTGGTCATGTCCGGGGGTAACCTTGGGTCGCGGCGGCTCGTCTGATGAGAACTTAGCAACGGCAACCAACGGTCTCAATGTGAATCGCTTCTATATCCAGCCTCTTCTGTTGGCCATGCTCGCGGTGGCGCCTGCCCGGGCGCAGGCCCTCTTACGCTACATCACCTGCTGACACATAGCGCTGGACTACCTCCTTCTTCCCGTGGGGCTTCTCGTGGGCTGGGCACTGCTCCAGAGTCGGCCGAAACTCGTCTTCGGCATACCCGAGAACTTGGCGCGTTGGGCGGACCTGATCTATGTGGTCCTCGGAGGGTATGCGCTCCTCTTACTGCTTTGGGGAATCTCCTTTCGTCGACTGGAGACCGGTTGGCTGCTCTCTACGTATTGGCTGGTGTACCTGGTCGGAGGAGCACTCATCTGGGAGTTCAGTCTCCGATGGAATCTCGTCTGATTGCCGGCCTGCCGCATCCCACCGCATGATCCACCTGGTTTTCCATTTCGCAGTACCGCTTCTAGTAGCCGCTGCATTCTATCGCCGGGAGTGGCGCTACGCGTGGGTGGTCATGGTGCTGACCATGATGGTGGATGTAGATCACCTGTTGGCCGATCCGATCTATGATCCCTCGCGGTGCTCTATCGGGTTTCACCCGCTGCACACCACGGTGCCGATCGTTGTTTACGCCCTGCTATTTATGCTCCCGCCCGTCCTCGCGCGGTGGAGGCCAAAGGTCCTATCAGAGCGGATCCTCCGGACTATCCACCTCATAGGACTCGGACTCCTCATCCACATGGCGCTGGACTGGGTTGATTGCCTGGCCTAGAGTCGGCAGCCCTTGGGATTCTAGCCTACCTTTGCAGGATGGAGGAAATCGCACCCGACTACGCTAGGAGACTTGAGAAGACTGCTCAAAGCGCGGCCGCAAAGCTGCGCGAAATGAGCGACGCTGTTGCCGGAAGTCGCCCTGCCCCAGACAAGTGGTGTCCGAAGGAAATCCTGGGCCACCTGATTGATTCGGCAGTCAACAATCACGTACGGTTCGTACGCGCCGCCCAGGAGGAAGAACTGGTCTTCTCCGGCTACGACCAAGAGCATTGGGTGACTAGCCAGGGCTACGCGTCTGCCGATTGGCTCGCGTTGGTAGCCCTGTGGGAGAGCCAGAACCTGCACCTGGCCAGAGTCATGGCGTTGACTCCGAAGGCGATACGTCTCGCAATCCGGCCCGTCCACAATTTGGGCCAGGTTGCATGGCACGCCCTTCCCAAAGGCCGCCCGGCAACCCTGGAATACCTGATGGAGGACTATGTCCACCACGTGCAGCACCACCTTGACCAGATACTAAAATGATTTCCAAGCTTGTCAACGGGAGCGGTGCCGCGGCATGGATCTTCTGGCTGCTCCTAATAGGCGGTATGCTGTTTTTGATGATGCGTCCGGGCTACGGCAACCTGGGCTTGTTTGCAGCCTTGTTCGCCTCGATCAAGATCGAGAGCAACAAATTGCGGCAGCGCGTAGAAGATCTAGAAAACGCAGCGCAACATGGCTGATCGGGTCCAAACAGCTAAGGCCGTTGGCCCCGTAGAGCCCGCCAAAGGTGAGACCTTCGAGAGCGTACGCCGCCTTGGGCACTTGCTCCGACCCTATAAGGGCCGGGTGCTGCTACTGTCGCTTCTTATCAGCGCTTCCGCTTCCCTTGGCACCGTCGGCCCGCAGTTCATCCGGATCGCGTTCGATACCGTCATCCCGAGCGCGGATGTCCAACTGTTCATCTGGTTGGCTGCCGCATACGCCGGCTTCTACCTCCTCCGGGCGGCGATTTCCTATGCCGGGATGTACCTGAGCTTCGCGTTCACGCAAGGCATCATCAGCGATATTCGAATGCGCGCGTACTCGCGCCTCCTGCGCCTCCCCGTGGTCCGATTCACGGAGGAACGATCGGGGTCGATGGTCTCGCGTGTGGTCTCCGATGTGAACGCTCTTGAGGGTATGATCCAGGCCGGGTCGACCCGGCTCGCCGGGCAGCTGTTCAGCATCCTGGTGGTACTGGCAATCGTCATCACGATGAATTGGAAGCTGGCGCTAGTGAACCTGCTGGTCACTCCGCTGCTCGCCTTCATCACGAGGCACTATCAGGAGCCTCTCCGGCAGCAATCGCGCAGAATCCGAAGGCGTGTAGGTGAGATGACGGCGGTAGCCAGCGAAGCCATCGGCAACATTCAGGTGGTGAAATCCTTCGCCGCAGAGCCGGGTGAGACGGCACGATTCGGCGTGGAGAACGACGCCTACGTTGGGTACAACCTCGAACGTCGCAAAGACGTCGGAATGATGGAGAGCCTGATCGGTCTGACCGCCGAGTACGGCATCGGCACCATCCTGCTCTATGGGGGATGGCTGGTTTCGCAAGGGGGGCTCAGCGTCGGCGAGCTGACCGCCTTTCTGATGTATCAGCGGATGCTCCAGGGTCCGATCATGTCTGTGATGTTCTTCAACAATCAGCTGCAGTCAGGCATGGCCGCGCTGGAACGGGTCGCGGCACTCCTGGACTCAGATCTGGAGCGGGAGGGTGAGTCAAAGGAAATTCCCGCCGGCCACATCAAGTTCGATTCGGTGACTTTCGCATACCCCGGCGCTCCGACCCCGGTTATCTCGGATCTGAGTTTCACAGTCGGAGAAGCTCAGACGGTGGCTCTGGTCGGTCCCTCCGGCTCGGGCAAGACTACCATAACCAAGCTGCTTACCCGCTTCTTCGATCCAGACAGCGGGGAGATTCGAATGGGAGGGCAGGACATCGGGGCGTATAGGCTGGATGCGCTACGTCACGCAATCGCTGTTGTGCCTCAGGAGCCCACGCTGTTCTCGGGAAGCGTGAGCGAAAACATCCGGTACGCCAAGCCCGAGGCCACCGACAAGGAGGTCATTTGGGCTGCCGAAATTGCCAATGCTGACGGCTTCATCAAGGAGCTTCCGCAGGGGTACGACACCGAAATCGGCGAGCGCGGTACCAAGCTCTCCGGCGGCCAAAAGCAGCGGGTGGCCATCGCCCGTGCCATTCTGAAGGACGCCCGGGTCTTGGTCCTGGATGAGGCCACTGCAAGCCTGGATAGCGAGTCCGAGGCGGTCATTCAGGACGCGCTGGAAGGAAGCTTTTCCAGGTACAAGCAGCTGAGCACCATCGTGATTGCCCATCGCCTCTCCACAATTCAAAACGCGGATCGGATTCTGGTACTCGAGGCGGGGCGTCTGGTTGAGTCAGGGACGCACGACGAACTACTGACCCAAGCCGGCCTCTATGCACGACTCCACGAACTGCAGTTTCGCTCCGACGCGCTGCTGTCCTGACGCCGGATGCAGGCCCTATCTTTCGATATGCTGCTGAACTGCGACATTGGTGAGAGTTTTGGCCCGTGGAAAATGGGTCAGGATGAGGAGATCATGCCGCTCATCGACTGGGCCAACATTGCCTGCGGCGGTCACGCCGGCGATCCCGATACGATGGCGCGCACGCTCGCTCTGGCAGCACACCACGGCGTAAAGGCCGGGGCGCATCCGGGGTACCCTGACAAGCGCAACTTTGGTCGGGTCAGGCAGGACGTCCTTTGGGAGTCGTTGGTGAACGAGGTGCAGGCCCAAATCGGCGCGCTCATGGCCCTGGCCCAGGTGCAGGGTATTACGCTTCATCACGTGAAGCCACACGGAGCGCTCTACAACGCCATGATGGAGGACTGGGGCCTCTTGGTGCGCTTAGCCAAAGCCGTTGCTGCACTGGACCCTGACCTCGTCTTCGTTCTCCAGGCTACGCCGGACAGGCAGCGACACGAGATGGCCCTACAGAACACCGGTCTGAAGCTGGCCTTCGAGGCGTTTGCCGACAGGGCCTATCGACCTGACGGGCGATTGAAGTCGCGCACGGTCCAGGGCTCGGTGCTTACAAATCCTGATGACGTTATGAACCACGTCGCCCGCTTGCGCGAAGGCTATGTGGACACGTCGGAGGGCGAGATTGCCATTGAGGCCGATACGCTCTGCGTCCACGGCGACAACCCGCGGACTCTGGAGGCCGTCCGGCGAATCCGGGCGCTGATCCCACAGGAGGACCGGATCCCGTGATCCAGCATCCCGGACCCTGGAGTGCGTTAGTGACGCTCCCGCTAGCCTCCACCGGAGAGACCGTTCTAAGAGTTCTCCAGCTGGAGCAGATGGTCCTGGAATGGGAGTCCACGTTTGAGACGCTTCCGGCCTTCAACAGGCTGCTCGTGACCGGAAATCCAGCGGACTGGGACCCGATCCGCGTGGAGCTGAAACTGGCCCAGCTGGCTGCGAGCGCCGTCTCCAGACCATTACCCGCGGCACCAACGGCTAAGACCGTCACCTTACCGGCCTGCTATGATATTGAGGTGGCCCCCGACCTCGCAGAAGTGGCTGCTAAGGCGCGCATGTCGAACACGGATCTAGCGCGGCTTCACGTCGATGGCGCCTATACCGTTCTAGCGACGGGCTTTGCTCCCGGGTTCGCCTACCTGGGCGACGTTGCCCCCGCCATCGCGGTGCCGAGAAGGTCCGTCCCAAGGCAGTCGGTGCCCGCCGGCAGCATTGGACTAGCCGATCAACGCACGGGCGTCTACCCGTCCGCCAGCCCAGGCGGGTGGCGGCTCATCGGGCGCGTCCCCCCGTCACTGTTTGCGGATGCGCATGAGCGACTCACTCGCTTTAGCCCCGGCCAGGCCGTTCGATTCAGGGCTATTTCCCTCAAGGACTTCGAGAGGGAAGCGTGAGCGTGCGCGTGATCAAATCCGGACCCCTCACCACGGTCCAGGACCTGGGCCGGAGCGGCCAAGCCCGACTGGGCCTCTCGCCGGGGGGGGCGATGGACAGACGAGCTTTCCTCTGGGCCAACCGGTTGCTGGGAAATGCACCGGCAGCCGCCGGTCTCGAGGTGACGCTGGGAGGCCTCGAACTGACCTTCGAAAGCCGGGCAACCATTGCGGTGACCGGGGGAGACTGCCTGTTGACGGTGGACGGCGGGGCCCGGGGATCCTGGCGCGCTCTGGGGATGGAGGCGGGCCAAACTCTTCGCCTAGGCTTCGCCCGAACGGGCCTGCGGGCCTACGTGGCCTTCCCAGGCGGCCTCAAGGCTCCGCGCTTCGCGGGCTCCGCGTCTGTGGTCCTGCGCGAAGGACTGCCGGGAGCGCTGGGCCAGGCCGTGTCCCCGGGAGACGTCTTGAAATGGAATCCCGCGTCAGACTCGCCTGCCGCCGGTATCGATTCGCCAACCGGCATCGTGCCGCTACGGTTTCGCCCGACTCTTGGCCCATCCCTTACCGTGGAGTTCATTCCGGCCTACGAGTGGACGTCATTCTCCGCCCTAGATCGTGAGACATTGCTCTCCGCAGACTGGAAGGTCACGCCGGTATCAGACCGCATCGCCTGCAGATTAAACGGCCCCTTGCTGACGTCAGGCCCCAAGGTTCTGGACTCCGCGCCGCTTGTGGACGGTACGATTCAAGTACTGGCTGACGGCACGCCACTTGTGTTTATGCGCGACCGACCCACCATCGGGGGATACGCCAAGCTGGGGGCCGTTCTGTGCGCGCACCTGGACCGGCTGGCCCAGGCCCGTCCCGGGACTACAGTCCGCTTCGTAGTCGGGGATGCGCACGCCGCCCGACTGGAGGCCGCCCAGTTGGACTCGTTCTTCGGGGCGCGGACATGACCTACGAGGCTCCGCAGTTGACGCCGTTCGTATTCTCCTGACTCTCCCTCACAAGATTTTGCCATGAAACGCCTTCTGATCCTATTCGCCGCTACGGTTCTCACGCTCCCGGCCCTCGGCCAGGATCGACTGATCGCTCAGGTAGACGCCGCCACAAATGCCCGCGCCAAACAGGTGCAGGTCATGGTCGATCAGATCTTCAGCTTCTCAGAGCTGGGATTCCAGGAGATCGAGACCAGTCGGTACGTCACCGGAATCCTGGAAGAGAACGGCTTCCGTGTTGAGCGCGGTATCTCCGGTATTCCCACGGCCTGGTGGGCAAGCTGGGGCTCCGGCGAGCCCGTCATTGCCTTCGGGTCGGACATCGATGGTATCCCCAAGGCCAACCAGAAGCCAGGCGTAGCCTACCACGACCCGCTCGTTGTCGGCGCTCCGGGCCACGGTGAAGGTCACAATTCGGGGCAGGCCGTCAACGTGGCAGCGGCGCTGTCCGTCAAGGAGGTCATGGAGCGTGAGAACATCCCCGGTACGCTCATCCTCTGGCCAGGGGTGGCAGAAGAGCTCCTGGGATCCAAGGCATGGTTTGTCCGCGATGGCCACTTCAGTGATGTGGACCTGGTCTTCTTTACCCACGTCTCCTCCAACCTGCGGGTGAGTCACGGCCAGGCGAATGGCACCGGCCTTGTCTCGGTCCAGTTTTCGTTCGCCGGCGAGGCAGCCCACGGCGCGGGCGATCCCTGGCGAGGGCGCTCGGCGCTCGATGCCGTCGAACTCATGAACGTCGGTTGGAATTTCAAGCGTGAGCACCTCAACCCGCTGCAGCGCTCGCACTACGTAATCGTCGATGGCGGTGATCAGCCGAACGTAGTGCCCGCCGCGGCCACGGTCTGGTACTACATCCGCGAGATGGACTACGACGGCATCGCCCGCAACTACGAGACGGCCAAGCGCATGGCAGAAGGCGCGGCCATGATGACCAGCACCGAGATGACCTACCAGGTGGTCGGCGCGGCATGGCCCCGGCACTTCAACAAGGTGATTGCCGAGACCATGGACCAACACATTCAGGAAGTCGGCCTGCCTGAGTGGACGGAGAATGACCACGCGCTCGCAAGGGCCCTCCAAAAGGAAATGGGCCGCGACGAGCAAGGCCTGAGGACGGAATTGGATTCCATCGGCGTCCCGACCGGACCTCGCAGGAGTGGAGGATCCGATGATATCGGCGACATCTCCTGGGCGGTGCCTACCGTCACGCTCCGATTCCCCGCGAACATGCCAGGCATCCAAGGACACCACTGGTCAAGTGCGGTCGCCATGGCTACTCCAATCGCCCACAAGGGCTCGCTGGCGGGTGCCCGCGTGATGGCGCGCACGGCGCTAGAGTTCTTCCTGAACCCCGACAAGGTGGATGACGCCTGGACCTATTTCAGGGAGGAGCAGACCAAAGACCAGACCTATGTGTCCTTCCTCTCTGACGAGGACCCGCCGCCGATCCACATGAATGCCGAGCGGCAGGGCATGTATCGGGAGCAGCTGAAGGAATTCTACTACGATCCGTCCAAGTACGATACCTACCTCGAGCAGCTTGGGATCACCTACCCCACTGTCAAACAGAAGTAGCCGGCCTCAGAAGGTCGGTGGCCCGAGTGGGCTCGGCTCGCAGTCATTAACGATGTTATAGGCAATCGCTGCCACGCGCCACCCCTTGGCAGTTCGCAGGATGGTGAGCACGTCCGTGCCGCAGTGGCTGAACTGATCTCCGATCCAGAAATCGTAGGGGGTCCAGACTACGGCCAGGTCATTGGTCACCATGACGGTAGGATCCCACATGCGCTCCAGAAACGGAGGCTGAGCTCCTCCTTGCGCCAGTCCGCTTGCCTCTACTTCAACGTTGCCGAAGCGCACGGCCTGTTCGAACACACTATAGGCTCGGGCACCGGGCATCATGAGGTTCATGAAGGCCGTGGAGTCTTTCGCACTGACGGCCGCCAGGACGTCCCGCGCCACCTGTTCCACTTGCTGCGAGTCTGTCTGTGCCATAACCGGGAAACAGAGTCCCATTGAGGCAACGAGCAATAGGACCTTCATTACCGTGCCCTCCAAGCGGCGATAATCCCCGCCTCGCCGGCCATCAGGCCGCTCTCGTGCGTCTCCATCCGGGACCGGCGATCCGGAGTAACGGCATGGGAATACCACCACTCACGCGTGTCGGCCGCTGTGGTCCCCAGCGGCCTGTAGGTCAACCCGGCGCCAAGGGCGCGTTGGAAGTTGATGCGGGCCGAGCCGACCTCATTGCCGGCGGGCATGATCCACGGCACCGCGTACGGCACATCGTGTTCGATGAGGAAGTCATAGTCGGGAATCGGCACCCACTCCACGGCAGCCGAAGTAACTGCGTGGACGCCATGAACGAACGCATGCATCCCCAAATGGGACTCCGGTCCGACGCAGTTGAACGTGCCCGAGGCCTCGTTCTCAGGCAGGCGGATCATGAACCCGGTCAGGTCCCGCACGTCGATGTACTGAGTTGGATCATCCCAATTGCCGGGTACCAATATCTCGCCGCCGCGCTGAATTCGCGCTGGCCAATACTCAAAGCGATTGGAGCGGTCTCCGGGACCGACGATGTATGTCGGGCGCACAACCACAGTGCGCTCGCTGCCGAAGGCGGACGCTGCCGCGCGCCCGTAACCGAGGCTCAATGCGCCTGTAGCCAAGGCGCTGGAGGTGAGAAACTGGCGTCGAGTGAGATCCATGGGCGGTACTTGGGACAGATTGGAAACAATAAACGACTTTTCAGGGCTTCAGGGAACTGCTATAATGGGAGTAAACCTTACCGATCTGCTCATGCGCACCCTCATGCTCTTTCCTGTAATTCTGGCCCTCGGTGCAGGGTTAGTTCTGGATGACGCGCTAAAGGCCCTATACGATGGGGGGCAGACGTACGCGACTTTCCTGGAGGAGGCGGATCGACGGAAGGCCATGTGGCACGCAAACACCGAGAAGGCTGGCGTCCCTGAGGACCTTCTCGATCGTGCGAATGCAATGGGAGGGACGTGGCATTTGCTGGCGGTTGCCGTAGACGGCTGCTCCGACTCCGCGAACACGATACCCTATCTGGCGGCGCTGACCGATGCAGTCGATGGACTGGATCTTCGCATCATCGACTCCAGAGCCGGCCGCGCGCTAATGAACGCCCATCGCACTCCGGATGGGCGTGCAGCAACGCCGACGGTGCTGCTGCTCAACGCGGCCTTTGAAGAGGCCGGCGTCTTCATCGAGCGTCCCGCACCGCTACAGGAGTGGGCGACGGCCAACCGCGCCGACCTGACGGATGATGAGTACCTGACTCAGAAGTTCGCGTGGTACGACGATGATATGGGAGGCACGACGATGCTCGAGGTGATCGAACTCATGGAAGCCGCTGCTGCGGGAGAGTGACGTGCTGAAGCTCTTTCAACGTCTGGTACCGGTTCGCGACGAAGAGGTCAAGTCGTTGCTGTGGGCCACGCTGTACGGCTTCCTGATTTTCACAGCCTACTACATCCTGCGTCCGGTGCGGGATGAGATCTCATCAGCAGATCGCGGCAATCTCCAGCTCATCTGGACGGCCGTGTTCTTTGTGATGATCGGTGCGGTGGCGGCCTATTCCTGGCTGACCACGCGCGTCGCCAGAGGACGGTTTGTGCCCATCACAAACCGCTTCTTTCTGATCAACCTCTTGGGCTTCTACGCGGCGCTGATGACCCTGCCCGAGGCCGCCCGTCCTTGGATAGACCGCGTCTTCTATGTCTGGGCCAGTGTCTTTGCGCTGTTCGCGGTGACCGTGTTCTGGGGGTTCTTTGCCGACCTCTTCCGGAATGAGCAGGCGAAGCGCCTCTTCCCGTTCATCGCCTTCGGAGCGTCGGCCGGCGCGCTTGTGGGCTCCTCGATTTCGGCGTTCATGGCGGCCAGTCTGCCTCCGTATTCACTCCTGCTCATTGCCTGCGTGCCGCTCGAGTTGGGGACGTGGTGCGTGTCCGCGTTGAACCGAGAGAATGGCGGGAGAGGATCCGCGCCAGACCCGCTTCGGGATAAGCCCCTCGCCGGGACGGCCCTCAGCGGAATGAAGGCGGTAAAAGGATCGCCGTACCTGCAGGGAATCATGGTCTTCATTGTATTGATGACCTTCTCCAGCACGGTGCTCTATTTTCTGCAGGCTGATCTGATTGCCAACGCGTTTGCCGATGACCGCGCCGCCAGGACGGCGTTTTATGCTCAGATTGATGTGGCGGTGAACGTCATCACGATCATCCTACAACTGTTCGTCACGGCCAGGGTCATCCAGTGGATAGGCCTGACTGCGTGTCTGATCTTTCTGCCGGCCGTCACTGCCCTCGGATTTATCGGCCTTGGCGTCTTTCCACTACTCGGTGTCCTTGTCGTGATGCAGGTACTCTATCGGGCAGGGCGCTATGGACTCACCAAGCCGGGCCGGGAAGTGCTGTTCACGGTGGTGAGCCGGGAAGAGAAGTACCAATCGAAGTCCTTCCTGGACGCGGCCGTCTACCGGGGCGGTGACCTCGTATCCGGCTGGATCTACTACGCGTTGGCCGCCGTCGGCCTGTCGGTTGGGGCGATCGCCCTTGTTGCGGCGCCCGTTGCCGCGGTGTGGGGCTTGGTAGCGCTCAGACTGGGACGCAGTCACGAACAGATGTCGGACGAAAGCTGAACGCGACCACGCGTCGGGACACGGTCCGCCTGGCCCCGCTAGCGTGCCAGAAACGCCTCCATTTCAACAGCCGAGTAGGGCAGTCCAGAGCTAAGCACCTCCGCCCCCGATGGCGTAATGAGGATCATGTCTTCCAAGTAGAACGCGTCGTCCCCGACCACAATCATGGGTTCGTACGCCAGCACGACCCCGGCCTCCAGTTGGCCGCCGGGTGTTTCTCCACTCTCGATTCCTACGCCGTGAATGTGCCAGTCCACTCCGCTCGGGGCATTGAAGGCAAGGGCCAATTCCGCGATAGACGCGTCCTCTGAACCGCGTTCCGCGACGCGTCTGCGGCTAGCCGCGCGAACCGAGTCCAAGGGCAGCCCCGGACGCATCGCATTCAGTCCCGCCAGGTATCCGTCAATCAACAGGTCCCAGACCTGAGCCTGCGCCGGCGTAAACGCGCCGCTAACAGGGACCGTGCGACCCACATCGCCGCCGTATCCGCCACCCTGACAGCCGACATCCGCACGAACCAACTGTCCCGCTTCCATGACTCGATTTAGGCTGGAGTAGTCAAAGAACGACTGGACCAGCCGGCCGAACCCGCCATTCGGTCCAACCATCATCCAGGGCCAGAAGGAGGGTCCCTCGGCGCCGGCCTCCAGGCAACCCGCCACAACCGCGGCCTCGGCCATGCGCTGGCCGACGCCGACCCCGATCGCGCGCATTCCTTGTCTCAGCGCATAAGCCGTGGCAACGGCGTTCTGGTGGAGCTCCGCAATCTCGGATTCCGACTTCACCCACCGAAGAGTGCGCACGGTCTCGGCCATTGATCTGAGTTCGGCATCGGGATAGGCATCCCGCAGACTCTGCTCCCAGAGCGCGTGGAATCCCTGGACGGGCAGTAGGCCAATCGGAGAGCCCGTTGGTTCGGGTCTGCGCGCGGAATCCAGATAGAGGACAGGGTCGCTCACCGACAGGCGATCTGACAGCCAGCCCACGAAAACTGAGGAAGGAAGAATCTGATAGACGTACGCCCCAGCCGCGACCTCCGGAAACTGCGTGGCATCAAGAGCCGGGATGGGAACGCCAAAGGCCGAAGGAGCCGGGCCGGCGAACAGCGTGGACTGATTCGTGGCGGGGTCAAGGACCAATAACGCGCCCGGCAGGTGGGCCAAGCCCGAGAAGTACTGAAAGGTTGGAGCCTGCATCCAGCCAGGGTCTGTCATGCCCTTCTCAGCGGCATTTCCAGGAATGAGAATCAGCCCATCGCTGTGCGCAGCCATGAGCTGGCCACGCCGGGCATTGAGCTCTGCCCGTGTCGGTTGAGCCAAGACTCGGATTTCTGCGCGTTTGGGTGCATCGGACTCCTTCCCGCACCCCGAAATGGACAGGAACAGACTCACCCCAACAAGAACAGGCCACCGCAATCTCATAGCGCCTCTAGTCTGATTCGTGCACCCTTGAAGGCAGGCGTCCGGCTCTGTGGGTCCACTTCGCGACTCAGCAGGCGATTGGCCTCGGGGAAGTACATGGCCGCGTTGCCCGGTCGGAGCCGTTCGAATGAAATCGCGTGTACCGGAGCCATGCTTCCGGCGGGGCCATGCACGGCCACTTGATCCCCGGACTCAAGCTGGGCCGCTGCCAAATCGGCGGGGTGAAGCAAGACCACATCCCGGCTGAGAATCCCCCTATACAGATCCTCCTCCTCATACACCACCGTGTTGAACTGCCCCTCGCTCCGAATCGTCATTAGACGGAGCTCTCCCGCTTCGGGCCCCGGCCCGCCCATCGAGGCATGAGCATGCAGTCGTGCCAGGCCATCCTCAGTCGGAAAGACCGGCTCGTGAAGGGTTCGACCCTCAATCTGGAATTCTGCCTTCGAGTCGTCTATCTCGCCGATTGCGTCGTATCCGGGAATCACCGCGCTGATGTGCTTACGGATAGTCCGCGTAGATCGCATCGATCGAAAATCGACCGGAGTTGAGTCTCCCAAGACGCGCTCCGCGAGATCGGCAATTACCCGGACTTCGCTGCGCGGGCCTTCGAGCCGTGCCGCCCCTCCGTCACTGAGTCGGACAAAGTTGAACATGGACTCCTGCGTGGTGGCTTCGGGCTCCTCGTCCCGGGCCATGACCGGCAGGATAATGCACTGTTCGCCCACACCCCAGGCGTGGCCGG
>JBLFXH010000006.1:0-30501 GCA_047611125.1 Rhodothermales bacterium
GAGACGCCAGAGAAGATCCTGAAGACATGGGTTGATCCCATGATCGGTCTCCAGCGTAGTCAGGTTGCGGCGCTTGCTTTTGGTCTGGGCTTTGAAGGCCCTGCTATCAAGCAGGCCGCCAAGTTCATCGCAGCCCTGTATCATGCCTACGACCAGACAGACTGCTCGCTGGCTGAAATCAACCCGCTGGTGCTCACGGAGCAGGGTGACGTGTTGGCGATTGACGCCAAGGTCACTATTGACGACAACGCGCTGTATCGGCACAAGGATATCGCCGAGCTTAGGGATGTGAATGAGGAGGACCCCCTCGAGGTGGAGGCAAGTGAGCACGACCTGAACTACGTCAAGCTGGACGGCAACGTGGGTTGCATGGTCAACGGAGCCGGTCTGGCCATGGCGACCATGGACATAATCAAGCTTGCAGGCTTCGAGCCTGCCAACTTCCTGGACGTTGGGGGCTCAGCCAATCCCACCACCGTTGAGGCTGGCTTTCGTCTCATCCTGAAGGACCCGGGCGTCAAGGCCATTCTTGTCAATATTTTCGGCGGCATTGTCCGCTGCGACCGTGTCGCCAGGGGCGTCGTCGAGGCGGCCACCAAGGTGAACATGAGTCTTCCGCTCATCGTTCGTCTTCAAGGCACCAACGCCGAGGAGGGCAAGGCCATCCTGGACGAAAGCGGTCTCAAGCTTGAAACCGCAATCCTCTTCCAGGAAGCCGCGGACAAGGTCAAAGCGGCCCTCTCCTGAGGCCGATCGCTGCCCATGTCTGACACAGGTCGGTCTGCGGGTGCGGTTGCACTCGAATCCATCGCCAAGCTGTTTGGCGATGTCCGAGCTGTAGATGGCGTAAGTCTGACGGTGGAGCCGGGCACGTTCTTTACCCTGCTTGGGCCCTCCGGCTGCGGCAAGTCCACCTTGCTTCGCATGATCGCCGGTCTTGAAGACCCGTCTTCTGGGCGCGTGCTTATTGACGGTAAGGATGTGACCGGGCTGAGTGCCCAGCGCAGGCCGACGGCGATGGTCTTTCAGAGCTACGCGCTTTTCCCCACGATGACGGTGGGTGACAACGTGGAATATGGTCTTCGCGTGCGACGCATTCCGAAGGCCGTTCGTGCCGAACGAGTGTCGGCGGCTCTGAACAGAGTCGGCATGGGGCATTTGGCGGCGCGACCTGTAACCGCACTTTCGGGCGGGCAGCAGCAGCGTGTTGCGCTGGCCCGAGCGTTGGTTGTGGAGCCGGCAGTGATGCTGTTTGATGAGCCGTTGTCTAATCTGGATGTCGCGTTGCGCGAACAGACCCGAGCCGAACTCAGAGAGCTTCAGCAGGCGCTGGGTACGACCTCCATCTACGTCACTCACGATCAGCAGGAGGCCATGGCCATCTCCGATGTCATGGCGGTGATGCGGGACGGACGACTGGTGCAGGTGGGTCCGCCGGACGAACTCTACCGCAATCCCGGAACGGCCTATGTGGCTGGTTTCCTGGGCGGGAGCAACATCATTCAGGATCGGGCGCTTGCTGGTCTGCTCTTCCCGGGAGGAGCGCCCGGCCCAGAGGGCAGCGTCCTCAGCATCCGGCCTGAAGACCTGCGCTCTGATCCGGACGGTGCGGTGCAGGGCGTCGTGAGATCACGCCAGTTCCTTGGCCCGCACGTGGAGTGGGAGGTAGAGGTCGAGCATCAAATGCTCCGGCTCCGTATTCCGTCCGATACTACTTTGGATTCCAATCCCCGACTCAGCGCTGCGACTGCCGGTTGGGTCATAAACGACCTCAAGACATCTTCTCCATGATCCAGGATCTTGAAATCAGAGTCGGACTGGAAGGCTTGACGGCAGGGAAGATCATTACCCTGTACCGGCGCGCGCCGCTGCTAAGGGCCGTTGACACACCGCGCCGGGTATGGCAGAAGTTTGAGGCGTCTTCCGTCGTGATTACCGCATGGCACGGAGATCAGCTGGCAGGCATCGCCCGGGTCATGTCTGACCGCGTGTCGGAAAGCTATCTGTGCGAGTTGGCCGTGGAGCCCGATGTGCAGGGCGAGGGGGTAGGCAAGAAGCTGCTCGACGTTGTGTTTGAGCAGTGCAAGGGTACGGATTTGCTCCTTCGCCACAGCAGCATCTCATCTAAGTACTACCAGAGGCTTGGCTTCCGCCGGGTAGACAACGCCTGGTTCAGAAAACTGTAGAGGGGCTGGGGCGGCTTCCAGTTGCGCTCAGGCCGCAAGGCGGGGACGCAAACCTTCCTGTTGTTCGCGATCCAGGTGATCGACCACGCGCTTTACTTCCGGTACCGACTCGATGATTTCGAGGACGGCTGCACGGTCCTCCGGCAGTTGGATATTCCCCTTCAGTACCACTGATCCTTTGTGGACAAAAAACTGGAGGCTGCCAATTTCAGACAGGGCAAGCTCGCGCTCGAACATGTCCTGTAGCCTGCGTGCGATTCGGCGGTCCTTGTCGGAGGCCGGATCGATTACCTTCCGACGAGCGGTAAGGAGACTGAGTACCCGTTTGGGCAGATGAAACATGTTGCTTGCGCTGACTGGTAGTTTCCGTGACTCAGTGCAAGCGCCGGGCCAAATACGCGCCAACGCGCATTACGGCTTAGAACGGTTCATCACCAGACCCGAGGGGTCGCCGAATCGATCGGAGATCAATGTGGTACCTCGGGAGACGGGGAAATCAAGGTCGGTGTCAAGGACTATTCTGCCCCCTTCCAGTCTCCCGGACATGGCACGCGGATAGGCACACCCCGAAATGCGAAAGTCGGAGATTCTTGAGCCGGCCCGGGTCCCGGAGATACTGGCATCCTCAGTCCGGTCTGTTCGGGTTTCCACCCCCTCGGGATACTGGACGCTGATGGCCGTTCTGGTACAGGTACCCGATCCAGAGAGGGCGCCGTCGACGTCGTGGATGGTGACCTGGCCGGTCACGGTAAATCGGAGTTCCTCCCCGCGGTCTGGCTGCAAGACAATCGTTTCGAAGTAGCCGAAGCTGTTTTCGAACCGGTAGCTGCCACTGGCATCGTCTTCAGCACCGGCAAGTCCACACCCAGCCAGCCAGACAGCCGCCAACAGGGGGGCAATGAGGCGTGCTGGAGCGGTGCTATTGGTCCTAGAGGCTACCAAATCTGTCACGAACGTCTGATTTCGGCTGCCGAATCCGTAGCAGGTCACGCAGGTGACTGCTCTTGACGTGAAGGTCAAAGCCCCAGGATTGATAGAACCCGGTCGGAATCCAGTTGAACGACATTTGCCAGCAATCGAAGTCGCGGGCCACCGCGAGGTTCGTCGTCGCAATCTCCATCTGCTGAAGATCATAGCCGCCTCGGCCCGTGATCTTCCAGTTCGGAGTCAGCGAGAAGTCAAACGAGGCGTTAACGACAGCTCGCTTCGTGGAACTGAGCCCGGACTTGTTGAGCCCATAAGTGAAGTCGAGCCCAAGCGACCACGGGATGGCAAAGTCTGTCTGTGACCCGCCAAAAGGTTGCTGAAAGCTGTTGCCCAACGTGGAGGCACCCAGTGGAGAGGAACCCGGATTATCCGCAAACCCGGCTCTGGGCGTAGTGAGCGGCCTGCTCTGGCCGCGCGATGTCTGACTCCTGAGTGAAGTCCGCACCGTCAAGCTTGCACTGGTCAGGCGTCCAAGAGGCGTGGCACTCCCAAACGCATACGCGTCCCTGATCTGCCCCGATTCATTCAGCTGGTACGGCGAAAACGAGGAGCGAACAGCCACGTCCACTTGCCCCAGGACCTTGGTCCGGGCGGAGAGTGAAATGGGACCGAATCCCAGCGAGTCCGCAGCATAGTTGAAACTGCTGGCCAGGTTGAAGTCAAACAGCTTGACGGGCCGACTCTGGGCAGACGCGGAGGAGTCGGCAGGGGCCTTCTTCGTCTCGAATGTGTTGGCCAGCGAGAAGGTCAAGGACTGCTGGAGACCGCGAGTGACGCCTGGGACGACCGCGTACTCTACCTCATCGCCATTCGCATCCGTGTAGGACTTGATGTTGGAGCCAGAGAACGAGTTTGGCCGATAACCGAAGCCGATGCTCGGCCGTACGGTGTGTCTCAAACCTCGATACGCGCCCAGTTTCAGCGGGAATATTCCGTAGAACACCGAAGATGCCGAAATGCTGGCGGTGTACTGGCGAAGGGCAAAGAACTCCTGGACCGTGCCGGACTCAAGAACGTTGGTGCTGTCATTGAACAGTTTTTCGTCCGTGCGCAGGTACCAATCCTCCGTATAGGAGAGACTGGGGGAGAGGTTCATCCGAAAGTCGCCCAGAAGCGGCAGCCGGCTGACGGAGAAGGGGGCGGAAATAGGGATCCGGTGGGTGGCCTTGAAATCAAACCGCTCCTCAGAACCGGTGGCCCGGACGAAGTCTTCCTGCGAGAGGAGCGCATCAATCCAGTCGATCTCAACAGCGGCCGAATCGCCGGAGCTGATCAGGATCTCATCAGACTGTGGCGTGAAGTTGAACCTGTTATTCGCCGACATCGAGTAGCTGACGGTGACCTTCTCATAGAATCGCTCGCCCGAGCCCGGCGGGCGCGAGGAGCGTTCGAACGGCTTGAACGAGTTTTGGGAAAAGGACAGGCTCGGCAGGCCTAACTGCACCGAGCCGGAGCTCACCTGCTGGCGCTGACTCGCGTTTATGGTCAGGCTACGGGAGCGCCAGCGCTTGGCATAGCGAACGCTGGACTGGATGGTCTGGGTTACCCGGTCCGTGTAGTCTTGGGATACGCCCCGGAGGTAGCCACTCGACGAGAGGTTGACGTTGGCGTCAAAGTTCGCGGTCGGGCTGATAGTCTGGGCATGATTCCAGCGGAAGGACCCGGTATTGCGGATGGCAAACCCGGGATCACCGCGAACACCTTCTCGAAACCTCGCCATACTCAGGCCGACCTGACCGCTAAAACCGTATCGCCTCGAATAGCGGAAGAGCGACCGCCCCTCGATACTACCCTTGGTCCAGAACCCGCCCTGTAGCTGCAGGTCCATGTAGTCGTTCATTGCGAAGTACCAGCCCCAATCGCGAAGGTAGAATCCGTTCTGGTCCTCGCCGTAAGTCGGAGGCAGCGGTCCACTTCGGCGGCCCTCCTGGGCGGGGAGAAACCCGAACGGCAGCCACAGCGGTGTCGGGATGTTGAACAGGTACAGTTGGATCGGGCCTGTGTAGATCCACTTCTGATCGACCACCTTCATTTTACTTGCCCGGAGGGAGTACGATGGGTCGTCGATACACGGGCAGGTCGAATACGCGCCGTTCCTGATGTAGAGGGTCGAGTCCTCGGTAGCCTTGACCACATCCGCGCGAACAAACCCCTCCTGAATCTGGGTCCTGGCCTCAACGATCCGGCCGCGTTCTGTGCGCATATTGAAGGCCAGCCGGCTACCGGCGAACGTCTCCTCACCCTGGCGGAACTCCGGGAGTCCCACCATGCCGGTATCGGTTTGTAGCCCCTGCGCTTGAACCTCCTCGATATCGAAGAGCAGGTCGATGCGCCAGGCCTTGAGGGCCACGTTGTCGTAGTCGATGGCTGCCTGCCCAAAAAGAGAACCGAGGTCAGTTTTTCCAAACGTGACGGTCATAGAGTCCGATGCCACGAACTGAATGGGTCCTTTTAGGTCGCGGCCACTTGGATCAGTCGGAGCACTCTGGGCGACGGGCGGCGTGCTGGCTGGCGACACTTGGCCCGGTGCCTCAAGGACCGTGATGGGCACCAAGACTAGGAGTGCCATCATCCCGAGGACGCGAACAGCTGAGCGGGCCGCGGCGCAGAAGCTGGCGGCTGGTCTAAGCACTGGTCCCAGAGGCCGACCGGTCATCTGCATCGTGGAAGACCAGGTGGGCAGCGCCAAGCACGCCGACCTCATTTCCTCTGGGCTCCTGGATGATCTCAATTCCGTCTCTCAGACCGTGGGTTACGTACTGAAGTATGGTGCTCCTGGCGGCGTCAAAAATAAACTCGCCTGCAGCCGAGAGGCCGCCTCCAACCACGAACTTCCGGATATCAAGCAAATTAACGGCCGAACCGAGGAGGACGCCCAATTTGTGCCCTGCCCAGTTCAGAACCTCGGACGCCGTCTCGTCGCCTTGGACCGCCGCGTCATAGATGAGCTTGGGCTCCAGTTCCCCGTTCGAGGCCAGCACCTCATTCAGGCTGGACGCCGGGTTCTGCCGAGCCATTCGGGCGGCATGTGCAGAAAGAAACCGTTGGCCCAAGTAGGCTTCCGAGGCTCCGCTAATGTCGTGATTGTCGGGGGGACCATCGTAGTCGATGGTCATGTGCCCCAGTTCTCCGGCTCCTCCGGTCGCGCCCCTGAAAATTCGGTTCCGGTAGATGATCGCGCCTCCGACTCCGGTGCCCAGTGTCACCATGATGAAGGAATCGAACCGCTTTCCGACACCGTAGTGGGCGCAGCCGAGGCCGGCGGCATTGGCGTCGTTTTCCACCAACACCCGGATAGGTGTCCCAAGCAGAGGTGACAGGGCATCCCCAAGATGGATGGACGTCCAGCCTGGAAGGTTGGGAGGCTGCGAGACGGTGGTCCGATCCCAGTTGATGATCCCCGGACTGCCCACTCCCACACCAATCACCGGGGCCTCTGCCCGATCGAGGCTCCGTCTGACTAGCCCGGCCATATTGGCCAGAACCGCCCTCGGTCCGCGATCCGCCTCGGTGTCACAATGAGCGGTATGCACGAGACCGTGCTCCCGGGAGACCAACGCGCACTTTATTGAGGTGCCGCCCAGGTCAACACCGATCGCGAACTGATCCATCTACTCTCCTTGCTGCTCGGGATGGACCGTCTCTCCCTCACGCTGCATTCCGTACTGCTCCCGCGCGATTCGTTCTACCTCTTCGTCGGTCAGATCGGTCTGTAACTCCGACTGGAGACGATCGATTTCGTCGGTCAGGATCTGGTTTTCACTTCGCAGCGCATCAGCTTCCCGATGCCAAGCGTACCGCTTGAGGAGACTGTGGCTGTCAAGAAAACCGATCCAGAGGATGACCAGTGTCGCCGCGACTCCAAGCATCATGCCACGGTAACGGGCCAGGAGTTCTCGGGCTCGATCGATCATGATTGACTGGGAGACCGTCCGGAGAGGGTGGTTGCCGGGTCCTAGCCGCCAATGGCGAAGGCCTTCATCCCCGGATACGTCGCAGAAGTACCTAGAAGTTCCTCAATTCGGATCAACTGGTTGTACTTCGCCAATCTATCGGAGCGACTGGCCGATCCTGTCTTGATCTGTCCCGCGTTGACGGCAACGGCCAAGTCAGCGATCGTTGCATCCTCGGTCTCACCCGAACGGTGGCTGATGACGGCCCGAAACCCGTTTTTGTGCGCCAGTTCGATGGCCTGCAGCGTCTCGGTGAGGGTGCCGATCTGGTTTAGTTTGATGAGGATGGCGTTGGCGCTGCCCTCGTCAATGCCCCTCTGGAGGAATTGAGTATTGGTCACGAAGAGATCGTCCCCGACAATCTGAACGCGGTCACCGACGGCTTTGGTTAGGCTGTTCCAGCCGGCCCAATCATTCTCGCCCATGGCGTCTTCGATGGAGATGATGGGGTATTGGTCCACCCACGATTTCCAGAAGGTCACCATCTCATCCGACGTGCGCGGATTGTCCGGATCGCTTTTCCAGAAGACGTACTTGCCGTCCACCACCATTTCGCTCGCGGCCGGATCCAGGGCAATCATAATGTCCTTCCCGGCCGAGAGACCACAGGCCTCTACCGCCTCCAGAATGACCTCGATGGCCTCCTCGTTCGAGCGGAGGTTCGGGGCAAAGCCGCCTTCGTCTCCTACTGCGGTCGAGTAGCCCTTCGCCGAGAGCACCTTCTTCAGCCGATGAAAGACCTCAACCCCCATGCGAAGGCCGTCGGAGAACGTTCCAGCGCCCACTGGCATGATCATGAACTCCTGCATGTCCACGCTATTGTCGGCGTGGCGGCCCCCATTGATGATGTTCATCATCGGCACTGGGAGGGTGCTGGCGTTGGTGCCCCCTATGTAGCGGTAGAGCGGCAGCCCGGAGACGTCGGCCGCGGCGTACGCGGCAGCCAGCGAGACCCCCAAGAGCGCGTTGGCGCCCAGGCGACCCTTATTGGGTGATCCGTCCAACTCGATCAGGAGGCTGTCCAGGTCTGCCTGGTCGCGAACATCCAATCCCTCGATAGCCTCGGCAATCGTCGTGTTGACGTTCTCGACTGCCTTCAGGACGCCCTTTCCGAGGTAGACATCGGCATCCCCATCGCGCAGTTCCACGGCTTCGCGCTCGCCGGTGGATGCGCCACTCGGAACAGCAGCGCGGCCAAAGCCGCCACCCTCGGTGGTGATCTCGACTTCAACGGTCGGATTGCCGCGGCTGTCAATAATCTGGCGCGCGTGGACGGACTCTATAAAGGGCATGGGAAGAGCGGTTTGAGGTGACCGGAAAACTACGAACGAGGCGCGAGGCGGCACCTACTTCGCCGCGTATTTCGTGGACTTGTCACAGGAAGCGCTACCACGGCCAAGCCGGCCGTCGGAAACAGAAAACGGCCGGCGCTGGGAAGCACCGACCGTTTCTAAAAGGAGGCTTGGGGCCAGCCAGAAGCTAGCCCCGAGCCAGCCGAGGTCTACCGCACACGGGTGGTTTCGCCCATCCAGGCATAGCACCCGTAATTGACCGTGTAGCTGTCTCCTGCCGTCCAGCTCTTGAAGAACTTGTCTTCGGCCGTCGGCATGAGGCGGCGGATACTGTTCAACCTCTGACGCGCCTGAGACGAGACTGAAGGATCCCGTGAGGCTGCCCGGTCGAAGTAGTCGGCGGCTAGCCAGTAGACGGCGCGATCCTCGCGCTCGAACGATCCGCAACCCTGCACCGCGGTCATGTAGAGGTCACCAACCGCGAGGAGAGCAGCCCCATAATTGGAGTCGGCCTGAAGGGACTGACGGAAAGCAGTGCGCGCGCGGGATAGGCGACCCTCCTGCTGATGCGCGATGCCGATGTTGTAGTAGACTTCCTTGGCGGCGCCAGGGCCATCGTCCATGGTTAGCGATTCCTCATAGAGGCCGATGGCCTCGTCCGACTGGCCATCCTCAAGCCTCATCTTGGCGATGAGACGGAATGTCCGCGCAGAGGGGTCGCTTTCCATCAGGCGAGGGGCCAGATCGTAAACCTCGTCGCGGTAGCCCTCATCCATGTAGAGCTCAACGAGTTCTGCGATCAGGTCCGCATCGTCTGGCTTCTTTTCCAGCTGCATCTCCAAGAATCCAATGCGTTCCTCTGGAGAGGTGAAGAGACGGCCGCGCCAGTCCGTAACCATGGCCATGATCTCGGCATCATCGGAACGGACTCCTTCGACTTCGTCCATGAAATCCACCGCGGCACCCTTGTCGTCCTGTTGCACCAGATCCAGGATCACGTAGTTGATGTAGTAGCCCTGGATGCGAGCTGAATCCAACTCGAAGGCGGTTCGATAAGTGGGTCCGACCTCTTTCTGCAGGTCCGGTAGTTCGTCGCTGTGCCCCTGAAGAAAACGACCCTTCTCAAACACCCACTCGTACTCGCTTGCTTCTACGCCAGCGTCCTTAAGACTGGACACCGCCGTGTTGAAAACGTACAGGGCTGAGTCCAAGTAGGAGCGCTGCATGTCGGCGTCATCATTTCCCATACCCATGCCTTCGAAGACCTCGACCAACCGCTCGTAATTGCGATCGCTGTCGTTCGGGAAGCCTGGAGCGCAGCGGATAATCCACTGCAGATAGGGCAGGGAAGTCTCCCAATTCTCGTTCTTATAGTCCTCGTAGTAGAGGCTGTAAGCCGTCCGAATGTCGTTCGCCTCATCCGAACAAGGCCCATCTTGGGCCTTTGCGCTTATGGATAGCGTGAAACTCAAGGCCAGAACCAGGAGCCCCGACTTCTGAAGGTGCTTTGACTGGTAGAGGTGATGCATATTGGTCATCTGTGTTGCGTCCACAGGAAGTTAACTGAATTGTCAGCCAAGTTGGCGTCGTGCGAACCAGCGTTCCGCAAAGTTGATGTTGAGTCCGATCCTGAAATATCGATCACGGACCAAGCTCCCCGTTGCAGTGCCTCTGGTGCCCACATCCAGATTAATATCAATCCTTGTGCCGGCATTCAGTGTTGGCAGGCTCACGCCGCTCGTAATGCCATATGAGTTGACCCGCTTGCCAGCATCAGGAGAGATGTAGCCAGACTCCGTAAACGCGCCCAATCGATATGCCGTCCGAGCCACCACGGAAGCCAGAAGATCGCGACCCGCAGGAAAATATTCAATTCCGCCGGAAATGCGAAGCCTGTCGTTCGTATTCGCCTGGCCACCTACAGCGTAGCCCGGGAAGTTGAGTTCGCTCGAGAAGTTACTCCACGGCTCGAAGCGGAGATCAGCGTTCAGCGAGATCTTGGCGCTGGGCTGGTAAAGAACGCCGACCCCAACTGACAGTGGGATCTTGGTCGAACCGGTAACCTCGCTCCTCAGCGTGTCCGCGGTTATCCCGCGGCCCTCAGCCACGACACGCGTCCCGTCGAGGGTGGTGGGCAAGTCAATCGTTAGCGCCAGGTTCAGGAAATCTGATTCCCGTAGCAGTCCTCTCAAAGACAGACGGCCTCCAAGGCCCAGCGTGGCCCCGACCAAGCGGGTAGAGCGGACAACCTTCGCGTCGACGTATCGAGCGTCCTGGAATACAGTCTCCTGAACATCTTCAATCAGGCCAAAGATGACGTCGGTCCGCAGCCCGAGGGATAGCACGCGGTTGAGTCGATAGCCGACCCCGGTGCTAATACGGTTCAGTCCGCCGCTACCCTGAAATCTAGCTCCGAAGTTCTCTCCGGAATCAAACGCGTCGCCGAGGTCGAGGGGCTTTACAACATCGATGAGATAGCCAACTTGGCTCATCTTCGAAAAGCCCAGCGCGACACCCACTTTGTTGGGAATGAGCGGGATGCCCAGCGTCAGGCCGTCGAACGAACTGGAGGACAACTTGCTTTGTACATCCAGCGCGTCGGTTGTCTCCACGCCCTCAAACCGCATTCCGCCGGAGAGTCTCACCAGCCCTTGATCGCTAAGCGAAGCGGGGTTGGCCAAGTTCGTGAACGTGACGGAATTGTAGGCAAGGCCTTCGCCTCCGAGCGCGTACGATTTTGACGCGTAATGAGGAAGGAGCTGTCCCAGTCCGAAGCGGGAGTAGACCGAGCCCTCACCCTCTTGCTGAGCAAATGCCACCGAACCGGTTAGGGTCGAAAGCAGGATTAGTAGGAGAATGCGCCTCATTGCTGGACAGGGGTTACGGCAAGGTGGAGAACCGGAGCCGTGGGCAGCAGGATCACCGAGATCCCGTTGTTCGAGTCTGGCACCCTGAGTTCAAAATGATCCAACGCACTCTTTCCCCTCAACAGGACACTCAGCGAGTCGTGAAGTTGTATCGACTCAAACTGAAAATGCGTATCTCCCCGGCTGGCCAGTCCAATCGGCAGACGGGTCCCGTCGCGGGATATCCAGTCTAGTTGGAGCTGGTCGATGGCTGGTCGGGAAAAACCCAAAGGAGTATTTACGCTCAGCGACGTATCGGCCGCTACTCGGACTAGCCCTCGATTCAGGACGAGCGATGTGGGCGCACCGAATTGTGGAGTAAAGGCGGCGGCTTGGGTCTGGCCATCCTGAAAGACGAGGCCAGCGGACCCGGAGACGGGTCCGGTCGGGTCTATCAACCGGGTCAGACTGCGTCCGGCGCTGAAGAAGGTCGTGTCCCCGGCAGTTATAAATCGGATGGACGAGCCCAATACCAGAGCACCGAGGACGGCGGTCCGAGACTCGGTGGTGAGTTCAAACCCGTGAAAAAGATCGCCGAAGCTCTGGCTCTTGAACGTGGTATCCCATCGAGCAATCCAGTCATCCGGAAGCGGGATGGCGAGCAGGGTGGACTGCGGGTGTTGGACGGACTGCGTCACCACATCACCCACGAAGATGGTTGTGTCCGACTTGGCCCCGGAGCCAGACCATTCGAGGTCAACACTTCTCAGGGTGACGGTCACCTCCGTCAGTGAATCACCGTAGACGTAGTCTGAGAGCAGCAGCAGATCGGCCTGCTCAATGGAATTGTTTTCGAATGCCTGGGTGAAAACACCCGGGGATACGAAGTCCAGATAGCCGCGAGCCTCGGTGCTGCCGAGCTCAGCGTCATCGACCGAGCCAAACAAGGTTCGGGCGGTATTGCCTGTGTTTTCAGTGGCCGGAACGTACTCCGGTGCCGAGGACTGAATTTCAAGGACGTAAGGCGTACCGGACTGTTCGTCCACGAGATCAATCCCAACCGGGGCTGGATCGTCGCAGGCAGCAACGGCCAAAAGGCAGAAGGCAAGAAGTAGTCGATGCATAAACTAGGGGGTTCGTTTCGCAACGATCCGGAGCGACCAGATCGTATACCTCTGCGAAACGGGGCGCCTGGCGATCGCCAACGGAGCCAGCGCGCAGTGGACAGGTTTCTATCACAGCAAAAACCCCATCGACAGGCGATGGGGTTTGCTTGCCCTGCAATGCAGGGCAAGAATTGAGGTTTCCCGGCTGCTCAGGCAGGTACGCCCGACTGGACCCGTTCGTAGACAGCCGAGGCAAGATTCATGTTGGCTTCAGCATCCTCGCCAAACTTCTGGGCATCGTCGGCCGATTCATTGGATCCGAGGTGGATTACACCGTCTGCAAAGGAAACGCCAATTTCGCTCGGCTCCTTGCCGGAAATCTCGTCGCTCTTTGTCAGGCTGAAGTCCGTGACCATCTTGTCGGTAAGCTTGCCCTGGAAGTCCACCTTTTGGGGTGTGTACACCACCTTGGCCTCGGAAAAGAGGGCGTGGTCGGCGTAATCGGTCTTGAGCAGGAAGGGTACCATGCCGCTGAGCCAGCCAAAGGCATGGACCACGTCAGGTTTCCATCCCAAATTGCTTATGGTCTGGAGGACAGTCTTGGCGTAGAAAATCGAACGCTCAGGATTGTCCGTGAACAGTTTGCCGGCCTTGTCCGCGAAGATTCCGCGGCGCTTGAACATAAAGGCGTTATCCATGAAGTAGACCTGGAGCCGGATCCCGGGGATTGAGGCTACCTTGACCTTCAGGGCTTCTACAGTCTCGCCGGTCGAGATCTCGGAACCGGACAGCCGAATGACCTCGTGCAGGCGATTGCGTCGCTCACTGACGATTCCGTACCTCGGCATCATGATCCGGGTCTCGACGCCGGCACCCTCGTGCAGGCTTTCGGGAAGGGTCCGGACCAGGGTGGCGACTTCTGACTTATTGGTGAAGGGGGCTACCTCGTCCGAGACAAACAGGACCCTCATTGCGCTTGCTGATTCGTTGGCTGAATGGAGGATTCCGCAGGAATAGCCCGATGGCTGAATGGACTCGATCCGTCAGCGTGCTGTGCGCTCGCACCGGTGGGCAACGAAGCCCATCGAGAGTTATTCCTGACGGCCCTATAAAATACGACTATGTCACTGTTTTTCAAACGGTCAGGCAGTAATTGATATGGTCCTTATCCTTCTCAGGTCGCCCATTCACCCTCATCCGGACGCCTTGCACACCAACAATCGCCCGATCATTCTCTTTGACGGGGTTTGCAACCTTTGCAACGCGGCCGTGAATTACGTGATCGATCACGATCCGGAGGCGCAGTTTCGGCTGGGAGCCCTGCAGTCCACGGCCGGAGCGGCGCTCCTGGCATCAGCTGGCCTGCCCGGCGAATTCTTGGACAGCATCATTCTGGTCGAAGGGGGCGAGGTCCATACCCGCTCGGACGCGGTGCTTCGGATTGCTCGCAGACTGACTGGTCCTGTTCGCTTCCTCTGGTGGACCAGGTTTGTGCCACGCTCTATCCGTGACCCTGCCTACCAACTCGTGGGCCGCTATCGGTACAACTGGTTTGGCAAACGCGACACCTGTCGACTCCCGACGCCAGGCTTGATGAACCGCTTTATTGACCCTGAGGGGTCTGCTCCTGCTGACTGAGCAACTCGAAGTAGCGCCGAATCAGTTCCTCGTAGTCCGGAGCATATCCGCGTTCCAGGGCCCTGATGAGGTCGCGCCTCAGCTGATCTGCCTGCTCGGAGGCCGATAGCTCATCCGGGCTCTGACGGCCGATTTGATCCGCTGACTGGCTTTCCCGTTTGCGTTCACGACCACGTTCCTGCATGGATCGCGATGCCTCAAGCAGTCGAGTGAGAATCTGCTGCTGACGCTGCGCGGTCCTCCTGGATAGTCGGTTTTGCTGGAGCTCTTCGATGGTCTCCTGCATCTGCTCGGCGACCTTTTCCAGATCCCCCATCGCCTCGTTTTCCATCGAGCGTTCGCGGCTCAGCTGCCTGAGGTCCTGTCGGATCTTTTCTTGCTGACCGCCAAGTTGGCGAAGGCGGTCCTGGACGTCCTGGGAAAGTCGGTTCCCCTGCATGTCATTGAGCAACTGCTGAACCTGCTGGTTCATCATCTGCTGCTGGCCTGCCATGTTCTGGAGCTGCTGCATCATCTGCTCCATGGACATATTGCCGCCCGAACCCTGCCCGTTCATCATCTGATCCAGCATATCCGCTAGCATGAGGGCGAGCTCATTCAGATGTGTCATCGCCCCCTTCTGGTGCCCGGATGCCCTCCGTGCTGCGCGGTCCGTCATGGCGGAGGTCGCATCGGCCATCTCGCGCTGGGCCTCTCCAGCATGTACCTGAACATCTCGCGACATCTGGGGGATGGACCTGGACAGCGACTGCAGAGAGTCCGCTACGTGACTAAGCCCTTCCGACAAGCGGAGTTGCTGCTGAGCCGTCTGCCGGAGTCGAGGACTGTCCGCGGCCAACTGCTGAACCTCGGCCCGCAGGAGCTCCTCGTCATTTGATAGACCGAGAACATCATCCAAAGCCCGCCGAAGGCCGGCCATATTCATCTGCATCTGAGCCCCCTGCATCCCCTCCTGCATTTCCTGCAGGCTCTGCTGCAGCTTCTGCAGATTCTGGCTCATATCCTGCTGCTGTTCCTGCGCCTTCTGGCGATCCCCGCTGCGCATCTCCTCAGCATTCTCCTTCATCTCCTGAGGCATATCCTGGTCGCGCGTGTCGTCGGACAACTCATCCATCGCCTCATTGGGTGCCTTGTCGAGCTCTTCCATGCGCTCGGCAATTTCCTCCAGCTTCTCTTCGAGCTGCTCCATCTCCTCGGCGGCCCGCTCCTGCTCCTTGGCCAGATCCTCGGCGCGTTCCTCGCGCTCTTCGGAGGGCATATCGCCATCAGACTTCAATGGCTCCGTCTCCTCGGCCAGCTTCTCTTCCGTTTTGGCCAAGTCCTCGGCCCTACGAGTCGCTTCCTCAAGATCCTGCTGGACACGGAGGTTCTTGAACAGCTCCAGCGTTCGCTCCATGCGCTGCTTGTAGAGGTTTTCCGAGAACTCGAACTCCTCCATGGCCTCCTGCATTTCCTGCTGGTTCATCTGCTCCATGGCCTCCTGAAGGTCCTGCAGGGCCTGCATAAGCTCCGGAGTGTTGATCTCCTCGGCCACCTCCTGGAGTTCCTCGAACATGTTCAGCGTCTCCTCGCTGAACATGTCGTTGTTCGCCATCTCCTCGGTCATCTCTTGCATCTGCTCCGAGATCTTCTCAACCGATTCCTCCAGCGCCTTCTGCTCCTCCATCAACTGGGTCAGGGCACGCTCGTCCTGCCACTCGGCCTCCGTCTTTGAGCGGAGCTCCTTCTGCAGTTCCTCAAACCGGTCACGAAGACGCTGCGCCTCGTCCACAATTTCCTCGAGCCCGTCCTCAGTCTGATCCTCCTTGTCGTCCAACTGTTCATAGCGCTCGGCCAGCGAGGGCATGCGCAGGCGATACATGGCTGTTCGGGCGGTTGACGCCCCTGAATACGCGTTGTTGTCCGCTACCTCCAGATAGTAGAGGAAGACGTCGCCCGGCACCGGATCCAATTGCGTATCTCGGATAAGGCCCCAACTGAATGACCCGGTCTGCTCCAATGCCCTCGCGGCTGTGATGGGCAGGGGCATGACCATGAAGGAATCCGACGGCTCCCCGAAACGGCTCTCATCGAGCCGGTAGTTCAGGTGGAGTCCCGAGAATCCGTAATCGTCCGACATCTGCCAGCCGAGATCAACCACAGCGGATTCCTCTAGATCGACAGACGGCTCCGGAGAGAGGAATCGAATGGAGGGGGCGCCATCTTGCGTGGCGCGGATGCGGTAGGCGATCGGGTTCGCGTTGCTAACACCGTCCACGGAGACCACTTCCAGCTTCCAGGTGTCCTCGCCGCGGACCGTAAACTGGCCGCTCCAAGACCGGCCGGCACCTGTCAGGTCAGCGGTCCGCCCGGAGCCAAAGGCCACGGTGGCGGTTCTGATATTGGGACCGGTCACAACAGCGTCTACCACCACCTGACTTCCAACAAGGGCTGTCACAGTCCCGTCATTGTCCGGCAGCTGAGTGGGGGGGAAGCGAGTATAGGCGGGATATCTAAGGGATGCCGACAGCTGCGCCACAACGGGCCGATCGGTGACCGAAAGCGTGTACCAATTGGACTCGAATCGACCCGCGCGAACCCGGTAGTCAAGGGTCTGCCGGAGGTTGACCAGGCCATGGGCTGCCTCGGGGGCGCCTGACATGGCCACCGTCTCCGAGACCGACTCGTTGGCGAAGCGGTACTCCAGCCACACCGCTGCAGGGAAGTCGGTGCCACTCAGCGTAGCAGAAATCTGGACGTCTGCACCCTTCACGACGTCTGCATCACCCGGTGTGATTGCCACGGAAAAGGGGAGAGGCTCCTCGAATTCGGTATTGGGCGAAAGGAGTCTCCAGGTGGCATCGGTGAACTGGTTCCCCCAGAGGACGAACGCGGCCAGTAGGGCTACGACCGGCAACGTGGCAAGTCTGCCCGCCTTGCGGACTCCGGCAAAGTCTTCAACTCGTTCCACTGGAACGGCAGCCAGCTCCGAGCCCAGCAGAGTAGCGGCTTCTGCCACCAGTGGTGCAGGTGCGTCCGAGTGGCGTCCGTCCTGCAGCTGAAGCATGTTAAGCAGCCGGTCCCGCACCTCGGGAAATACCTGGCCTACGCGAACAGCTACGGCGTCGTCCGAGAGCCCGGGAAGGATGCCAACCCATCGCAGGATGGGGAATACCACAAAGAAGAGGGTCAGTCCCAGGAAGAGTAGCGAGGCGCCGGCCACGAGGACAAGCCGCCCTCCAACAGGGAGACGGAACGCGGCCTCCAGACTACTGGCAAGCACCCAGTAGAGACAGGCTGCGGCCAACAGCACGAGCATGCCTGCTCCCAATTCGCCAAGGGCCAGGCGCCGTCGTGCCTGGGCAAGTCTGTACTGGATCGAATCGTTCTTCCGAGACTTGGGCATAGGGGTGGGGTCAGGTCACCGGGTGTACAGGAGGCGATCCATCTGGTTTCGGGCAAAAATCCCTTCCATTTGACCGAAGGATCACCGCCGGAGTCTTGTGGCAAATGGGATTGGCCCGTAGCATTCGATATCGCAATCAGAGGCACTCATGCAATCGACCGTAGGGATCATTCTCGGAGGCGGAGCGGGCTCCCGGCTCTATCCACTTACCGATCATCGAGCGAAGCCGGCCGTGCCGCTGGCGGGTAAGTACCGGCTGATCGACATTCCGGTATCGAACTGCATCAACTCGGATGTGGACAAGATCTTTGTCCTCACGCAGTACAACTCGGCAAGCCTGAATAGGCACATTGCCCAGACCTACAGATTTGATCGCTTCCGGCAGGGATTCGTGTCCATTCTTGCAGCGGAGCAGACGCCGACCTCGGGAGACTGGTTTCAGGGCACCGCGGATGCTGTCCGGCAATGCCTGACGCATGTCAATACCTATCGTCGGGACCATGTGCTCATCCTGTCCGGCGACCAGCTCTACACGATGGATTACCGCGAACTCGCGGCCCATCATGCCGCGAGCGGAGCCGAC
This sequence comes from Rhodothermales bacterium, assembly GCA_047611125.1. Classification (GTDB taxonomy): domain Bacteria; phylum Bacteroidota; class Rhodothermia; order Rhodothermales; family UBA10348; genus JABDJZ01. The sequence goes on from JBLFXH010000006.1 coordinate 17,977, forward strand.
ATCACTATCGCCACTATCCCGGTCAACGCTCTCGATGCCCCCGGATTCGGCATCCTGAAGACCGACGATGACGGACTCGTGACTGAGTTTCATGAGAAGCCACCAGCCGGCGAGTTGGAGGGGAAGGAGAGTCCAGTCTCCAAGGCAATGGAAGGCCAGGGCCGGGTCTACCTGGCCTCGATGGGCATCTACTTGTTCACGGCTGACGTGCTGGATCGTCTCCTGGCGGAGGACCCGACGGCGCATGACTTTGGCAAAGGAATCATTCCGGACGCCATCGAGAACGTGAAGGTGTCAAGCTACCCGTTTGAGGGCTACTGGAGCGACATCGGGACGATTCGGAGTTTCTTCGACGCGAACCTGATGTTGGCTCGCAAGCAGCCGGATTTCGACATCTATAATCCGCGGTTTCCGATCTACACCAACGCGCGGATGCTTCCTCCGGCCAAGATCGAGAGTTCGTTTATTCAGGAGTCGATCATAGCCGAGGCCAGCGTGATCCTGAATGCCCAGATCTCGAATTCGGTCATTGGACTCCGGTCCTTTATTGGGCACAACACCACCATCAAGAACACGGTGTTCATGGGAGGCGACTACTTTCCGTGGCACGATCCCGACGAGCGCGAGACGGTCGAAGGCCCGGCGAGTCCTGGCGTCGGAGCGGAGTCCTACATCGAGGGCGCGATCGTGGATCGCAACGTTTCCATCGGGAAGCGGTGCATCATCAAGAACCGTGACAACGTGAAGGAGTTGGACGGAGACGGCTTCTACATCCGCGACGGGATTGTTGTGATCCCGAAGAACGCGACGATTCCTGACGACACCATCATCTGAACCGCACCCGCCTGCTTGCTCATGCGCCTCAAGAACGTTTCTGTCCTGTTCGTCCTGTTGGTCGTGTTCTCCGGCTGCCGCATGTATGGCGGCCACGGATCCGAGGCGGCCATGTATGTCCAGATTCAAGAGGCGCTCGAGCGCTATGAAGACCGGGCCGACCGTCTTCAGGGCGATTATGATGCGGTGATTCGGTCATCGTCCATGAGGCCGTCATTGGCCCAGGAGGCGGTCGTAGTCGCGGCCCTCCAGGAGGCGCAGCAGTCCACGCTCGCGTTCCATCGGGAGACGGCAGCTGCGGTGAGTGAGGGTTCGTCTTATCTCTCTCTTTCGCGGGCACTGGGGGCGATGATTGTTGAGCAGCAAGTCATCGAGGACCAGTATGACCGCATTGCCGCGCGCATTCTCAATCGACCAGACCTTGACAGGGCGTCCGAGGCCCGCTATTCGCTGGTCCCGGCCAAGCTGGCTCGAGTGGAAGGTGACCTTCAGGGGATTTCCATCAGGGACGCCGTTCAAGCGAATTAAAGGGTACATGCCTTGCCCGGTGGAGACTTACGTCAAGTCAGCGTTCCTGACCATCCTGCTGGTTTCGTCCGTGCTTTCCTCTGGGGAGGTCCGGGCCCAGACGGGTTCCGCAGAATCGGACTCGCTTCGGTTCTACGAGCTCTCCGAAATTGTGGTGGGAGGCACGCCTGAGGCCTTGGCGCGAGTGGGTTCGGTCCGCCGAGTGCCCCTGGCCGAAATTGTCCGGACTGACGCCGCCGATGTCGCAGGACTGGCGCGGTTGCTGCCTTCTGCCCACCTGCAGACCAACTCGCGCGGTGAGTCGCTGATCTATCTGCGTAGCTCGGGCGAGCGTCAGGTAGCGATCTTTCTGGACGGTGCCCTCCTCAACGTGCCGTGGGACAACCGCGTTGACCTATCGGTGATTCCGGCATCGATTCTCGGGGGATTGCAGGTCACCGAAGGCGCGGGTAGCGTGCTATACGGGACGAATGTCCTCGGCGGTGTTGTGGACCTTTCCACGCGCTCCCTCCAGGGTGACGGCAGCCTGACGGAGGCGACGCTTGCTGGAGGCACCGGTGCTTTCGGCCGTATGGATGCCATGCACGTCCGGCGAAGGGGGAAGAACTCGTTTATAGCCTCCGTTGGCCTAAATAAGACGGACGGTTTCCGACTTGGGCGCAATGCCGATCTGGCTTTCAGTCAGGCCAATGACGGGCTCCGCCTTAACACGGACCGGAAGATGGGGCATGCCTACGTCCGGGCTGGTCGCTCCTGGACAACTGGCCAGCTTGGAGTCAGCGTTCTACACGTGGACGCCTCAAAAGGCGTCGCCCCGGAGGGACACCTGGATCCAGCCAGTGGCGATGTCCGGTTCTGGCGCTATCCCGACTGGACTACCTCGATGTTTGCCGCGAATCTGCGACTCAACCTGGCAGGTGGGAGGACGCTGCGTGGCTCGGCCTGGTTCACACGCTTTGAGCAGCGGATTGAACAGTATCTCAGCGGGAATTACGACGCCATCTCGGAGACCCAGGAGGATCAAGATGCCACCTTTGGAATGCGGACCGTCCTCGAGCAGCCTCTTTTTGCAGGCACGCTCCGATCGGCCTTCAACCTCCTCGTTTCCGGACACGACCAGCGGGAGGGAGCGGTCGACTCGAACGCGCCTGTGGGGAATCCAGGGATCACACTAGGTCCAGCGTCTAGCTACCGCCAATACACTCTGAGTGCCGGCTCCGAGTACGGGGTTCGCGTCAGGGAAAGTCGATTCGTTTTCGGGTTGAACGTTGACCATTTCGCCCCGACAGAAACGGCGGACAAACCGACGGGCGATGCCTTCTCGGACTGGGGCGCGACGGCGAGCCTCGAAAGGTCGCTGAACGCCTCCACCGTTCTGCAGGCTACCGTTGGACGAAAGGTGCGATTCCCGACCATGCGTGAATTGTATGGCACCGCGCTGAATCGATTCCTGCTCAATGAGGACCTCCGCCCCGAGTCAGCGCTGCTGGCCGATGTCGGGCTTCGCCACGAGGGACCTCTGGGTCTGATGGAGCTGACAGCGTTTGTCAACCGAACCCGCAACACCATTGACCAGCGCAACGTGGATGTTGATGGGGAGAGGAGGCGGGAGCGCATCAATTTGAACGGAAGCCGGGTCCTGGGCATCGAGGCGGTGGGCGACCTAGCATTCGACGCGCCGGTGTCGGCTCGCTACTCGCTCACGGTGACAAATGCCGTGGTGCTGGGAGATTCCGATCGCGATCGACTGGTAGAGAAGCCCAGTGTGTTGGCGACGCTCACTTTAGTCACCACTGCGCTGCGCGGGAGCACACTCTCGGCCGAGGCGGTCTATACAGGCCGAGCGTACGGTCTCGATTCCGGCAACAATCTCGTCGGTCTCCCGAAGGTCCTTCAGCTCCACGTGCGGGCCTCGAGGCGCTACTATTCCTCTTCGGGGCTGTTCGTTGAACTGTTCGTGCGAGTCGATAACCTGACGGACCGTTCGGTCCTTCCGCAACTGGGTTTGCCGGGGCCTGGACGCATGGTTCAAGCCGGGCTGAGCGCGGCTTTCTAGTCCGAGATACCGCCTAGCCTACCAGTCCTATTCAAACGCAAGATCGCCAGCCAGAAGCGCAATGTGATCGTTGACCTTCTTCCGCTCCTCGGAAATGCGGGCCGCGATGTGGCTTGACTGCTTTCCGCGCATCCGGGCGAGGACGTGGAGCGCTGCCTTCGCCTGGAACGCTAGGTTGGGCGCGTTTCTCAGGCAAAGCTGTTCGGTGGCAGAAACGGCCACACGGACAGAGAGAGCGATGTCCCGCAGCTTGGCGTCCTTTATTCTGCCTGGCGCCTCAAGAGAGCTGACCACTTGGACGAGGTCATCAGGCATCTGCCACTCGGTCAGTGCGAGGCCACTCGCTTGCGCATGGTCAATGCCAACCACGCTGCGTTCAACGGAGGCGTCGGGAAAGGGCTTGGACGACCCCGGACGACAGAGATGGGTGTACTGATCACCAAAATTGAAGAGCAGCACGACACGGCCGGTCGTGTGCATCAGGCCAGCGGAATAGCACGCACCGGCATCATCCATTCCCAATTCTTTAGCAATGATCTGACCGTACATGGCTGCGCCGAGGCTCAACTGCATGAGGTCGTTGAAGAGCCGCTGGGAGGCGTGATCGCTGACCATATCCGCCAGTTTCAGGAAGGACGCCGTGAGGACAAGGTTGCCCACGTCCTCGAATCCCAAGAGGTGGACGGCCTTTTTGAGGTCGAAGACCTGTCGGCGAACGCCATAGAAGGCTGAGTTGACCCTGCGCAGGACGGTCGCGGCCATCATGGGGTCTGAGGCGATCACCGCCGCCAGATCGTTGGTCGATTGATGCCCGTCACGCACCAGGCGGTTAACCTCGCGGACGGTGGACGACATCGGGGGAAACTCGAGGTCGAGACCGGATCGGCTGGGGGAATGACGGGAGTGTTCCTGCATCGAAGACTGGTGTCAACAGCAGTTATCGGCCGGAAACTCCGGATCGAAAGCCAGAAATGCCCGAATAGTCAGCCCAGAACTTGGTGACTGGCTGCAAACGGCGGTGCCGCGAAGAGTGCCCGTGTACGGATCCAAATGGCCCTAAAGAAGGCGGTGTCACGGTACGCAGCCAAGGCGTCAGTCGATTCCCACCGAGAGTGGGTCGTCACTATGTTCGGATAGCGGGCATCCGCCCACAGTTCCAGGGACAGGCAGCCGGGAGATGCACGGATCACGGGAGAGGCCTCGGCGAAAACGTCCAGAAACGCGTCAACGGCTTCGGGGCGCAGCGTGAGGCGGACAATTCGGACGATGGGCTCAGCCATTACTAGGGACGGTTGAAATGCGAAGGGCGCCAGCGGCCTCCGCTGCGGCCGCAGCAGCGGCGCGCGCGAAGTCCTCGCCGGATGATGCGTAGCAGATGGCCCTGCTCGAGTTCACGATGGTTAGCCCTGGAGTCGCCCCTGAGCACGCTATTACATCCGCCGCGTTGCCGCCCTGTGCGCCTACGCCGGGGATCAGGAACGGAGTATTCGGGGCCGCCTGCCGAAGGCTGGCCATGGCGGCCAGGTCCGATGCGCCGACAACAAAGCCGACGGTGCCTTGCGCTTGGCCGTCCCACTCGACAGCCATTTCTGCGACACGCTGATAGAGCGGTGCGCCATCGACCACAAGATCTTGAAGGTCCGTCCGGCCCGGATTGGAGGTGCGAATCAGGAGAAAGGCCGCGTGGCTGGAGTCCGTGAGGAAGGGCAGAACGCTGTCGCGTCCCATATAGGGACTGACGGTGATGGAGTCGAAGCCCATGCCGTCCAGCGCGGAGGCCGCGTAGAACCTGGCCGAGTTGCCGATATCACCCCGCTTTGCGTCAGCAATGGTGACCGACTGCTGGGGTATGGCCCTTAAGACACGCCGCAATACCGAGAACCCGTGATCGCCCAATCGCTCGAAGAAGGCGAAGTTGAGCTTGAATGCCGACGCATGCTCGGCAGTGGCCTCCACGATGCCGCGGCAAAAAAATTCGACGGCGGACTCGGGCGTGCGTGACCGCTTGATGTGCTCCGGGATTCGGTCCAGGTCTGGATCTAGACCAACGCAAAGCGCGGAGCCGGTGGCGATTTGGGCGGCGGTCAGACGGTCGCGAAATGTCGGCATTCGGTTTCCAAAGGCGTGTAAAGCGAAAGGTACAGGCGCCCGGCAAAGGAATCCTGTCCGGGTTTCGCGCGTTCTAGCGTAAATTCGCTGGCTGCGTGATTTCGCCGCACCGGGGATCCTTTTTCTATTCAATTCCACCGCTGCGATGGCCTTCGACAACCTAAAGCTGAAAAACGTCTCGTCCCGCGACAAGGACATGATCCGAGACATCGAGACCATGATGGGTCCCGAGCCTTCGACCATGGGTTTCGCCAAGAACCTGTTCTGGGGGCGATTCCAGGAGGAGTACGTATTTCCGTACCCCGTCTCAAGCGACGAGGAGATTGCCAAGTGCGATGCCTTGCTCGAGCGTCTGGAGGACTATCTGAAGAATGAGCATCCTACGATTCTCATTGATCAGGAGGAGTACATCCCCGAGTGGGCCATCAAGCGCCTCTTCGAGCTCGGCGTGATGGGAATGACGGTGCCCGAATCCCATGGCGGTCTGGGCTTGGGTATTTCCAGCTACAACCGCGTGCTGGAGATGATCGGCAGCTATTGCGGATCGTCATCCGTGATGGTCTCTGCCCATCAGTCCATTGGTTGCAAGGCCATCATGCTGTTCGGTACCGAGGAACAGAAGGACCGATTCCTTCCGAAGGTTGCGAATGAGTATCTCTCCGCCTTCTGTCTATCCGAGCCCCAGGTAGGGTCAGACGCAGCCGGGCAGGAAACCCGCTGTGTAAAGTCTGAGGATGGCACGCACTTCATTCTTAATGGCGAAAAGAAGTGGAGCACCTCGGGCGCTCTGAGCGGGATGTTCACCGTGATGGCAAAGCAGAGGATGCTCGATCCCAAGACTGAAAAGGAGGGTGACAAAGTTTCCGCGCTGATCTGTACGCCGGACATGGAGGGTATCGAGATCTTCCAGAAGAACCGGAGCAAGTCCTGCATCAGGGGCACGTGGCAGGCCCGGATCCGCTTTACCAACGTAAAGGTGCCGGCTGCCAATGTGCTCCATCACGAGGGGCGCGGCCTGAACGTGGCGCTGACCTGCCTGAACTTTGGACGTTGCACCCTTTCGGCTGGAATTACTGGCGCCGCAAAGCGGGCCCGCGACCAAGCAACAAAATGGGTCCAGACCCGCTATCAGTTCGAGCGGCCGCTTGCCGATTTTGAGCTTGTCCAGCAGCGCATTGCTCGCATGCACGCCTTCACGTTCAGCCTGGATGCCCTGCTGTACATGATGACTGGCATGCTGGACCGGCACGACCAAGACATCATGGTCGAGACGGCCATCACTAAGGTCTTCTCATCTCAGGTCGGCTGGGAGGTCATCGATGATGCCATGCAGATCATGGGCGGCGAAGCCTTCATGACCGAGAACGAGATTGAGCGGCTCTGGCGCGACAACCGAATCCACCGCGTGGTCGAGGGGGCGAATGAAGTGATGCAGCCCTTCGTTTTTGCATATGGCGGGAAGCAGCTTGCCGAGCAAATGATTGGCATTCAGGAGGCGCTCGGCTGGGACTCAGACGAGTCGCTGGCGGATAACTTCGGTCGCATTCTGGCCAACTCGTCCAACGTGAAACTGCTTGGGCGCGCGATTCCTTTGGCGCTGCAGCTGTTCCTCGGCATCAAGCCCTCAGCCCCGTCCATCACGCGGGTTCATCCGTCGCTGAATGACTACGCCGGTCGAATGACATCGCTGGTGCAGTCCCACTCGCACTTCTTCAAGATGGCCTCGAAGTGGTACCGCGAAGAGATCATCACCCGGCAGGCGGTGCAGGCGAGGGTTGCCGACAACGCAATCTACTTGTTCGCTTTGGCCGCTTCGCTCTCGAAGATGGACCATCTCATCCGCTCAGGCGCGAGCGGGGTGGAGTTCGACATGCAGGAGACGGCCTTCCGTCATGCATTCGATCTGTTTGAACTCAGGATTGAAAACAACATCGCGGAGCTGACTGAGAATGCCGATGATTCGATGTTCGATGCGGCCGCTATGGCTCGTCGGTATAACGACAGTCTTCCGAATGCCGACTTCTACATCCACGAGTCTTCGCCGATTGCGGCGGGGACGGGCAAGGCGGTCCAGCGCGAAAACATCAAGCAGTTCCCGGGTGACGAATTGCCGACGCCTTCGGGCGACGGGCATCAGGGTACACCAACCGTAAAGCCTTCGGCCAAGCGCAAGGGGCGTCCGACTACCGGGAAGGCGTAAGCCAACCCGGCCACACCCGCAAACACCGCATTATCCTGACTCTCCGATATCCTCGTCCCAAAGGGCGGGGTTGGTCGAAATGAAGGACTCCATGAGCGCCACGCACTCCGCGTTGTTGGCTACGGTCACGTCCACGCCCCGTGATCGAACATAGCCTTCTGGTCCTTGGAACGTCCGATTCTCCCCGATGACGACTCGCGGGATTCCGTAGAGCAGAATCGCCCCGCTGCACATGTCGCACGGCGAGAGGGTGGAGTAGATCGTGGCCCTGCGATAGTCGGAGGCTGGCAACCGGCCCGCATTCTCAAGGCAGTCCATTTCGGCGTGGAGAACCGAACTACCCTTCTGGATACGCTGGTTGTGCCCTCTAGACACAATCTCTCCATCGATCACCAGTACGGAGCCAATCGGTATCCCCCCGGCCTCTAGTCCCTTGCGGGCTTCCGTTATGGCCTCATTGAGAAAGCGATCCACTGACAGTCACGGGTCTAGCGGGAGATGATCAGACTCGATGTCGCAGCGCGCCCCCCGGCGGTGATTCGGGTAAGATAGTTTCCCGGCGTGAGGCCGCTGGTATCTAACCGAACGGAGGCCGAGCCTGCGGCGCGTTGACCAAGGTCAACAAGCTGCACGCGGCGGCCCAGCATGTCGAAGACCTCAATGCGCGCCGACGAGGGCTGGGCCAGGCTAAACGACAGCTCAGCGTAGTCCCGCGCAGGGTTGGGGTACGGAGGGGCCAGCGTGACTGATCCGGGGAGATCCGGCCCATCACCTACCGCTGTACCCACACCAGTCTCAAACAGGTCCAGACTGGAGAAGGTGCCTCCCAGGATGCCGGTCGTGGCTCCGGCGCCGAGACCAAACCAGTTGTTCAAAACGGTGGAGTACACGGACCGGAAATCGGTGCCGAAGCTGAGGTTGCCGTTGACCAGGTTGGCCAGATCAGGCTCTGATCCCATCAGGCCGCCCTTGACGGACGGTCCAAAGAGGAAGAGTGGTGCGGCGGTGCCGTGATCAGTGCCGCCGGATCCATTTTGGCCAACCCTTCGGCCAAATTCGCTGAACGACATCATCAGTGTCCGGTCTGCCCAGCCATCGGCGGAGAGGTCCTCCATGAACGAGGATACAGCCTCTGAAACGTACCGAAGTAGGGTGGCGTGCGTGTTGGCCTGTCCTGCATGTGTGTCGAACCCGCCGAGAGAGACATGGTAGATCCGGGACCCAAGTCCGCCGCGAATTAGGCGGGCGACTGCCGAGAGCTGATCTGCGAGCGGGTTCGGAGTCGTGTACTCGGCCCGGTTGCTGCCTGCGTCCGACGCGGTTTGGATGGCTTCGCCGAAGAAGAAGGAATCATTGGCGACCGAGCGAAGGAACGCCATTTCGCCTCCCAGACGGGACGAGGGGAGTCCCTCGAGCGAATAGAGTTCAGCCGTGGCCGCCAGGCGATCGAACAGCGCCATGCTTTGTACAGACATTCCCATCTGCGACGCCGGGCCCTGAAACATGAGCGGCGCCCCACCCCCCAGTTGTACCGCGAGCGGATACGAGGTGGGTGCTTCGGCGTACTCGGGGAACTCGTTGTTGAGGTAACGACCGGCCCAGCCCGTCTCCGGGACTTGAGTGCCGTCGCCGGCGGACATCCAAATGTCGGTGGATCGAAAGTGTGAGAGGTCGGCCTCCGGGTAGCCCACCGTATGGACGACTCCCATATTGCCTTCGGAAAACATGGTGGCGAGGCCCTGCATGTCCGGGTGGAGGCCGTAATCGCTCGAGATGGCGAGACTGTTCTGAATGGCGAGCGACGGGCGTCCATTGAAATACAGGTCATTCCGGTAAGGGACAACGGTGTTGAGTCCGTCATTGCCGCCCGAAAGCTGGAGGATCACTAGAACGCGGTCGGTCTCGACCGAGGCCAACTCCTGGAGCATGCTGGTCCGGGCAAAGCTGCGAACTGGCAAGCCGGAGAGCGCGATGGTGCCGGCTCCGGCAGTAAGGCCCACATTGGCCAGAAAGTCCCGCCTGGACCAGCTGTCGTGATCGTGGGCGTGGGCATCGCCGTCGGCGAGGCGGCTTCCACGGCGTCCTGACTTATGATCTGAGTGACACATGGGCTACCTCACGCGAGTTGATGTTCGGGATACTGTGAGATCTGGCGCACAAAAGAGGTCAGCCGCTGGTTGGCGCCTGGTACGTAGGGAGACCATTCGTACCACGGCAGCCCGCCGAGAAACATCTTTGCCAGATTCCGGACGTGAGGGGGCGCTTCGTGTACCCAGTTGGGGACCGGGAAATTGACGAGATCACCGCCGAAGCCGTCAGTGATTTCTGGAATGTCGAGCAGGTCTACGGGAGCGGGGATCAGGTGCTCAACGATGCGAACGGGCAAGGTGAAGGCCGCCTCGGTATCATTGACATCGTGAAGCATTTCCGCCAGCGGGATGAGATTCACATCGGTGCCGCCTTGCCCCGACATGAAGGCATCGGCGACAAGCCAGCGGAAGGGTAGCGTAGTGGTGTTGATCCAATCATGATGGCCTGGCCAGCCCGCTACGTTGGGAGGGTCCAGCAGCGACTGCCCGTTGAGCCTCGCGGTGCGTTGAAGCACGGCCAGCGTCATTGGGGTTGGTTGGACTGCGGTCTCCACGGTCAGTCCGATGGCGTGCTCGATGGGGGCCTTAATCTGAGCACCATGGGCCAGGGGATCGTGAAAATGAGCGCTTGCTATGAGCGCGCGAATCACGGGCGCCAGTTCGAAGTCCGAGGCTATCAATAGCGCGGCCAGGTCCGATACGAGCGCCTCGTCGGCTTCGGCGAAGACCAACGATTCGTAGAGATGCCTGCACACAAAATGGGCGATGGCCTCTCCGCGCTGCTCAAAAAGCAGGTCGATCACGCTATCGTATCCAAAGGGTCCAGTCTGACCGAAAATGGTCTTTTGCCCTGCGTCGTGGCGACCCTGGATATAGACGGCTTCGAGGGTGGCTCCAGAGACTTGCCAGCCCGTGAGCGCACGCGCAAGCTCCCGGATGTCGTCCTCGGTATAGTTGGCAGCGCCATCCGGCCCGGTCTGTCCCATCGTGAACAGCTCGAGCAGTTCGCGGGCATAGTTTTCGTTCGCGGCTCCCGCCTCATTCTGAACGCCGTTCAGATAGATGAGCATCGCCGGGTCCTTGCCCACGGCATACACAAAGTCCTTGAGATTCCCCAGCGCGTGAGTCCGGAGCAGCTGCACGTACCGAAAGGCGAACACGGCGTACCGGTAAGAGGAGACTCCCGTCACGAAGTGATTGTGCCAGACTAGGGCCATGCGCTCTCGCAAGCCGTCTGTCCGCATGCGGGTCATCCAATCCAAGCGGTATTCGAGCAGCCATTCGTTGCTCATGTCCCGATAGGCGCGGCGCTCGTCCTGCGTGGAGCCACGCCCCGGGATAGGCTCACTGGCCCAGCTCGGTGGGGTGGGAGGGGGCGAGTTCAGAGCAACATCAACGAGGGTGTCTGCCATCTCCTGGGCCGTCTTTCCGACCCAGATATCAAGCGCTCCTGGTGCAGCGCCGAAGGTGCACCGGCGCAGCATGTGCTTGATCTCGGCCTGGGCCAGGACAGCGGAATGCGCCTCAAGCCCTAAGGCGATTCCCAAGGGTGCGACATTGGTCCGCGCTTTCGGCCGGGATTCTGGGCTGGGGTCTTCGCCAAGGTCTTCTCTCAGAGTTGCCGCGCCCAACACGAAGCCTTGCGCGTCGGTCATCGTGGGAGCGTCCTTTTCGTCTGTCCCGACTCCGAGACCCAGAAACGATCGTCTGTGCATACCCATGGCGTATAAATTTCCGTTCACCTGCTCTACACACAGCAGACATGAATACCCCCAATGGGTTCCGAAAACTCTTCAAACCGCCTTGAATAGGGGCCAGGTGGCGCGCGCCGGCACCGCGTGAGGCATCGTGCCCCAGTCTTGCTGCCGGACCTAGCCGATCCGGTCGAATCCGGTATACCGATGCAAAACTTCAGGGACCAGAATGCTGCCGTCTTCTTGCTGGTACAGCTCAATCAGGCTGGCCATGATCCGGGGCAGCGCCAGCGCGCTTCCGTTCAGGGTGTGGACGAACTGCGGTTTCCCCCCATCGCTGGCGCGATAGCGAACGTTCATTCTGCGCGCCTGGAAGTCCTCGAAATTTGAGACTGAGGACACCTCGAGCCAGCGTTCCTGGCCGGCACTCCAGACTTCGAGGTCAAAGGTCTTCGACTGAGTGAACCCCATCTCCCCGGTGCAGAGTAATAGGCGCCGATAGGGGAGTCCGAGCTTCTTCAGCAGTCCTTCAGAGTGGTCGCACATCTGGGTTAGGACATCGTAACTGCTATCGGGATGGACCAGCTGGACTATCTCCACCTTGTCGAACTGGTGAAGCCGGTTCAGTCCGCGAACGTCCTTCCCGTAGGATCCGGCCTCGCGCCTAAAGCATGGCGAGTGCGCGGCATACCGCACGGGCAGATCAGCCTCCTGCAGGATTTCTTCGCGCCGGTAGTTGGTAACGGGTACTTCCGCCGTCGGGATCATGTAGAGTTCGTCACGAGGGACCTCGTACATCTGGGCTTCCTTGTCGGGTAGCGCACCCGTCCCCGTGGCACTGTCCGTATTGACCACGAGCGGTGGCTGAATTTCCGTGTAGCCGGCGTCGTCGGCTGAGTCCAGAAAAAACTGGATGAGTGCTCGCTGAAGTCTGGCGCCCTTGCCCAAATAGAAAGGGAATCCGGCTCCGGCCACCTTGGCTCCACGGTCAAAGTCCACGAGGCCATGCTTCTC
>JBLFXH010000007.1:0-30450 GCA_047611125.1 Rhodothermales bacterium
GTGGTATTGATGTTTCGCGCGACGATGTCGTGATACATCCCCACGTATACGCTATCCCAGGGGGCGTCACTGATGTTGATGATGTCAAAGTTGACGATCACGAAGTACTCAGTGAACGGGAAATTCCATGCGTACGACTGCATGTTCACCTTCGCGCCGAGCTGCCCCTCCACGTCCGGCATCTGGATTGAGGTGCCGGGAAGCACCGCCGAGGTGTCCACAAACGTGGCGAGGTAGTCCAGGTGGCTCACCGCCGCACTGGTGAAGGCGTCTGAATCCGGGAGGGTGGACCTCCGGAAGATCGGGGTCGATTGTGCGAACTCGTATCCAGTTGCTCCCGGGCGGTACCCGTTGGAAACCGTTACAGCACCCGTGCGGACGGCCGTGATACCATCGGAGCGGCGGGCTCCAATCCACAGACCCGACTCGAAAAGATGCTCCACGCCTGAGTCCAGGGGATACTCCATGGACGGAGAGCCGGTGGGCAGGTTTCGCACATTGGCGCGCCCAAAGAAACCGGCGTTGGTCACCGTTAGTCCTATGTTGCCGATGTCCACGACGGCATCCTCAAAGGACTGCGCTTCAGCGCCCTGAGGAAATACCAGCAACAACAAGCAGACGGCAGTAACCGATCGAACCATTCGAAATCAAGACAGGTGGGTGGGAAGCGGCGAGACAGGGCCAAGAGGCTTTGCATCGCATTCAACCAAGATGGAACACCGATGGGTTCGTTGCAACCCTCAGATGGGGGCGGCAATGATAAGATTACGTATTGCCCTGTTCGCCCTGGTGGCCGTCGGTGCCTGTAGTACAGGCTCCGACGGGCTTTACCGCACTCGGCCGCCTGCTGATGGAGGCACTGGTAAATTTTTCATGGGGCGTGAAATTGCCCAGGTCTTTGAGTCTGAACATGAGCAGACCGGTGTAGATCGCCCCGCGCGGGACGTTCGCGAGCTACCGGAACGTCTCATCACGGCCCTGCGCCTTGGCCCCGCCGATCGTGTCGCCGATATCGGGGCTGGATCGGGCTACTACACGCTCCGGTTGGCGACAGGTGTGCCGCACGGGCGGGTTTATGCGGTCGATCTCCAGGAATCGCTTCTGGACTCGGTCATTGCTGCGGCCACCCGGGCAGGCCTTCGCCACGTAGTTCCGGTCCTTGGCACCGCCGACTCGCCAAACCTGTCCGAGGAATCGGTGGACCTCGCCCTGATCGTGGTTTCCTACCACGAATTCTCTCACCCCCATGAGATGCTCACCGGATTGCTCGATGCCCTTCGAACCGGGGGCCGGCTTGTCGTGGTCGAGTACCGGGCTGAAGACGAGACCATTCCGGTCGACCGGATCCACCGCATGAGCGAAGAGCAGGCGCGACAGGAAATGGAATCAGTCGGGTTCGAGTGGATCGAAAACCTGGACGTGCTTCCTCAGCAGCACGTGTTTGTGTTTCGCAAGCCACTCGAGTAGGGGGCAATGCCAGCCGGCTCCCGGAGTCAGCCGCCATCGGGGAGGTCAATTTCGAGCGCCCGCCACAAATACCAACTACCGACTGTTCGCCAGGGTCGCCAGGATTCCGTCAGCGCCTCCAACTCTTTTGGACTGGGCATCTCTTCGAGTCCGCACATCCGAGCATACCCTTTTCGAATACCGAGGTCGTTCGAGGGCATGACATCCGGACGCCCAAGTCGAAAGATCAGCAGCATGTCCACCGTCCACGATCCGACACCGCGAATGACGGTAAGCCGGTCCCGAATCTCTTGATCTTTCAGGTCCTGTAGCTCGGCAGCCGCGGGGCAGGATCCGTCGAGGACGTGCTCGGCCAGAGAGCGCACAGCGCGCGTCTTCGCTCCAGACGTGCCGGCGCCGCGAAGTTGATCGTCAGTCAGCGCGGCCAGTCCTGCGGCGGAGGGTTGGCCGTCGAGCAGCGCCTCGACCCGGCCACCGCGGGGAGTGGTCATCGTTGGGCTTGTAAAATCCAGCGTCACAGTCCCACTAGTGTGCCTGACCTGACGAGCGTTTCAGCTGTTTTCTTGATGGGCCTGTTTGGCAGTGCCCACTGCCTTGGGATGTGCGGCTGCTTTTCAATCATATCCGGCCGGGCCGGCCCAGATGTACAGGAACACCAGGCTCCAGAAGTGGACAATGGATAGCCGATACGAGAACACGGGGCGCTCGGCGGCCTTCGGCAGGAAGTAGTACATCATGCCCAGGAAGGGCGTGGTCAGGAAGAAGGCCACGGCGTTATGGCCATACCACCACTGAACGAGGGCATCCTGAACTCCGGCGTAGATCGGGTAGCTCTGGGTCATGCTGACCGGTATCGCGAGGCTGTGGCCGATATGCAGTACCGCCACCGTAATGATGGTCGCGATGTGGTGATCCCCATCGGCAGGGTGATGGCGGCCGCCACGATGATGGACTGCCATCCCCAGAAGTGAACCCGACACAGCGACTCTGTAAGGCCATCCTGGCCTTACAGAGTCGCTGTGTGGAGTAGGAGATCGCGGCGAAGACCGCATTGCCGGCAAACGCGAAAACGACCGCCTTTGTATCGAGCGGACGCAAGCGACCGAACGTGAGGTAGGGTCCGAGATTCGCTTGCCAAAACGGCATCTGTAGCGCAATCAGGGCCCCCACCAGCATGCCTACCAGGCCCCAAATGGCGGTGGCAAGGACAAACATGCGCACGATCTGCTCGTCATAGCGATAGACCTCCATGTCAGGCTTGAAGGAGGAGGCCTCTGCTGTAACCGAGGTGGGAAGGCTCCCAGCCGCTGATGTGCGGGAGCATGAGCGGGAGAGTGTAGGGGGATCCCCCACACCTTTGCTGTTGGCTCGCGGAATCCGATATCCGCGGCATGAGAGCCTGGACGATTTTGTTGCTGCCGATTCTGTTTCTGATCGCGAAACCGGCGAGCGGACAGGGAACACGGGTCTATGTCGGATCCGGTGTGATTTTTCGCGCAGGTCCTGGTGATGCGGTGGACTTTTGGAAACGGGGGCCTGACTTTCGACCTCTCGATTGGGCGGCGGATGGCTGATCGTCTTGAGGTAACGCTAGGACTGGGACAGGCCCGTCTTCACATCGAAACGAACAAGCTGCTGGCGATTGGCGCGGATCTGGAGACTAGCGGGGGACCTGGTTCCGGCCCTATCTGTATCTTGGCGTCGGCGGCTACCAGATTGCCTACGAGGCGTCCTGTATCTTGACCTTCGCGCCGTCCGAGCGCCCCGACGATACCGTGATCGGAATCCAATTTGGGGCGGGTGTAGCCTACTACCTGAACGATGCATTGTGGCTCTGCGCGGAGCCTTCCTATCACATCATGTTTGCGAGCGAGCGGACGGGTATGGTCCCGCTGCGGCTCGGTTTAGCCAGAGCATTCTAGATGACGAGATTTCCCCTGCTGGTGCTGGCCTGTTTTCTAACCTCGCAGGCCCTGGGCCAGGTGGCGACAATTCCGACTGAGGGCCCGGCGCACGTGGTGTCGGGGACAGATGTCGGCCCTACGGTCGACGGGAACGTGATTGCGGATCCATTCTGGTCGGCAATCCCGGCCGTCACAGATTTTTGGCAAACCGAGCCCGATGCGGGACAGCCGGTTTCCGAGCGTACGGAGCTGCGCATAGCCTACACCGCGGACACGCTATACGTGGGAGTGGTTCTCCACGATGCAGACCCGGGCGGGATGGTGATCAGCGATGCCCGGCGGGACGGCTCTTTGGACGACACGGACAGTTTTCGCTTCATCCTGGACACCTATGCGGATGGTCAGAATGGATTTGTTTTCGGGACGAGCCCTTCCGGTGTTGAGTTCGATGCCCAGGTTTCGCGCGAGGGTCAAGGAGGCTTTGGCGGAGGACGTCAGCAGGGCGGAAGCGGCGCGGGCTTCAACATTAACTGGGATGGGTCTTGGGCCGTCCGGACGCAGACCGGTGATTTCGGATGGAGTGCCGAGTTCGCGATTCCCTTTCGGACACTTCGTTATCCTGCCGACGCAGTTCAGGAGTGGGGTTTCAATGCACAGAGAGTCATCCGGAGGAAGAGCGAGAAGGCCTTTTGGGCACCCCTGCCGCGGGCATGGAACCTGAATCGGGTTTCGGTCGCTGGCACGCTGCAAGGAATCGAGGTGCCAAACCGCCGAAACCTAGCCGTCACGCCGTATGGCTTGGGCCGCTCCAGTGCAGACTTCACCGGCCCGGAGACAGTCACCGACTCGGGCATCGAGTTTGGAGTCGACCTGAAGTATGGCCTCACGCCAAGCATGACGCTTGACGCGACCTACAACACAGACTTTGCACAGGTCGAAGTAGACGAGCAGCAGGTCAATCTGGATCGGTTCAGCCTGTTCTTCCCCGAGAAGCGCCCGTTCTTCCTAGAGAATGCTGGCCTGTTCGCGGTTGGTGAGCCCTCCGAGGTCGAACTGTTCTTCAGCCGCCGAATCGGCATCCAGGATGGCGCGGCGGTGCCCATCGTAGCCGGCGCTCGAGTGTCCGGACAGGTGGGCGGTACGCGAATTGGTCTCCTGAATATGCAGACCGGTAGCGATGACGGGAGGCATGTCGCAAACAATTTCTCGGTGGTGCGGCTGCAGAAGGAGCTGCCGAATCGATCCTCCATCGGTTTCATCGGCACCAACAAGGAAGGTGTGGGCTCGAACGCACCTGCGAATGACTTCAATCGCCTCATTGCCATGGACGGACGCCTGGGTATTGGGCGATTTGGCCAGGTACAGGGTTTTCTGGCAAGAACCGAATCGCCCGGCGGTGACCCGGATTCGTGGGGCGCCAACGTAGAAGCCAACTACCAGGACGAGGTCTGGCGCTTCATCGCGGCCTACACCCGCGTGGGCAGCAGTTTCAATCCTGAACTCGGCTTCCTGCGCCGATCATCCTACGAGAAGATTACCGTGCTGGCCTTCAGGTCTATTCGGCCCGAGTCATTCTTGGGGCTTCACGAGGTGAGGCCGCACATCAGCTACCGAGCCTACTGGGGACTCGATGGATTCCACGAGACAGGATACCTGCACATTGACAATCACTGGGAATGGCCAGGTGGCTACGAGATTCACTCCGGCGTGAACTTTACCCGGGAAGGCGTAAGGGAAGCCTTCGAAATTGAAGACGGCGTTGTGGTGCCCACGGACACCTATGATCATCGGGAAGCGCAGATCGTTGCCTTCACCGATCAGAGTCGGCCGATCAGTGTGAACTCCAGAACCACCGTTGGTGGCTTCTTTGGCGGCGATCGGGCCTCCATTGCTCCGTCGGTTCTGCTGCGCGGGGGAGAGGCCTTGACGGTCGAGATCGGCGGGAGCTACAACAGGGTATCCCTGCCGGGAGGGTCATTCACCGCGAACCTCTATCGGGCCCGAGTCTCGTACTCGTTTACGCCCAGAGTCTATCTGCAGTCACTCGTTCAGTACTCGGAACAGTCGGAGTCGTGGTCAGCCAATCTGAGGTTTGGTTGGCTGCAGCGAGCCAACACCGGACTCTTTGTCGTGATCAACCAGACGGGAGCTCTGGAGGCCGCCCTGGATGAGGCACTTCAGCGCGGGATCATCGTCAAGTACTCGCGCCTCTTCGACGCCTTCTGATCGTGCCCTGGCCGCCTAGTTGTCGACCTGGATCATTTCGACTCGGAAAAGAAGCGTCGTATACGGCGGGATGCTTCCCGGAACTCCGGTTGCGCCGTAGGCCAGATCTGGCGGAATAACCAGGTTTCTGATGGCGCCTTCCTTCATGCCCAGAATGCCGCGATCCCAGCCGGAAATGACCTGTCCGGATCCGAGGCGAAACACGAAGGGCTGCCCCGAAAATTCGGTGCTGTCAAAGACCCGGCCGTCCACGAACGTCCCGATATAGCTCACCGCGACTAGCCTGCCGACATCCGCAGATACACCAACGCCCTCTGTTACTACTTCGATATCCACATCGTCAAGCACAGCCTCAACCGTGATTTCGTAGATCACGGTTGAATTCGGTGGCACCGGGCAAGTGCCGTCACTGAGACAACGTCCTTCGCGCCCGAAGGCCAGATGCGGTGGGATGACCAAGCGACGGGTCCCCTCGACTTCCATCCCAACCAGACCATCCAGCCATCCTTCGATGACCTGTCCTTCGACCATCGTGAAGTACCAGGACCGCCCCCGTTCCTCCGTTGAGTCGAAGATGGTCCCGTCTTCCAGGCGGCCTTCATAGGAGACCTTCAATGTTTGCCCAAAGCTGACGAGATCGCCATTACCTGGAGAGAGGTCCGTGATTTCGAGCAGTCCTTCGTCGGCGCCGGAGCCGGAGCCGGAATCGCAGCCCGTTGAAAGCAGGGCCAGCAAGAGAAGGAGAGACAAAGAGCGCATGGCAGAACCGGGGCTTGTTCGGTGGGCACGGCACGAGCGTGCGTGGAGTAGTGCCCTAGCAACTCACGCGGTACCGGGCGGTTCGCCGGTTGACCCCGCTCACGGGGTCAACCGGCCTTTCAGAGACTCTGGTGGGAAGGAGACCGGGTGGGACTACTTGCCCTGCAGCTCCTTGAGCTTGGCGAGGTTGTCGTGGACATGCTGCGCCGACTGATTGAGCAGAGCCTTCTCATCTGCGTTGAGCTCGACCTCGATGATTTCCTCGACGCCGTTGGTGCCCAATCGGACCGGCGCGCCCATGAAGATGCCATCGTGGCCATACTGGCCCGAAAGCCAGACGGCTGCAGGTAGCACGCGACCCGAATTTTTGACGATGGCCTCCACCATCTGGGCTGCGGCTGCACCGGGCGCATACCACGCTGAGGTGCCCATCAGCTTGACGATTTCGCCGCCGCCGAACTTGGTGCGATCCACGATCGCGTCAATCTTTTCGCGCGGCAGCAGCTGCGGGAGTGGGATGCCGCCAACCGTAGTGTAGGTGGGAAGCGGGACCATGGTGTCGCCGTGGCCACCCATCAGGAGGGCCTGAATGTCCTTTACAGAGACGCCGAGTTCCATCGACAGAAACGCGCGGTAGCGGGCGGTATCCAGAACGCCGGCCATTCCCATCACGCGCTGACTCGGGAAACCACTGGCCATGTAGGCCACGTAGGTCATCACGTCCAGCGGGTTGGAAACGCAAATGATGATCGCGTTCGGGCTGTGCGCCACAAACTGCTCGGTGACCGACTTGACGATGGCCGCATTCTTGGCCAACAGGTCATCGCGACTCATGCCCGGCTTGCGCGCCAGACCCGCCGTGATCACGCAAATGGCTGACCCGGCCGTGTCGGCGTAGTCATTAGTGCCGATCACACGAGTGTCGAAGAGATGGATGGGCGCAGATTCCTGCATGTCGAGCGCTTTCCCCTGGGGAAGACCTTCGACGATGTCGATGAGAGCAACCTCAGCGACTATATCCATGCGCGCGATGCACTCGGCAGCGGTAGCTCCAACGTTACCTGCGCCAACAACAGTGACTTTCATGACGGACGTGTATTGAGAAGGAGAAATGGGCAAAATGGACCGGGCGAACCCGGCCATGAAAGATGATATTTGCCGTGATTGCGGGCTGCCAATATTTCGTCAAATAGGCGGTCTACCACCCATTTGGCCCGGGTCGGCACAAACGACCGCGGACGCGGCAGGAATCGCCTTCCGAGGCTGTACGGTCAGCCGCGCGGGGAGCGTCCAGGGGCCAAGGCAGCGCGTTGAGCTACCCGGCATACGGTTTGGTATAGGCTAGGAAGAGCCCCTACTCCCGAAACACCAATATTCATGACCGCCAAATCCCGCATTCGCCTCTGGATTGCCGGCCTGGCCATCGCGCTGACCGTCGTCGCCATCCAGTCACTGGCTGACATGGCATCGGTGGTTGGACAGCGAGCCGCCATTTCCGCAGCCAGTCACGACCTTGCGGCGCTATCCCGATTTGACGGACGTTTGGCGGCTAGTGGAGGCCTTCACATGGAGCCCACCGACCCATCCTGGGCATCGTGGTCAGCCATGGCGGGCCCTGCGGCCAAGGCCGTTGACGGTGCGCGTTCCTGGTTGGACCGAATTGATCATGTGGCGCTTGGCGGGAGCAACCCCGAGCGTGCGGCCGATCTGAGATGGTACGTGCGCAAGGCGGCGGCCGAACTCCGATCCTCTGCGGCCATCACGTCCACCTCGTTAGCCGGGTCATGGGAGAACCTGTCTCGCAGCCTCCTGCTGGCATACATCCTCCTTTTTGCCGGCGCCTTGGGCGTCTACCTCCTAAACATTATTCCGACGGCCGGTATTACGGTGGTCACTACCCGAGCGGCCCGAAAGGAAGCGCGTCCGATCACGGAGGAAGTCCCCGGATTGGGTCTGGCGCACGTTCGGCATGAACTCCGAACGCCCTTGACAGTGATTCTCGCCTACGCTGCGGAGATGCAGTCTCAAGCTGAGGGAGAAATGGCTGAGTTTGCACAGGCCATCCAGAACAGCGCCAATCGCCTGCACGACACGCTCGAGGAACTCCTGACGTATGCCGATCTGGTTGACGATTCGTCCTCCATTGTCCGCGAGCCCATCGAGATTCATTCGATCGTCGAGAGCGTGATTTCACGCCTTCGCCCCATGGCCTTCGAGAAACGACTGAGCTTTGTCTACAGGGCCACCAAGACTGAGGCATGGGTTCATGCCAGTGGAGACGCCATTGAAGCGGCAGTCTCACACCTGGTGGAAAACGCCCTCAAGTACACGGAGAAGGGTTCGGTGGTCGTGTCTGTGGAAGCCGATGGTGCCCGCGTTCGGGTGTCGGTCGAGGACACAGGCCGGGGCTTCGACGAATCCCGACTCGGAGAACTCGCCAGTCCATTCACGCAGGGATCCCAGGGGGATGCCCGCGAGCACGAGGGTGTCGGGCTCGGCCTGACGATTGCTAGGCAAGTAGCCGAGTCCAGCGGAGGACGCCTGACAGCCTCCAGTTTGCCCGATGTGGGAAGCCGGTTTGCCATCACGCTTCCGGTGCTGGCAGGCGACCGGTCTGTTCAGAAAGCAGCCTGATCAGGCTCAGACGCAGTTCTGGAATGCCCTGCGACATCAGGGTGACATAGCCTATAGAGTATGCTTCGGTCGAGGCACTACTATATGGCCCTTATCGATCAGACCTTCGTTGTCGTTGACACGGAGACCACCGGGACCGACCCGTCCGAGCATCGCATCATTGAAATTGGTGCGGTTCGGCTAGAGGGCGGCCAGATTGTCGAGCGCTTTGAGCAGTTGATAGACCCGGAGTGCCTGGTGCCCCGATCCATCACGCGCTTGACAGGTATCCGTCCGGAGATGCTCCGGGACAAGCCCACCGTTGGCCCAGCCATAACCTCATTTGTCGAATGGGCGAGGGGTGCCCAGCTAGTGGCCCACAACGCGGGATTCGACCAGCGATTCCTAGCCCTTGAAGGCCTCCGTACCGGCACGGCCGCCTTTGAAGAGCCGTTCCTGTGCACGCTGAGGCTGGCGCGTCGACTCCTTCCCGGACTTCCCTCCAAGGGCCTGGATGCGCTAAAGAAGTTCTACGGCCTCTCGATTGACCGTCGGCACCGGGCCATGGACGATGCCGATCTGACGGGACGGGTTCTGGTTCGCCTGATCCCGCATGCCGAAGCGGCTGGGGCGCGGAATCTGGAGAACCTTCTGAAGCTGCAGGTGGGGCACTACGCAGCCAGCGGGGCCGTGACCAAGCGGCTTGAGGCCCTGCGGCATGGCCCGATATCAGAGGCGCCCCTGGAACCAGGGGTCTACCGCTTCTTCGACGGCAAAGGAAAGCTCTTGTATGTGGGCAAGGCGAGAACGCTTCGCGATCGCCTGAGGCAGTACGTCGTGGCGGTAGAGGCGTTGCCGCCGCGGACCCGCCGGATGATGGCCCGCGTCCACGAGGTCCGGTGGGAGACGTTTCCCACCGAGCTGCAGGCAATGCTGCACGAGTCCCGCTTGATCAAGGAGCTGCTGCCTCCACACAATCGGGCACAGAGGACCTACCGACGTCGTCCCTTCATCCGCCTGGAGGATGGTATGGTGCTGCTACGGCCGGTCATACTGAAAGACGGGGCGGCCCACTTCGGGCCGGTCGGCGGGTCTCACTTGGCTCACGTGCTGGCCGAGGTGATCGCTGCCTGCTTCGGTCGGACGTACGGCAACCGGCCAGCGGTTCGAAACCCACTCGATCGTGAACGCCGTCAACACGTGCTCCGGGCCGCCGGCTGGCTTGGCGCCGTCTCTGGCCCGCCGTCCTGCACCGAGGATGAGTTCCTGTGTGGTAATGTCGAGCCCGTTGCCACGCAGATTGACCAGGCCATGGCACGAGCCTCAGCCGACTTTGACTTCGAAGCAGCCGGCACGCTTCGGGATTGGCGCGACCTGATTCGCACCCGATCCAACCGCGGCGGCGGGGTGGCGCCCCGGGTCTTTGATCGGGACGCCATTATGGTGGCTCTCCCCTCGGGCCGTGCGCCCGAACTAGTAGCCGTCAGAGACGGGCTTCCAATAGGCTTTGCTTCGAGTCTCGAGGATCTGGATCAGGTCCTCGAGCGCGCGTTGGATGCTGGCCGGTCCGAGCGTCTGGGGAGAGTTGAGGCCGAAGATGCCCATGTTCTGGCGCACTGGTCTCACCTCCACAGGTATCACCTGAAGATGATCGAGCGAACGCCCGGGGAGTCGGAATTGGTCTTCGCAGACAGGGTGCGACAGGCCCTGGCGGTGACCGCCTGAGCCTGCCCCTCTAACGCAGGAATACGAAGCTCTTGGTTTCGGTATAGGTGCCCGCCCGCATTACGTAGAGATAGATGCCGCTTGGCAGTCCGGCCGCGTCCATGGTTACTTCGTGGTAACCCGCCGGTAGCGTGCCGTTGACTAGATTGGCAATCCTGCGCCCCATCAACAAAACCCCGGCGAAAGTCGCTTCTTTAAGAAAAAACCCGCGAGGGCCGGAGACTAGCGGACTCTATGGAGGTAGAATATCCAACATCCTCAAGCCTGACTGCAATGCGTCAACCCGTCATTCTCTGTCTTGCTTCCTACTTCAAGGGAGCCCGACTCATGCGCGCCGCCAAGGCCGCCGGTGCCCACGTCATTCTGATCACGCTTGAGAAGCTCGAGAACGAGCCGTGGCCGCGTGAGTCGATTGATGAGGTGTTTCTGATGCCCGACATCCACAAGCAACCGGACATCACTAATGCGGTGGCCTACCTCATGCGCGACCGGAAAATTGACCGGATTGTGGCCATGGACGAGTACGACACGGTTACAGCTGCTCGGTTGAGGGAATTCCTCCGCATCCCCGGCCTCGGCGAAACGACCGGTTACCACTTCCGGGACAAACTCGCGATGCGTGTTGAGGCCAGAGACGCAGGAATCCCGGTGCCTCCGTTCGTGGCGGTGCTCAACTACGACAGCATCCGGGACTTCATGGCCAGCGTCCCGGGCCCGTGGCTGCTGAAGCCGCGCAGCGAGGCGTCGGCGATGGGAATCAAGCGCATTGATCATCCTGATCAACTCTGGCCGATTCTGGAGGAATTGGGCGACAAGGGGTCTGGTTACCTCATGGAGGCCTTTGTGGCGGGCGACGTCTTTCACGTGGATGCCATCACATCCAAGGGTAAGGTCCAGTTCGCAGCCGCTTCCAAGTACGGTCGTCCACCGCTCGAGGTCTACCAGGGCGGGGGTGTGTTCGTCACCCAGTCGGTCCCTTCCAATTCGAAGGATGGAAAGGCCTTGATGAAGGCCAACCGCCGATTGATCAAGGACTTTGGCATGATCCGCGGAGCTACGCACGCCGAGTTTATCCGTGGCGCCGAGGATGGCGTGTTCTACTTCTTGGAGGTGGCCGCGCGGGTGGGCGGAGCACACATCGATTTGCTAGTCGAGCATGCGACCGGTATCAATCTTTGGGAAGAGTGGGCGCGGGTCGAGTTGGCTGATATCGCGGGAACGGACTACGCGGTGACTGCCAAGAAGAACCAGACGGCCGGCCTCTTGGTCTGCCTCTCAAAGGACGCTCGGCCGGACATGAGTGGGTACGATGCGCCCGAGATTGCCTGGCGCATGGATAAGAAGCAGCATGCCGGGCTAATCCTTGCCTCAGAGTCGACCAAGCGCCTGGAAACGTTGTTGGCCGAGTATCTGCAGCGGTTCGGTGAGGACTTTCTGGCCGTCGCCCCTCCGCTGGAAAGCGAGGCGCAGATGCAGGAGAACGAATAGGCGTGGTGCCCCGGGCCTACTGGCCGCGGTGCTTGTGCACGGCGCGCCAGTATAGGTCCAGATAGCGCTCAGCTGATTTCCCCCAGGAGTAGTCAGTCTCCATTGCGCGACGCTGCATTGAGCGCCAGGCCTTCTGGTCCTTGAAGAGGGCAAGCGCCCGCTTGATGGTGGTAATCAGGGCAAAAGGCGAAGCCTCGTAGAACGAGAACCCGTTGCCTTGGCCGCCCATCTCATGCCAGTCGTGCACGGTGTCTGCCAGGCCGCCCGTTCGGTGAACGATGGGAATAGTGCCATAGGCCAAGGAGTACATCTGGTTGAGGCCACAGGGCTCGTAGTGCGACGGCATGAGGAAGCAATCCGCGCCTGCCTCAATGCGGTGTGCCAAGGCGTCATTATATCCAATGTAGACGCCGACATTATCTGGGTACTTGGCTGCGGCCCAGGTGAAGAAGTCTTCCAGCGGGGCCGAACCACTGCCAAGCACAACCAACTGGACCTTCTCACTCCGCAGCAGCGGCTCAAGCACAGGCTGAAGCAGGTCGAACCCCTTTTGCTCGGCCATCCTCGAAACGATGCCAAGGACGGGGACCTTCTCATCGTAGGGGAGCGAGAAATCGCTCAGCAATGCCTTCTTGTTTTTCTGCTTCTTGTCAAGCGAATCCGAGTCATAATTCGCGGCCAAGTGTGGATCGGTCTTCGGATTCCAGACGGCCGGATCGATCCCGTTGAGGATGCCATACAGATCGCCTCCTCTCTCGCGCAGGGTGGCGTCCAGGCCAGCGCCGAACTGCGGAGTCTGGATCTCGTGGGCGTAGGTCTCACTCACGGTCGAGACAATGTCTGCGTAGGATATGCCGGCCTTGAGGAACGAGAACCCGCCATGCGTCTCGAAGGGTCCGCCGGTGTAGAACTCTCCCTTTGGGAGTCCAGTTTTGTCTAACGAGCCAGCTGGAAAAAGACCTTGATACCCGATGTTGTGGATGGAAAGGACCGATGCCGTAGGCTTGAAGAGGTCATCCCAGTCGTAGCTGCGCCTGAGCATCACCGGCATAAGCGCGGTCTGCCAATCGTTGCAGTGCAGGACGTCCGGTGACCAGGAATACCGCTGCATGATCTGAAAAGCAGCATGCTGCAGGAGGATGAAGCGTTCGTCTTCATCGGCATCGCTGGTGTAGACCGAACCCCGATGGTAGTAGTGAGGACAGTCTATCAGGTAGACCTCTACCGTGGAGTCCGGGAGGTGTCCGTAGAAGACGTTGACGGGTTGCTGGCGGCCGGCCACGGGTACCATCATCTCACGGAGGTCGTCCGAGAAGACAAAGCCGTAATCGTCGACCTTGATCGAATCATAGAGGGGCATGAATAGCTTCACTTCACAGCCCAATTTGGAGACCGCGATGGGCAAAGCTCCGCTGACATCGGCCAGTCCGCCGGTCTTGGCAAAGGGAACCACCTCACTGGAGCAGAAGGCCACACGCATAGGAAATACTCTCTCTATTTTCGGGGGATCAGCTGACACCGACTGGCAAGATAGCCCCGGACTGAGGCGCTATACTTGGAGGGTGCCTGCTTTCGAAGGAAAACCATCTGCTGTTCATGCTTCCATCCTGTCCAGAGTTTCCTACTACGTTTACCGATCCGGCCGACCGACTCGCTTGGCTAGGGCACTTGTCGGGCCAAGACGGCCAGGCGCCGGGCTTCCCGGGCGTTCGCAATCTGGGGATGTCGGAAGAGGGCAGGCCCGTTTGGGCGGCGACTGTGGGCTCCGGACCACGCACCGCAACACTCATTTCAGGGTCCCATGCTGATGAGCCGGTTGGCACGGAGACCCTGCTCTTTCTGCTTCGAGAGGTGATCAGGCGGCCCTCGGAGTTTCGGCGGTTGCTCTCCGAGTTTACGCTCACCGTCATCCCACAGGTGAACCCTGACGGAGAGGCGCGCAATCAGTCCTGGGTTAACGCCTGGCCAAGCCTCTCAGCCTATCTGCAGGAGGTGTGCCGCGAGCTCCCTGGTCGTGACATAGAGTTCGGATATCCCGACCTCCGGGTGGAGAACCGCCTTGTGGCCGGCGCCATGAAGGCTGCCGCGCCCCTGCATCTCCACATGTCCCTGCATGGTATGGGTCTATCCGGCGGCGCGATGCTCCTCATTGACCGCTACTGGGCTTTTCGGACTGAGGCGCTTAGGAACGGCTTCCGCGAGGCGGCGGCCAGTGCCGGCCTTCCGATGCACGATCACAACAGGAAAGGCGAGAAGGGATTCTTCCAGATCGAGCCGGGTTTTACCACCACCCCGGAGGGGACGGCCATGCGGGCCTTTTTCGAATCCCGGCTCGACCCGGAGACGGCGGCCAGGTTTCGTGACAGTTCCATGGAGTTTGCCCGGCACCTTGGGGGCGACCCCCTCTGCGTGGTCACAGAATTGCCGCTATTTCTAGTTCGAGGCGCATCCCGGCCCGGGATCCCGGACGCATATTTGGCCTTTCGCGCCGTCAAGAAGGAGGCGCTTGCGGCGGTTCGCGCGGGAGCCGATCCGGTCTCTGTTTTTGCATCACTCCCTGCGGAGCCGCTGCCCCTCGAAACGGCTGTTCAACTACAGTGGGAGGCCGTCTCCCTGAGCCTGGATACCGTCTCAGGCTGGAATTAAGGAGACAGCGCGGCGAACCTGTTAATCTTCTGTGGTGAAAACGCTTTTTGGGTCATCCGCCGGATCACAGTAAAATCTGCATAATTAGAGCGGCCTGGATCCTTAGGGGTTCACTCAACCCAGCAAAAAGCTTTTTATAGATACTATGATTACCAAGAAAATCAGCCCCAAGGGCACCTCCGTTCGCGTGACGTTCGAGCTGCCAGCTGACGCCGCTAGTGAGACCGTTGCCGTAGTCGGAGACTTCAACGAGTGGAATGCCGAGAAGGGCACCATGAAGCTTGACAAGAAGAAGAACGTCTGGAAGGCAGGCGTCTCCGTCAAGCCAGGCAACTCAATCCAGTTCCGCTACGTTGCCGATGGCGACAAGTGGATCAACGACGAGCAGGCCGATGCCTTCGTCGCGAACGAGTACCTCAGCGAGAACTGCGTCGTGGAAGCCTAGGCTTACACGAGGCTTTCAAGTCTTGAAGGGGCAGGGCGCTTTGGCGTTCTGCCCCTTTCTTGTGGCGCCTACCCAAACAGAAACTGGACGACGTAGACTGCGAGAAACATCGCAAAGATGTCGGCGATGAGTCCGGCCGGCAACGCATGGCGCGTCTTACGCACATTCACCGCTCCGAAGTAGACCGCGATCACATAGAATGTGGTCTCCGTAGAGCCGAACATGGTCGCAGCCATCTTGACGAGGATCGAGTCGGGGCCGTACTGACCGATCATGTCCAGGACAATGGCGGCAGACCCGGAGCCCGTTAGCGGTCGAAGTATCATCATCGGCAGGACTTCAGCAGGCACCGCAATCAGTGCCAGCACCGGCCGGAGGCCGTTGATCACGAACTCCAGTGCCCCGGAGGCCCTGAACATGGCGATGGCGAACAGAATCGCGACGAGATACGGGATGATGGTGATGGCCACCTTGAAGCCGCCCTTGGCTCCCTCGACAAACTCCTCGTAAACCGGGACTTTCTTGTAGAGGCCATACAGCGGGAAGCCCACGATGAGCAGCGGAAGAACGAAGATCGAGAAGACCTCGATGAAAGCGCGTAGAGCGTCCATTACTTCCTGCCCTCCCGCATAGGGTTGGTGAGCCGATGCTTCTTCCGTTTACTGAGCAGCTTGGCCGATAGAATGGCGACTCCCAGAGAAATGGAGGTCACAATGATGATGGCAAAGATCAACTCGTTGACCTGAAGTCCCATAATGGCGACCAGGAGAACGGGTGGGACAAGCTGGACGCTGGCGGTATTCATGGCCAGAAGCATGACCATGGAATCCGTAGCCGTGTCTGGTTCAGGGTTCAGTTCCTGAAGCGATTCCATGGCCTTAATTCCAAGGGGAGTGGCCGCGTTAGCTAACCCCAGCACGTTGGCCGAAAGGTTGAGAACGATCATCGCGAACGCCGGGTGGCCGTCTGGAATGTCTGGAAACAGCTTTCGAAGAGCAGGCTGGGTGATCCGGACAATGATGTCCAGCATTCCCGCCTTCTCGGCAATTTGGATCAGCCCCATCCACAAGGCCATCACCCCTATCAGCCCAAGGGCAAGATTTACGGCCGTCTCCGCCATGTCGAAGGCCGCCTGGACAATCGACTGCATCTTGGTGAACCGCACAGCCCGAAATCGGACGGTTGCTCGGGCCGTCGAGTCCGCGCCCACCCCCAAGAGGGTCAGAGGTCCCCTCAGATCATTATCCCGCGGGCTCGTGAACTGGCGAATGGTGCCAAGAGGAACTGGCAGGTCGGCATCGCGGCCGAACCTTATTTCCCGCCCCTTGTCGGTCTGGACAAGCGATCCGGACAGGGGAGAAGGCGCCGCGCCGTCCACCCCGTAGAAGGCGCCGAAGTCCATGATGGTGACCTCGGCCGGGACACTCCGGGCATCGGCATCGTATCCCTCGGGAAATCGGATGCTCAGGGTCAGGTCCTCACCATTGCGGTAGGTGTCGCTGGCCAGGTCGCCAAAGTCGTAAACGATCGCGAAGAGGAAACTGAACCCAATCAGTCCTCCCCAAATGTAATTCAGCATGAGAGTGGGTTGAGTCTGCCTGCGGATGATAGGCATCGAACCGGATCGAACCCGCCGCTGATTCGTGTGGTG
Source organism: Rhodothermales bacterium (assembly GCA_047611125.1). Classification (GTDB taxonomy): domain Bacteria; phylum Bacteroidota; class Rhodothermia; order Rhodothermales; family UBA10348; genus JABDJZ01. The sequence goes on from JBLFXH010000007.1 coordinate 16,925, forward strand.
ATCACCGGGACGGAGAGTTCGGGGAAGAGTACCCTCGTCGCGCAGCTCTCTGAGCGCCTGGGCTGGCCCTCGGTGCCGGAGTCTGCCAGACTGCTTGTGGACGAATTAGGTCGCGGCCTGGAGTTCAGCGATTTGCCACGCCTAGTAGCCGGTTACCGGGCCCGCCGCACGCGCGCTCTGCGACTTGCCCGCCGGCGTGTCGCCCCCGGCATTATTCTAGATACGGACCTCTACTCAACCTGGACGTATGCGCAGCACTACATGGGATCAGTCCCTGAGTGGCTGAAGCGATCAGCCCGTCGCGGCGCAGCGGACCTGTATCTGTTCTGCAAGCCGGACATTCCACTGGTACCCGATCCTGGGCAGCGAGGCAGCGAGGCCGATCGTGACGCGGTGAACCGGGCTCTGTCCACGCTGCTTCGCGACGAGCGGGGAGGCGTATTGGCGGTCTCGGGCACCGAGGCCCAGCGAGTCGGACTGGCCATCAAGGCGATAAGCAAGCTCGCGGGAGCGGGGCTCTTTGAAGGCCGGAGGGCGGAAACCGGAGGGGCCAAACGCAGAAACACCGGGACCGCTGTGAAGCGATCCCGGCGTTCCGGAAAGAGCCCGGAAGGGTAGAACTAGAAGTTGCCTACGTAGACCGATTTATTTACGGTCACTCCCGCGGTCAGTTTTACTCCACCACGAGCGGCCGATAGCAGGGCTGCCAGCACTTCCTGCGGACCAGCTGATGGGTTCGCTGACAGGTAAAGTGCGGCGGCTCCGGCAACATGCGGGGTCGCCACGGACGTGCCTGACATCTTGACTGGCGAGCCAGTGCCACCGAGGGCCGGTGAAAGGCTGACGACGTCGTCGCCAGGCGCCAGGATATCTACGTCGGGGCCCCAGTTGGAGAAGCCGTTGAAGAAGCCGTCAGCGTCGTGGGAGCCGACCGTGATCACACTGGCAACGTGTGCAGGCGTTACCAGGGAAGCATTGACTCCTTGATTACCGGCAGCAACCACAATCGTGACGCCTAGGCCGGCCAGCATGTCGAGGGCTTCGTCCAGTGCCGTGTAGGCGGAGGTGCCGATGTTCTCGCCGAGCGAGAGGTTCACCACCATCGGCGTGTTCGGGTTGGCCATCCGGGCTTCGATCATGTACTCGACGGCTGCGATAACCACCGACACGTCCGATGTGCCGTCATCTCCGAGCACTTTCAAGTTGTGAATGCGAGCCCCCGGTGCGATACCGACAAGCCCGGCATCGTCATCTTTGGCAGCTATGATGCCGGCAACGTGCGTTCCGTGGCCGTCATAGTCATTCGGGTCCACAGCCCCAGCATCCAGCGAGCCGCTGAAGTCAATCGACTCGACGATGTTGAGGTCATCATTGGTGGCACCCGTATCGAGGATGTAGATGTCCATGTCTACAGCGCCCAAGCCATCGCCGGATGCCGCAGAACTCATGTGACCGCCTACATAGCTCACGCTCCAGGGGATCTTCTGGCCAACATGGCCATCCAGCGATGCAGCGATCGGTATACCGACACTGAAGTCCGGCTCCAGCCATTCGATAGCGGGATCTAGCTGTAGGGCAGAGAGGATGCTGGTGAACTCAGTCCCACCGGTCGTGTCCTCAATGGTAACCGCGAATCCGTCAAATGCGGTATCGTATTCGTAGCGCTGAACTAGTGCATACCGCTCGAAGAAGGCATAGCGCTGAAGGAGAGCATAGCGTTCGACGATGCTTTGGGCTTTGATCTTGAAGATCAGGCCAAGCTGGTTTGGCATTTTGCCGGCGACCTGGTTTGGGCCAGCGCGAAGGGCGCGATCCAGCAAATGGGCATGTCGCAGTTTTTCGGCTGGCGCCAGGCTCTCTGTCTGCTCGACCTGCTCATTAGCACCCGTCAGCGAGTCGCTGCAACCCGTAAGCGCAATGGTAGCGGCGACCGCAATAAGCGTCAGGCTGCGAAAGTTGGATAGTAGTGTCATAGTACAAGGTGGGGGTTGGTGATTGCACACCTTAGAGGGCATTAACACTCAGACCGCAACATGCCGGACTCGTTGAGCGTCGCTCGTGTATCGGCCATCCTGGGAAATTCTTAAGCCGGCACCCCAACATGTTGAGCGACCGCAGCCGGGTTGCCGGGTCAGCCAGGTAGCGACTGCGCGCCGTCCTTAAGAAGCTGCGCACGATTGCCGAAACAGCAGGGGTGTATTGAAGCCCACTCCTATGCGCGTTCTCGCCTTCCTATTGCCTCTCCTTCTGACCATTTCGTGTCAGACCATTACAGAACCGGACCTGATGGGGGAAGGCGATCCAGAACCCGTGCCGCGCATTTTTGAGGTGGTAGGCTACCATGCCTGGTGGTCGGGCGATGCATGGACGCAATACGATTTCACCACGCTGGACGGTCTGTACTTCTTTTCCCTGGAGGTAGGGAAAGACGGTCGGCTCGTTAATCGCCACGGGTGGCCTGAAGACTGGGCCGCGATGATTTCGACGGCACGCGTGACCGATACCCCTGTGATCCCGAGCGTTACCATTCTGGATTCGGACACCTACCTCTCGGTACTAGGCGATACCACAGCTACCCAAACACTCCTCGATGAACTCATTGCCCTGGCCACCGATGTCTCGGCAGACGGAGTCCATCTCGACTTCGAGATGTTTGATTCTGTGCCGTTCGCAGTCAGAGAGAGCCTGACGGGGTTGGTGGCAGACCTGCGTACGGCTCTAGACGAGCAGCGCCCGGGCTCGCTCATAACGATGTATACGCTGGCCGAGGATCCCGCTGATGCTATGGATGAAATGGCGCTGGCCGAGCACTTGGACCAGATGATTGTCCAGGCCTACGACCTCCACTGGCAGACCGGGGGCACGGCCGGCCCCGTAGCGCCTATTGACGGTTGGGAGGGACGCAATTGGCATGGGATCCTGGCGAGATACTCCCAACTCGGAGTGCCTCCGCAGAAGATGCTCTTCACTATCCCTTACTTCGGCTACGAATGGCCTACGACCGACTACTTCCCCGGGGCCGAGACTACGGGCCCGGCGACGATCCTCGCCTATGGGTCGGGCACTCCCGATCTTCCAAGCGCGCGCGAGCGTGCCATTCTACACGGAAAGCTCCGGGATACAGAATCCGGCTCTCCGTACTACGCCTACCAGGACAGTCTGGGGTGGCATCAAGGGTGGTTTGACGATGCGGACAGCATCGCCGAGAAATACCTATTCGGGGTGACGCAGGGCCTGGGAGGCGTAGCCATCTTTCCGCTCTCCTACGGTGACCGTGAACTCATGGCTACGCTCACCCTTGCTCGAGCGGAGCTATTCGCGAGCGCTTCGACACCGTGATGGGAGATTTTCGCGACTCGCTCTCAGCGGTCCTTCTGCTCTTGCTGCTACTACCGCTCGCTGATTCTGCGGTCCAAGCCCAGAATCGGGTGGTCGGGTATCACGCTTGGTGGATGCAGGACTCGTGGGGGGACTACGACCTAAGTCTATACGACAAGATCCTTTTTTTCGAACTGCCGGTCAGTGCGGATGGATCGGTAACCGAGCGCTACGGGTGGCCGGAGAATTGGACCGATCTGGTGGGAGCGGTTCATCAGGCCGGGGGGAAGGTGGCACCGACCTTCGCCATCCTCGATCCGACGACGTTTTCCTCAGTCTTGGGAAGCCGCGAAAATCGAAAGCGCCTTGAGGACACCGTCATGGACCTCGTCGAGGCGGCCGGCGCAGATGGTGCGCATCTAAACTTCGAGATCTTCGAGCCTTCCACACCTGCGGCCCGAGCCGGGTTCACGCAATTGGCGCAGTCACTCAGCCGGCGGCTGAAGAACTACAAGTCCTCCGCTGAACTGACGGTATTCTTGCCGGGCTTCGACTACGGAGAGGCCTACGACGAAGTCGCGCTCGCGGGTGCTGCAGACTACCTGGTCGTGCAGGGTTACGATATGCACTGGCTGAACGCTCCTACGGCGGGTCCGGTGGCGCCACTGCGGGGATGGGGCGGCGCGTCCTGGGAGGGCATTACCGCACGCTACCAGGCCTTAGGCATCGACCGCACTAAACTAGTAATGGCGGCACCGTACTACGGGTACGAGTGGCCCACGGTCTCGGCCACTCCCGGCGCAGAGACTAGGGGGGAGGGCGTCCCGATCACATTTGCGCCAGTGAGTCCCGCGCTGCTGCCTCTCATCCAGATTTCTGCCAGCCAGCGTATTGGCCAATACCGGCTGCAACGCGATCCCGAGTCCGGGTCCCCATACTATGCCTATCGGGGCGCGTCTGGCTGGTACCAAGGATGGTTCGAGGACCGCGAAAGTCTGGAAGCCAAGTACAGTTTCGTGACGGAGCGAGGCCTCGGCGGCGTCTCGGTATTCCTCCTGGGCTACGACGGCGGGAGACTAGAGCCTGCGTTGCGTGCGGCGTTCCGGCGCTAGTCAGTCGCCTCGGACATGAACGGCCACGAGGTCGGCCAGGAGGCCCCACGGATCGGGGAGGCCCCGCCACAGATGGGCCGGGATCGTGCATACGCACCCCGCACCTGCTGAAACTGCCCGCGCTCCGCGGCTGCCAGACTCCTGAATCTGGTCCGTTGAGATCCTGATCTCAAGGTCTCCGGCTGCAGCGTCCGACAGGACTATGTGAGGCGCCCCGGCGGAGCCGCCCACCCGAATCGCACCAACTGAAGCCGGGCTCGGTGATGGCTCCACGCAAAAATATCGGCCTAGCGCATGCGTCAGGGCGCCCGAGAGCGGAGACTCGAGAACGTTGATGCGGCTTGTCGGGGCAGGCTCGGTCTCCGTATCCGCAGTAGGGAAGTCCACCTGCTGACACAACTCAATCAACACCCGGCCCGTAGATCGCGGGTGCAGAAAGACAATGCGCTTTCCGTCAGCGCCCGGCCGGGCCTTCCCTAGAACCTCGTAGCCCAGAGTCTCGAGGCGCGCGATTTCACCATCTAGGTCTGCCACCTCGAAAGCCAGGTGATGCATCCCAGCCCCCCGCTTCTTGAGGAAGCCAGCGATAGGAGAGTCTTGAGAGGTGGACTCCAGTAGCTCGAGTTTTGCCCCCCCGGCGTTCAGGAACAGGGTGCGAACACCCTCAGAGGACACCGTTTCGGCCTTATAGGGCCGTCGTCCAAGGACCTCCGAGAGGACGCGGGTCATGGTCTCTACGTCCTCCACGGCAATGCCTATGTGCTCTAGTCTCAGCACCCTTTCCAAACAGCGATGGCTTGGTTACCGCGGAAACCAACATCCGTCATTCCGATCTCAGAACTGTAGAAGCCCGAGGCCGTCATGTCACGCATGAGGGTGAAAAATGTCACTCCAGGAGCATCTTCATCGGCGGCCGATTTCGGCCATGCGAGGCGTTCGACCATGTCCATCCGGGCATCAATCGAACACTCAGCGAATCGTGATCCGTAGGACCTTCGGCAGGCCTCATCGGTCCAGGCCAGACCGCCCCTCAACGGCACTTGAAAGGTCTCTCTGTCCCATGCCGTGAAATCAATGAACTCCGGTACGCGCGCAGAGCTGGCATTTCCAGAAGTGGCGTCCGCTGGAATAATGATGTCGGCCAAAAGGCGCACGGTTTCGAACTCGGCCGGTGTGAAAAACCGCGGTTCGTATCCGGCAAAGTCACCTGGTGGGTCGAGGGGGTCAAGGCCGGCGGCTACACGCGCGGCCCGCTCGGTTTCATCCGAAGGGGCGCAGCCAGGAAGGGTCGCCCCGACAGAGGCGGCGCCCAATAGCTTCAGGTATTCTCGTCTGTCCATGGGAAGGCTAGATGTTGCGCAGGCGAAACTGCTCGACGATGTACTCCGAAGTCCTCATGGCCAGGGCGAGAATGGTCCACGTACAGTTCTTGTGAGGTTGCGACACGAGCGGCCCCGCATCGGCAATAAACACGTTGTCGGCGTCATGGGCCTGACAAAACGAGTTGAGGACCGAGGTGCGAGGATCGTCACCCATTCGAGTGGTGCCTACCTCGTGAATGATCTGGCCAGGCCGGGTAATCCCATAGTTTGCCTCGGCATCGGGCATCTCCCAATAGGGGTCGGCACCCATAGCCTCTAGCATGGCATATCCCGTCTCCTGAAAATGCTTGACCTGACGCAGCTCCTCGTCGCTCCAGGTCACATCGAATCGGAGTACAGGGATGCCGTAGCGATCCACCGTGGTTGGGTCGATGGCACAGTGGTTTTCACGGCGGGCGATCATCTCACCGCGGCCCGAAAATCCAACCGTTGCCCCATAATGGTACCGGTAGTCGGCCTTCAACTGCGCCCCGTACCCACCACCACCGCGGCTGTTGACAATGCCCTCGGCGTTGTGGGTCCCGTTCATGCGATGAATGCCGCCTCCAAATCCGTATCCGGGCATACCCCTGCCACCCCACACTTCAATGTGATAGCCTCGCCGGAAGTCGGTCTTTTTGCCGTCCAGCCACCAGGGTATGTAGACATGCGCGCCGCCCACGCCATCCTCATTCTCAGGCGCCCTGCCGGCCAGCTCCGGGACGAAGCCCATGACATCCGCGCCGGTGGAGTCCATCAAGTACCGCCCGGCGGCATCCGACGAGTTCGCGAGTCCGTTGGGGTGTTGGTTTGAACTGGAATTCAGGAGAAGGCGGGCCGACTCACAGGCTGATGCCGCCAGCACCACGGCCTTGGCCGAGACCTGCTCTTCCATGAGCGTATTTCGATCCACAAAGGAAACACCAGTCGCCCGGCCCTCATCGTTGGTCAACACTCGGCGCACCATGGCCCCGTGCCGAATGGTCAGGTTGCCGCTGGCCCTCGCGTCAGGGAGTAGGACCGAGGGTACCGAGAAATTGGATCTTGAGGAACAGCCTCTTCCGCATTGGCCGCAATAATGACAGGCAGGTCTTCCACCAGTGGGCTCAGTGATTACCGAGAGGCGGTTAGCCACTACGGGAATACCCAGCTTGCCACCGGCCTCCATGATCTTGCGTTCGTGACATCGGGGAGCCGGTGGAGCCTGGAAAATGCCGTCGGGCTCGTTCTCCATGCCCTCCATGCTCCCGAAGAGACCTATGGTGCGGTCCAGGCGGTCGTAGTACGGCTTCAGATCCTCGTAGCCGATGGGCCAGTCATCCCCGGCACCGTCAAGGGTCTTTCGCCGGAAGTCGTCGGGGCCGAATCTCAGCGAGATGCGTCCCCAATGATTGGTCCGACCACCCAGCATTCGGGCACGAAACCAGTCCCACTCGGTGCCCTCAGCTTTGGTATAGGGCTCGCCTTCCAGATTCCATCCGCCTATGCATCCGTCGAACTCGCCGAAAGGCATGTCTGGCGTGCCGGCTCCGCGGCGCGGGGACTCGTGATTCCAGGTCAGCATGTGACCGTCCCGGCCAGCGTCCCAATCTTGTCCGGCTTCCAGCAGGAGGACATTTAGGCCCGCTCGGGCCAGCACATAGGCACTCATGCCGCCGCCGGCCCCCGAGCCCACAATGCATACGTCGTAGGGGTTCGCGGATTGGATGAAAGCCATTTGGAGTAGGGTGTGTTCGGTCGGGCCAAGGTAACTTGCGGCATGGCTTCACAGCGAATTTTTGTCATCGGCGGCGTCGCGGCTGGTCCTGCCGCCGCGGCACAGGCTAAACGCGTTGACCCGGAGGCCGAGGTCGTACTTCTCGAGCAGGGGAGTACTATTTCCTACGGCGCTTGTGAGATGCCGTATCTGCTGACCGGTTTGGTGGCCAAGCCTGACGACTTGGTTTTGCTGACCCCAGAACAAATTCAGCGGACCCGCGGTGTAGATGCTCGCATTCTGCACCGGGTAGAGCATGTAGATGCCGGCCGCCGCAGGCTCCGGGTACACGACCTCGCTACGCTGGAAGTCCGCGAGGAACGGTACGACAAGCTCATCCTGGCCACGGGAGCCCACGTGCGATTGCCAGACGTTGAGGGCCTCGAGGGAGATCGGGTTCACACCTTTCGAACGCTGGCAGATGCCGCCACAGTGGACGCGCAGTCCCGGGGCGGCAGGGAACGCTGGGTAGTACTCGGGGGTGGCTTCATTGGTCTTGAGGTGGCGGAGCAGCTGGCCTTGGCCGGCCACCGCGTCACCGTGCTGGCGCCCGGCGGACCCATGGGGAGCCGACTCGCGCCCACTCTTCAGCGCACGGTTGAGGACGCCTTGAGGGCGATGGGAGTCGGCATTCGACAGACCCGTGCCACGGGAGTTCGTCACGGCGCTCCTGGTGCACCCATCGCGGTTCGCACGGACGACGGCGAGTTGGTCGGAGCCGAGCGGGTTCTGGCGGCCACCGGGACTGCCCCCAACGTGGAGCTGGCAATAGAAGCCGGTCTTCGGATTGGGACGACGGGAGCCATCGCCACCGATGAAAACATGCGCACCTCCAACTCGAGCATCTGGGCTTGCGGTGACTGCGCGGAGGTGCACCATCTGGTTACAGACGCACCCGCCTTGGTCCCGCTGTCGCCCAATGCGTTTCGCACGGCCCGAGTGGCCGGGACCAACGCGGCCCGCACTGGACGCGGCGCTCCTGCACGTTTCCGAGGGACGGTTGGGGCCTACGCCCTCAAGGTGGCGGGTCTCGAGATTGCCATCGCCGGGCTGTCTGAGGAGGAGGCCCGAACCGCGGGATTTGACCCGGTCAGTGCCGACGCCTCCCACTCCAGTCGCGCGGCGCGGATGCCGGGGCGAAGTCCCATCGGGATTCATCTCCTAGCTGACCGGAATAGTCGGCGTCTGCTTGGCGGCCAGCTGGTCGGACAGGACGGCGCGGCACTGAGGGCTAACGTCCTAGTACCACTCCTCAGGCAGCGCGCCACCGTGGAAGACCTTTACGACCTAGATCTGATTTACACACCGCCCGTCGCACCCAGCTTGGATCCCCTCCTGGTTGCGGCCCGCTCACTCCAAAAGGAGCTCGATCGATGACCGAAGAAAGCAAGATTCCCAAGGCGCGGGGCACCGCGGGCGTGGAAGGCCGAATTGCCGCGGTTCATCGCCTGGTTCGAATCTCGGAGGACGGCGCATTCGCGAGCCTGGTTGGAGGTGAACGGCGTCTAAATCCAGCTGCCGAGCGGGTCGCTACGGAGCTAGTGGGTGGCGTAACCCGCTGGCGAGCGTGGCTGGACTACCTGGCCGCAACCTGCTATAGGGGACCCTTCGAATCGCTTGAGCCGCCCATCAAGGAGCTGCTCCGGATCGGCACGTACGACCTTGCCGTGGCTTGCACCGCCCCCCATGCCGCGGTGCATCAAGCCGTCGAAGCGGCGGGCAAGACCGTCCGCCCCGGTGCGGCAAAGCTAGTCAACGCTGTCCTGCGCTCGTTGGATCGGAAGAAGCCTTGGAAGACGGATTTGACGCGTGACCTTCCTGAAGAACTGGCCGTCCGCTGGTCCCATCCGCAGTGGATGGTGGAGCGCTGGTTGGCGCGATTCGGTCCCGAGGCCACTAAAAAGCTACTGGAGCACAACAATCGCCCTCCCGTTTTCAGTCTGCGTGTGGCAGAGCGCCGAGAGGAGTTTGAGCAGTTTCTCTCGGACGCTCACGTACGATTCTCCCAGTCAACCTGGCTCGATGACTATATACGGGTCGAGCGCCTGCAGCCCGTGATCCGGGGCGAGTGGGTCAAGGGCGGGGCAGTCTCAGTGCAGGACGAAAGTGCCGGGCTGGTCGTTCGCCTCCTGGACCCCCAGCCGGGTGAGCGCATCGTGGACGGCTGCGCCGCTCCCGGCGGTAAGTCCAGGTATATCCACGAGCGGATGGCCGGGCAGGGTCTCCTGATGGCAGTAGACGCCAGTGAGACGCGGCTCAGGCTGCTCGAGGGCCTCGACGAATCGCCTGCCCTTCAGACGGAGGCCGCCGATTTCCGCGATTGGGCGGAGGCGAATCCCGATTCGGCAGACCGGGTACTCGTCGATGTGCCGTGTACCGGGCTGGGCGTCCTCAGCAGTCGAGCTGATCTGCGGTGGCACCGTACCCCCGAGGATTTCGACGAACTGATCCCTCTTCAGACGGAATTGCTGAATGCCGCGGCCGGAGTCGTGAGGCCGGGAGGCGTGCTCGTCTATTCGACCTGTTCAATCGCGCCGGAAGAAAATCAGAATCGCGCCGGGGCCTTCCTGGCGTCCCACCCTGAATTCCAGGTCGAGCCCGCCGATATCTGGCTGGACGAGGCCCTGGTGACTCCGGAGGGCTACATGGAGACCTTCCCGCATCGAGACGGGGTGGATGGGGCGTTCGGCGTACGATTTCGGCGACTCGCAGACTGATTCAGCCCGTTCTGCGCTGAACGCGAAACCAATGAGTGCCCCCTGCATTCCGGCACGCAGTCGCTTCGGGGTTCTTAATTGCCATACACAAACGTTTTGCCGCTCCCGCACCGCCTGTTCGCCTTCCTGCTCCTTCTGGTCCTGACCTGCACGCAGGCCCAGGCCCAGCGTGTGGCTAAGTACGGTGCCGATTTCCTGGCCGGAGGCGTCGGAGCACGGGCCTTGGCCATGGGCGGAGCGCACGTTGCCGTGGCATCGGACGTGGATGCCGTCTATTGGAACGCCGCCGGGCTCATGGGCCTGCAGTTTCCTGAGGTCTCATACATGCACGCCGAGCGCTTTTCAGGCTCTGTGTCATTCGATTACGGATCGGCGGCCATGCCACTGACAGACCGGTCAACGGTGGCCTTTGCCTTTTTTCGCAGCGGTGTCAACGACATCAAGAACACGCTCGATGCGTGGGACGCTGAACGCGACCAACCCAAGGCGAACCCTGGCGATTTCGTAACCTCCTTCTCAGCCGCTGACTACGCGTTCTTTGTTGGCTACGCCCGGCAGCTGCGTCCGTCCCTGGCTGTGGGTGTCTCGGCCAAGCTGATCCGGCGCAGCATCGGCTCGTTCGCCTCAGCCTGGGGGTATTCCGTGGACGCCTCGGCCCGGTACGTGGGACAGCGATACCGATTCGGTGTCAATCTTCAAGACATCACAACCATGCTGCAGAGCTGGAGCATCAACGCCGGGAATCTGGCGAATCTGGAGACGGTATTCGGCGATGAACTCCCGTCTGGTGGCACCGAACTGGTACTTCCGGTGGCCAGGCTTGGAATGGCCCGCATCCAACCCACGGGACAGGGAGTGTTTACGTTCGCTGCTGACGTTGATCTGGCGTTCGACGGACAGGCCGCCAACGCCTTTGACCTGGCCAGCATCTCCTTTCATCCGAGACTGGGAGCGGAGTACACCCACATGGACGTAGCCTCCATTAGGCTTGGGCTGGCTCGCATCAGACAAGTACGTGGCGAAGGACTCGATATGACGCCCACCGTTGGCGCTGGCCTGAAGTATGGTGGGATAAAGATCGACTACGGATTCGGCGATTTCGCCGGCCTTGCCTCCGAGCTGGGATTCTCGCACAGGATGTCCCTCTCGTACGAATTCCGAAAAGAGGCCTACAAACGGCCGTCGGTGGACTAGTTTTGGGGATGCCCATCCCCGCACAAGAGTCCGTAAGTCTGGTCATCCCACTCTTCAACGAAGAGGTGATGGTGCCAGAACTTGTGCGCCAGATTGAGCTGTTCCGGCAAGGGAGGCCCGAGGTGCAGCAGGTGGTTTTTGTGGACGATGGCTCCTCCGATCAGACGGCGCGGGTGGCGCGGGATTTGGTGTCAGGGCTAGAGGGCTACGTCCTGATCCGCTTCTCTAGGAATTTTGGACATCAGCTGGCGGTTACGGCCGGCATGCATTTCGCTACTAAGGACGCCGCCGTAATCCTCGATGCGGACTTGCAGGATCCGCTGCCCGTAGTTGGGGAAATGATTGACAAGTGGAGGCAGGGATTCGACGTGGTCTACGGGGTTAGGCGCCAGCGGGATGGCGATTCTTTCCTTCAGCGAGCCACGGCCAGCGTCTTCTACCGGGTGTTTAGGCGTATGTCTGAGGTGGATGCGCCACTGGATACAGGCGATTTCCGCCTGGTATCGAGGGCCGTCCTAGACGCGTATCGCGAACTCACCGAGCAACAGCCGTACGTACGGGGACTGATATCCTGGCTCGGCTTCAATCAGACGGGCGTTGAGTACGACCGTGCCCCGAGGGCTGGCGGGTCTAGCAAATATGCGTGGCGGGATCGCATGAGACTCGCATTAGACGGGATCGCTTCATTTTCGGGAAGGCCGCTCAAGCTCGCGGTGCGGATTGGCCTCGGCGTTTCGCTACTGTCGGTAATTGGTCTGGTATGGGTTCTCATCGCCAAGCTCACGACCAACACCACGGTCCCCGGTTGGTCTTCGATCCTGTTCGTGGGGTTCTTCTTTGGCGGGTTGCAAATCTTCTTCCTCGGGGTCGTTGGTTCGTATTTGGCGCGTGTTTACGACGAGGTGAAGGGCAGACCACGGTATGTGGTGCGAGACGTCTGGCGGCACGGTGACTCGGGTCGGGAATCCTGATGTCGGAGCGCGCGTTGATTCTCTGAACCAACAGATGCATATGGATCGGGACGACTGGATAGGAATCTCCGTGAGCGTGTTCCTGCACGCACTGGTGCTAATCGGTCTCTCCATCTTGACGGTGGCCGCGGTCGAGGAGCCCCAGATGGGATTCGTTGAGGTTGATTTCGGGAGCTTTTCCGAAGGACGGCCCGTGAGTCGGGCAGTCACCCAGCAGCCCGTACCCCCACGACCCGAGCCTGAGGAGGCGTTGGAGGAAGAACGTCCTGCGCCGCCGCCAGAGCAGGCCCGCCCAGTCGAACTGCCTGCGGCCGCGCCCGTGATTGCGGAGACCGTTCAGGAAAATGAGGCCGAAGTGGTTTCGCCAGTCGCCCAAGAAAACACCCCGGAGGTGGAGCGTGCTCCCGAGCCTGCTCCGGCGGAGCCGATTCGTCCACTGGGATCTGGAGATCCTGAAGGCGCAACCGATCCGCAGGAGGGGGAGGAGGGCACAGGCTTGGAGGAAACGCGTCGAGCGCCCTTCCAGATTGAGGGCCTGAACCGCCAGGCTGTGCAAACAGTGCTTCCGCAGTACACCGAGCAGGTTAACGCGGTGATTCGAGTGCGAATTACGGTCGCTCCGTCGGGCCGCGTGACACGCAGAATTCCCCTGATCAAGGGCAATCCAGGATTGGAGCAGGCCGTGATGAACGCCCTACTCAACTGGCAATTCAACCCGCTGCCTCCAAACGCACCTCAGGAAGAGCAGACGGGTGTGGTTACGTTCCGCTTCCAGCTGCGGTAGAGGCTGTTGGTTCAGCAGGTTGTTGGTTCAGCGCGCGTTTGTTCAGCGCGCTGGTGGTTCAGCGCGCTGGTGGTTCAGCCCGATGGCCGATGCATCCCGCCCCACTGGCGTGGATAGAGCGATTCGAGGTCGGCCAGGTCGGGATCATAGAGGCCGACGCCAAGCGGCACGCCTAGGCACCTGACCTGCACGTAGCCGTATCGGTTGCCCTGACTGGGCTGCACGCCCACCCTTTGGCCCCTGATGTACTGCCAAGCCGCGTCCTGATCGAGGTCGACAATCTGGCGTGTCACGCGATGTCCCAGCCAGAGCG